>CAKTMW010000018.1 GCA_934574095.1 uncultured Oscillospiraceae bacterium | reverse complement strand
ATGGAGTCCGCTGAGAAGATCGCTGCTTCCGGCGTGAAGTACTACATCGAGGTCGCCAATATGCCCACCACCAACGAGGCTCTGAACTTCCTGCGTCAGCAGAAGCACATCATCGTTGCTCCTTCCAAGGCTGTTAACGCCGGCGGCGTGGGCGTCTCCGCTCTGGAAATGTCCCAGAACTCCGAGCGTCTGGTCTGGACTGCCGACGAGGTCGACCACCAGCTGCACAAGATGATGGAGAACATCCACAAGGTCTCCGCCGAGGCCGCTGCCGAGTACGGTCTGGGTTACGATCTGGTTGCCGGCGCCAACATCGCTGGCTTCAAGAAGGTCGCCGAGGCTATGATGGAGCAGGGCTGCTTCTAAGCCGAACGCCATCATTGCAAAAAGCAATAAAAAAGTTCCGGTGCAATGCACCGGAACTTTTTATTGCGCCCATCTGCTGCAATATGGTAAAATATCACCATATTATAAATGCAGGAGGACGCCGCTATGAAAGACATCCGCCGCGTTGCCATCGCCGGAGCAGGCACCATGGGCTACTCGCTGGCCCAGGCCTTTGCCGCCGCCGGATACCCCGTGAAGCTCTATGACCTGTTCCCCGCCGCCCTGGACAAGGCGCGGGACATGATCGCCCTGAATCAACAGACCGAAATGGCCAGCGGCAAGCTGACGGCGGAGCAGTCCGCCGCCCTCATCGACCGCATCTCCTTCACCGACCGGCTGGAGGACCTGGCGGACACCGATTTTCTGGTGGAGGCCATCCTGGAAAAGCTGGAGGTCAAGCACGATTTCTACCGCAAGCTGTGCGCCGTCGTGGCGGAGGACGCCATCTTGTGCAGCAACACCTCCGGATTGAGCATCACCAAAATCGCCGAGGCTGTCACTCACCCGGAGCGCTTCGCTGGAATGCACTGGATGAACCCGCCCCACATCATCCCCCTCATTGAGATCGTGGAGGGCGAAAAGACCGCGCCGGAGACGGCGGAATGTGTCCGTCAGGTGGCACTTGGCATGAAGAAAAAGCCCGTCATCGTGAAGGACGCCCCCAGCTTCGTGCTGAACCGCTTGCAGCAGGCCATCCTGCGGGAGTCCCTCCACATCGTGCAGCAGGGCATCGCCAGCCCGGAGGCAGTGGACGACGTGATGAAATACGCCCTGGGCTTCCGGTACGCCTGCTTCGGCCCCTTCGAGACCTGCGACCTGGGCGGTCTGGACATCCACCACAACATCGCCAAGTACACCTTTGCCGACCTGTGCAACGCCACGGAGCCCTTCGGCCTCATCAGCGAGTGCATTGAGCACGACCGGCTGGGCGTGAAGAACGGCGCGGGGTTCTACGACTACTCCGACGGCCGGGACGTGGAGGTGATTCGCCACCGGGACCATATGTTCAACAAGCTGGCCCAATGCCTGTTTGAGGACGAGGAGTAAAATACATCCGGGCACGATATAGGAAGGGGTTCTCTATGAAGTCGAAGAAGTTCATCCTGGGAATAGCGGTATGTGTCTGCCTGCTCATTGCCGCGCTGTGTCTGTTTATGCCGATCAAGACGAACGCCAGCGTGACGCTGCCCGCTGTGGTGATCCATGACGGAAATTCGGAGCATACGACCCTGACAATAGACGGTACATGGACGCACACACTGGCCGCGCCATCACGCCAATCCTTCGCCGGGAAATTCCAAATTGATATGTTGGAATATACCCACAAGGAAGATACCTGGGATTTGGATTTCAAGGTCATGGATGACGCCTCCGGCGATCACTTATCCGGCGGGCTCTTCTATAATTCCGGTTCGGGTTTTGATGGAGAGGGTTGGCTGTATACAAACAAGGAACATGACGGTTATGTACTTGTTACGAGTCGGTTCGATGAGCAGGACGACTATATGGTGATCGCTCCGGCTGAAACGGAGGAAGAAGCAAGGCATATCTGTGACGTTCTGGGTTTACCACCGATTGACAAACAGGCGTGACCGCTGCGGTCACGCCTGTTGTTTATGCACCATATAATAAATTTCATTTGTCCTTTCGGAAGAACTCTATCGCCATAATAGCAATGCCAAGTACCACAAAAAGAATTGCCAGTGAGAAAAGAAGCACCAGTTTCATTTCCGCCAGGGTGGTCAAAAACCGTCCCGGAGGTGTTGTCCAGGCGGACACCAGATGGTTCTCGGCAATAAACCTGATTGCCAACGCCCAGATGCTCCCCAACAGGGAAAGAAAACCGCCAATCACTACCTTTTCTTTTCGTCGACCTCCATCATCTTCTGTTCTGCCGCCTTGCATCACCAGTCGCAGTTGTCTGCGCGGGAGATGCCGCCCAGCATACCGCAGGCCAGCGGGATATCGTTGATGAGGATGCTGATCTCCATCTTATTCTCTCCGGTGATCTCCGCCAGCTTGTCGGTCAGGGCCGTCATGATGGCGTTTTTCGCCTGCTGGGTGCGGTCCGGGATGGTGGTCCAGTCGATACGCACGATGGGCGCGGTCTTGCGGACGTTCTCCGGCTCCATCTCATGGATGTAGACGTACACATTTTTCAGCGGTGTGCTGGTGTTGGCGTGGATGGTGGCCGCGGCAAAATCCATCAAGTCCTGCTTCCACTCCTTGGTGTGCTTTCCGGTAACGGTGACGTGAACATGGGGCATAGCGATATCCTCCTGTATATGACTTCACGGCGCTTGCGCCGGCGGTCACGCTTCAATGGCTTCGCGCACCTTTTTGATCTTCTCCGCCAGTTCGGCAAAGGCGGTGCAGCTGAGGGACTGGGCCGCGTCGCTGAGGGCGGCGGCGGGCCGGTCATGTACCTCGATCAGCAGGCCGTCCGCGCCCGCCGCCACGGCGGCCAGCGCCAACGGCGGCACCAGCGCCGCGTCCCCCGCCGCGTGGCTGGGGTCCACGATCACCGGCAGGTGGGTCATCCCCTTCAGCACCGGGATAGCGCTGACGTCCAGCGCCGCCCGGCTGGTCTGAGAGAAGGACCGTACCCCCCGCTCACACAGCACCACATTGGGGTTGCCGCTCGCCAGAACGTACTCCGCCGACTGCAGCAGCTCCTCCACCGTGGCGCCCACGGCCCGCTTCAGCAGCACCGGCTTGGGTTGGTCGCCCAGAGCCCGCAGCAGCTCGTAATTCTGCATATTCCGGGCGCCCACCTGCAGCATATCCACCTGCTCAAACTGGGGCAGCTGAGCCGCGTCGGTGATCTCCGACACGGTGGGCAGGCCCATTTCCTTTCCCGTCTGGGCCAGCAGCTCCAGCGCAGGCGCGCCGTAGCCCTGGAAGGCATAGGGCGAGGTGCGGGGCTTGTACGCGCCACCCCGCAGCATGGCGGCCCCCGCCGCCTTCACCGTGCGGGCCACCGACTTCATCTGCAAATCGGACTCCACGGCGCAGGGACCAGCCATCAGGCAGAAGCTTCCGCCGCCAATCTGTACGCCGCCCACGGACACCACCGTGTCCTCCGGGTGGGTCTGGCGGGACGCCAAACGCCAGGGCGGCGTCTGACGCTTTACCTCCGCCACGTAGGGCAGGGCCAGCAGCCGCTGCTCGTCCAGCGTCCAGGTGGGACCCACCAACGTCAGCAGCGCCTGGCCGTTGGTATCGGCGCGGGCCGCGCCGATGCCCTGACGGCTCAGTTGTATCACCAGAGAGCGAATGGCCGCCTCCGGCGTGTCTTTCTTCATGAATACCAGCATATGTGCCTCCGAAAACCGCGCAAATGCGCGGACTAATCTTTATTTTAGTAGTATAGCATATTTCGCGGGTATTGGCAATATAGGGAATCGCTTCCCTTTCTAATGTGCCGCATCACTTTTCTTTACGTCATGCATTATTGACAACGGGTTGGATTCTGGTATAATAACCCAGAGGAGAAAGGAGACTCAACACTATGTCCCATAACTTTACCTTGAGCTGCTGCTCTACGGTGGATGTACCCTACCAATATCTGGAAGAGCGGCATATTCCGGTGCTATTCTACACCTACGTGGTGGACGACGTGACCTATGTGGACGACATGGGCCGGGACCCCGGCGCACTGCCCCGGTTTTACCAGATGCTGGCGGCGGGCAAGCTGCCCCAGACCAGCCAGATCAACGTGGCGGAGTACGTGGAATTCTTCGAGGGCCTGCTGAAGCAGGGCGGCGACGTACTGCACCTGGGCTTCACCTCCGGCCAGTCCGGCTCCATCCACAACGCCTTTCTGGCGGCGGAGCTGCTGCGGGAGAAGTTCCCCCACCAAAAGCTGCTGGTGGTGGATACCCTGTGCTCCTCCTCCGGCTACGGGCTGCTGGTGGACACAGTGGCCGATATGCGGGACGCGGGCGCGTCCATCGACGAGGCCTATCAGTGGACCATGGACCACCGCAACACCGTGCATCACCAGTTCTTTTCCACCGACATGACCCAGTTCCGGCGCACGGGCCGCGTGTCCGGCGCGGCGGCGGCCATCGCCACGGTGCTGAACATCTGCCCGCTGATGCGGCTGGACAACAAGGGCGCCATCAAAGCCTACGACAAGGTACGTGGCAAGCACAAGGCCATCGCCGCCACGGTGGACGCCATGGAGCAGCACGCCCAGGGCGGCACGGAGTACGATCAGCGGTGCTGGATATGCCACTCCCAGTGTCCCGATCTGGCGGCGCAGCTGGCCGACGCGCTGGGAAAGCGGTTCCCCCACGTGAAGGGCCGCATCCGCATCTGCGATATCGGCACCATTATTGGCAGCCACGCGGGCCCCGGAACGGTGGCGGTGTTCTTCTATGGGGACGAACGGCCGGAGATGGCGTAAGGTCAGCATTTCCCCACTTGACAAAATCTCTGTTTTGGGTATAAGAAAAGCAAGAGTCGGTGCGTTAAAAAAAACATGCCGGTGGCATGTTTTTAGCCTCCGATCTCGGCGGCTATGCCGCCGTAGCATCCATCTTGTCTTTGAAGGCAGTTCGGTAGAATATTATGGGGGCGGACAGGGGCGTCCGCCCCTACATTTTACTCGTGTTCAGCATTCGGATAAAATGGGAAAACCGCCACTCTGCCAAGTGACGGTTTTCTTTCGTAAAACCAAAATCTTGAGTTGAGACCAAACCGCTTGTCGCAGCGCCTCTTGCTTTTATTATACCCATTTCAAGATAAATGTCAAGTAGGCAAAGGGAAAACCGTACCATGCGCATAAAAAAAGAGACTGCCGAAGCAGTCTCTTTTTTATGGAATCAAGTCAACCGTAAGGGTTAATTAGAACTCCTTCTTCTTGCCGATGACGACAGCGCCGCCAGCGACGGACAGCAGGCTCATGCCAACGTACATGGCAACACCAGCGTCGAAGGTCTTAGCGGAATCGATGCCGTCCTTCTTGCCGTCGTCCTTGGTGCCCTCACCGATAACATAGACGTTGCCGCTCAGCAGCTCATAGCCGTTGGGGATAGCAACAGACTTGTTGTTGGTGATAACCCACTGAGCAGTGTTGTCATCCAGAGAGTACAGAGCGCCAGCGCCGTTGATGTTCTTGTCGGACCACTTCAGGGTCTTGTGGCAGGCAGCGCAGTAAGCCTCGTACACACCGATATCCAGTTCCTTAGCACCGGCCTTGGGGACGGTCAGGATGTGCTGGCCCTTGATGCCACGATAAGGATCCTGCTTGGTAGCCTTCACGATCTTGCCGTCAACCAGCAGACGCAGGTTGCCGTTGTCATCGGGCTTAGCATAGTAGGTATCATCATCGGTGCCGGTGAACTTGTAACCAGCGTCGTGCTTAGTAGTGGTGCAGGACCACTTCTCTGCGTCAACAGCAACAGCAGTGTAGTTGTACTTCTCGCCATCGGCCGCGGTAATCTCGTCACCGCGGGTGATGGAAGCGACAGTGCTTGCATCCTCATACAGGGTCTTGCCGCCCTTATCAGCGACAAAGTAGTAAGCAGCAGGAGCACCAGTAGGTTCGCCGTCGTCATCCATGTTGTAAGCAATCAGATAAGCAACGTTGTTGGACAGAGTCTCGCTAGCCTTGTACTGGCTGGCCTTGACGTAGGTGTAGACGTAGCCCTTGCCGCTGGTCTTGCTGTCATAGAACTTGTCGCCAGTCTTGTAGTCAGCAGCGAAGGCGACGGTGCACAGGCTCAGAGCCATAACCATGGCCAGAACCAGAGCAACAATCTTCTTCATGTTTGTTTCCTCCATAAAAAATTTTTTCGCAAAAACGTGTTACCGTTTTTACAGTTGCCAGTATAGCATATTTTTCGCCCGCGTCAAGGGGTTTGGGTGGATTGTTTCCAAAGTGTAACCTTTTGCATCATCTTTGTTACCGGTGGGGAGACAGTCGCCGGGGGGGGATACTTTATTATATATGCGAGGGCGTACCGTTGAACGGGTTGTAGGGGCGGATGATGAGCGCTGTGAAGCGCAGCAGAACGAGTGCCCTTGGGGTATCCGTCCTGACGGTAAATACACGGTGTTCTTGTTCTGTCATTGCGAGCCAGTCCGCAGACTGGCGTGGCAATCCGTCTCCCTTGCTCCGGTATAAAATTGCGGATTCCCACACCAGTGACATCGGTCACTGGTTCGGAATGACACCACAAGGAGCATTTCGTTACGCACGGGCGGGGCGGACAGAGTCGTCCGCCCCTACATTTTCCCCGCTTGACAAATCGGGCAAAATAGATATAATAAAAGCAAGGGTATCTACTGCGAAGCGGTTTTAACCCGGTTTGTTTAGGTTTTTATGAATTCAAGAAAACCGTCACCGTGCCGGGTGGCGGTTTTCGTTTTTTGTTGACAAAATATCGAACATCTGCTACACTTGTTCTTGCGGGGGTTCCCCGCAGCAAGGGTATTACATAAAAAGCGCGGCGGTTTGGCTCGATCCCTCCGAAAGGAGGTGAGAAGATGCCCATTACCATAACGTTCCACGTGTTCGGTCTCGTATTTACTCTACGGATCAAATGGGAAAACCGCCACCCTGGCCGGTGACGGTTTTCTTAGATAAATAAGAAAATTCAAAACGGTAAGGTCAAACCGCTTCGCGGTAATACCCTTGCTTTTATTATACACAAAATTGAAATTTTGTCAAGCAGATAAACGAACCCCCCGCCGCTATGGCAGGGGGGTTTTGTTTATTTTCCGTTCATGTCGCCGTCAGCGGCGATGGGGTCGTCCTTTCCGCCGCTGCTCTGCTCCCGCTGGAGGGCGGCGCGGTTGGCCGCACGGTTGGCCCGCTTTTCCGCGTTGCGGCGGCGGTTCACCGCCAGAAAGCCGCGGACTACCAGCCAGACGTTCAGCAGCAGCACCAGCCCCAGGCCGATCCAGCCGGGGGTGCGGATGGCGTAGAAATTCTGGATGGTGAAGTGGCCCGCGCCCATACCCACAAAGTACAGCGCCACGCCGCCCGCCGCACAGACGATGGCCAGCACCAGGTCGATGACGGCGCGGAGGTGATGCTCCCGGTGGCGGACCAGATAGAACAGCAGCAGCATGACCGCCGCCAGAAACAGACCGGGGGACTGGGTGCAGAGAATGTAGCCAAGGGTTTTATCCATGGTGGAGGTCTCCTTTCGGGGATATATTGACAACATTTCGGATATGTGCTACACTTGTTCTTGCGGGGAGTTTCCCCGCAGCAAGGGTATTACATAAAAGGCGCACGGCGGTTTGGCTCGGATCATCTCCGAAAGGAGGTGATATCATGCCTATTACATTGACCTTTCATTTGTTTGGACTTGTCTTTACATTGAAGATCAAATTGGAAAACCGCCACTCGGCCAAGTGACGGTTTTCTTGAACAAGAAAATTTAACGAAACCGGGCTAAAACCGCTTCGCAGTAATACCCTTGCTTTTATTATATCCATTTTTCAGTGTTTGTCAATACACCTTATTTCACATTGGGCAGGACGCCCAGGAGGACCAGGTCGGTATCGCCGTTGTTGACGATGCTGTGGGTGTGGCCCTCCGGACAGTAGTGGCACATCCCGGCAGCGACGGGGTACTGGGTATCGTCGTCGATGCACCGGCCGCTGCCGGACAGGACATAGATGATCTCGCAGTTGCCGGTATGGGTGTGCAGGCCGATGGAGGACCCGGCGGGCAGCGTCAGGCGCACCACCGCGCCCATACGGGGGTCGTCGTATTTACAGACGATAGCCTGGCCCTCGCCGCCCTTGAAGTGGGGCACGGCGTTGGCGGGCATGGCGTTGAAATCAAGGATCATAAGATTCTCCTTTCGGTGGGAGATAGTAAGATGTGTCATTGCGAGGAGCGAAGCGACGTGGCAATCCGTTTCTCCTTTATTCGGATACGGATTCCCACGCCAGTGTGTTCACTGGCGCGGAATGACATAGCTCAGTTCAAAAAGTCCTTCAGCTTCTTGCTGCGGCTGGGGTGGCGGAGCTTGCGGAGGGCCTTGGCCTCGATCTGGCGGATGCGCTCACGGGTGACGTTGAACTCCTTGCCCACTTCCTCCAGGGTGCGGGTGCGGCCGTCCTCGATGCCGAAGCGGAGCTTCAGCACCTTCTCCTCGCGGGGGGTCAGGGTGGACAGCACGTCCACCAGCTGCTCCTTCAGCAGCGTGAAGCTGGCGGCTTCGCTGGGCTCGGACGCGCCCTCGTCGGGGATGAAGTCGCCCAGATGGCTGTCCTCCTCCTCGCCGATGGGGGTCTCCAGAGAGACGGGCTCCTGGGCGATCTTCAAAATCTCGCGGACCTTGTCCACGGGCATGCCCATCTCGGCGGATATCTCCTCCGGGGAGGGGTCGTGGCCCAGCTGCTGCAGCAGCTGGCGGCTGACGCGGATGACCTTGTTGATGGTCTCCACCATATGTACGGGGATGCGGATGGTGCGGGCCTGGTCGGCGATGGCGCGGGTGATGGCCTGACGGATCCACCAGGTGGCGTAGGTGGAGAACTTGTAGCCCTTGGTATAGTCGAACTTCTCCACGGCCTTGATCAGGCCCAGGTTGCCCTCCTGGATCAGGTCCAGGAACAGCATGCCGCGGCCCACGTAGCGCTTGGCGATGGACACCACCAGACGGAGGTTGGCCTCGGCCAGCTTCTGCTTGGCCTTGCTGCCCTCCTTGATGTCCTTTTTCAGCTGGGCCAGCTCGTCGTCGGGGATGGTCTCGCCGTCCGCGGCGGCCTGGTCCATGCGCTCCTGGGCGGCGCGTCCGGCGGACATGGCGGTGGCCAGGACCACCTCCTCGTCAGCGTTCAGCAGCGGCACACGGCCGATCTCCTTCAGGTACATACGGACGGGGTCGTCGATATTGAAGCTGTCCACCAGGGTGTTGGGGTCGACAAGCTCCTCCTCCTCGATTTCGGCGATCTCCTCCATGGGGGGCTCGATGTCGTCGTTCAGGTCCACCAGAAACTCCTCGCTGCCCACCTCGATGCCCAGGGCCTCCAGCGAGTCGTAGATGCGGTCCATCTGATCGCTCTCCAAATCCATCTCGTCCAGCACGTCGCTGACCTCGGCGGAATCCAGCTTGCCCTTCTTCTTGCCCTTGACCAGCATATCGCGGAGCTTTTCGTTGGCCATGATCAGCGCCGCGGCGGGCAGAGACGCGATGGTCTTGTCGTCCAGCTTGCCCTTGTCCTTGCTCTTGGCGTCGTCGGACGCTTCGGGTTTGGTCTCGGCGGGCTTTGCGGCCTCGGCGGCCTTTTTCTTCTTGTCATCCTCGGCCAGCAGAGCGTTGGCCATGCCTTCCAGTTCCTGCTTGGTGTACGTCTTGTCGGTCATGTGCGCTTTCCTCCATATCGTTTCTTATCTTTGAATGTCTCTTGTGCCAACAGCAGCGGGTCCAGTCCGGAGTCGTCCCGTTTGGCTTGCTCCTCGCGGATGACCCGTATGTAGTCCGCCAGGGCCTGGGGGGCGTTGGCGGTGGATTCCGGTTTTTGCAGCAGCGTGGTCAGGTGGCTCATCTCGTCGCCGGACAGCTCCGCCGTCAGGGCGGAGAGGCCGGTGCGGTCATACCGCCTGGGCCACATGGCGGCGAATATCCTGCCCAGCAGCGGCGAGGAGAACTCCTCCTCCGCCAGAGGTGGCGCGTCGCCGAACAGCGTGGGGTCCAGGTGCAGCAAGCGGATCACGCCCTCCTCCGCCATGGCGCTGCGGAGGTTGGCGTAGCGGCTGCTCCGCGCCGCGGGCTGGGCCGTCAGCGCCGGGTTCAGCTCCTGCCGCTCCCGCTTTCTGCGGGCGGCGTACCGCCGCTTGCGGGCGGCCCGCTCCACCTCCTGCCGCACGGCGTCGGGGGACAGGCCCGCCGCCTCGGCGGCGCGGGCGGCGTAGACCTCCCGCTCCACGGCGTTGTTCAGCTCGGAGAGGGTCTGGCTGATCTCGGCGGTGTAGTCGATGCGGCCCTGGTCGGTTTTCAGGTCGTATTTGGCGGCCGCCTGGGCCATGCGGAACTCCACGCCGTTGGCGCTGCCGGAGAGCAGGCTCTCGAAGGCGGGAGCGCCCTGGTATTTGATGAAATCGTCGGCGTCCTGCTTCACATATTCGCCGTTTACCAGCCGCCGGGGCAGCGTCAGCACCCGGACGGTGAATTCGGTGTTGTTCAGCATCTCCAGCGCCCGCGCCGTGGCCAGCTGCCCGGCGTTGTCGTTGTCGTAGCACAGCACCAGCTCCTTGGTGTACCGGCCCAGCAGTCGTATCTGCTCGGTGGTCAGCGCCGTGCCCATGGAAGCCACCGCGTTGTCGAACCCCGCCTGATGCAGCGTCACCACGTCCAGGTTGCCCTCGCACAGGATCATGTTGGGACGCTTGGTCTTTTTCGCCAGGTTCATACCGTACAGCACCCGGCGTTTGCTGTATACCGGCGTTTCGGTGCTGTTCATGTATTTCGGCTCCGACTTGTCGATGACGCGGCTGCCGAAGCCCACCACGTCGCCCCGCACGTCGATGACCGGCAGCATCAGCCGGTTGCGGAACTTATCGTAAAAGCCGCCGCTCTTGTTGGCCACGATCAGCCCCGCCGTCAGCAGCTCCTGCTTGGTGTAGCCTTTTGCGGTCATGGCCCGCAGCAGCGCGTCCCAGCTGTCCGGCGACGCGCCCATGCCGAAGCGCACGGCGATCTTCCGCTGAATGGCCCGCTTGTTGAGATACGCCCGGACGGCCGCGCCATCGTCGCTTTGCAGCACCTCATAGTACCACCGGGCGGCGTCCCGGTTCAGGGCCAGCAGCCGCTTGCGCAGCCGGTCGGCGTCGGCGGATTCCCGGTCCTCCGGCACCTCCATGTTGACCCGCTTGGCCAGGAAACGGATGGCGTCGGGATAGGAGAGATTCTCGATATCCATGATGAAATTGATGACGCCGCCGCCCTTTTTGCAGCCGAAGCAGTGATAGAACTGCTTGTCCTGCAAAACGTGGAAGGAGGGCGTTTTTTCATTGTGGAAGGGACAGCAGCCCCAATAGCTGCCGCCTTTCGGCGTCAGCGCCACATAGGAGCCCACCACGTCCACGATGTCGTTGCGGGCGATGAGCTCGTCCAGAAAGTTCTGTGGAAACATGGCCTTGTCCTCCCTTCCGCGGCGTGTCAGTATTTCGCCTCATACTATTATACGGGATAACTTCCCGATACCCTCTTTTTTTCAACGAAAAATTTTCAAAAAACAAAATTTTTTGTACCAACAGAGCGGGACTGGTGCTATAATGGAGAAAATTAAGCAAGCAAGGAGGCACTTTCCTATGAAACGACTCTTTACCGGCGGCCGCGTGGTCAGCGGCAGCGCCGTGGTCAGCGCCGACGTGCTGGTGGACGGCGAGAAGATCGTGTCCGTGGCGCCCCATATCGACGCGCCTGACGCCCAGGTGGTGGACGTGACCGACAAGCTGCTGCTGCCGGGGTTCATCGACGCCCACACCCACTTCGATCTGGACGTGTGCAGCACCACCACCGCCGACGATTTCGAGAGCGGCAGCCGCTCCGCTCTTCGCGGCGGCACCACCACCGTTATCGATTTTGCCTGCCCCAACAAGGGCGAGACCCTGGCCTACGGTCTGGAGCTGTGGCACAAGAAGGCGGCGGACTGCCACTGTGACTACGGCTTCCACATGACCATCGACGACTGGAACGAGGGCATCGAGGCGGAGCTGGACGATATGTTTGCCGCCGGCATCACCTCTTTCAAAATGTACATGACCTATCCCGCCATGATGCTGCCGGACGGCGACCTGTACCGGGCGCTGAAGGCGCTGAAGGCTCGCGGCGGTATCTGCGGCGTCCACTGTGAGAACAGCGGCGTCATCGACGCGCTGGTGGCGGAGAAAAAGGCCAAGGGCGAAAACGCCGTCTCCTGCCATCCCCAGACCCGCCCCGACTATCTGGAGGCGGAGGCGGTGGGCCGCATCCTGCGGATCGCCCAGGCGGCGGAGGCTCCCGTGGTGATCGTTCACACCACCAACGCCGCGGCCCTCAGCGAGATCGATCAGGCCCGCGCACGGGGCCAGGTCGTCTATTCCGAGACGTGTCCCCAGTATCTGGCGCTGGATGACAGCGTGTACTATCAGGAGGACTGGCTGTCCTCCGCCAAGTTCGTGTGCTCCCCTCCCATCCGCAAAAAGGCGGATCAGGACGCCCTGTGGGATGGCCTGCGTGAGGGCCGGGTGAACACCGTGTCCACCGACCACTGCTCCTTCACCACACAGCAGAAGCTGGCGGGACAGGGGGACTTCACCACCATTCCCGGCGGCCTGCCCGGCGTGGAGACACGGGGCGAGGTGGTGTACACCACCGGCGTGGCGGCGGGCCGCATCGACCTGCCTACCCTGTGCCGCGCCCTCAGCGAGAATCCCGCCAAGCTGTACGGTCTCTATCCCCGCAAGGGCTGCATCGCCCCCGGCGCAGACGCCGATATCGTGGTGTACGACCCGGCGGCGGACCACACCCTCCGGGCCGCCGACATGGTGTCCCGCTGCGACTACACGCCCTTCGAGGGCTTCCGGACCTCCGGCAGCATCGCCGCCGTGTACCTGCGGGGCCAGCTGGCGGTGGAAAACGGCGTCGTCCGCGACGTAAAGGGCGAATACCTCAAGCGCGGCAAGTGCGAATTGTAAGGCGGATAGAAAAAGGTCTCCAGCGAATGCCGGAGCCCCCAAACTGTCGAAAGAGTCTGTCATTGCGAGCCAGTGCTCACACTGGCGTGGCAATCCGTTTCTGGCCCCCTTGTGTAAAGGGGGCTGTCAGCGTCCTGCGCTGACTGGGGGATTGTCGTCCATCAAACAACCCCTCCGTCAAAAATCAAAGATTTTTGACACCTCCCCTTACACAGGGGAGGCTTTGGTTACGGATTCCCACACCAGTGACATCGGTCACTGGTTCGGAATGACAGAGATGGTCTCTCGACAAATTCAGGTCTCCGGCGAATGCCGGAGACCTTTTTTGTTTACTCGTTGGGCGTTACCACGCCGGAGATGTCCACGGGCTTGCCGTCCCGCCACAGGCGCTCCAGGCCGTAGAACTCACGGGCCTCGGCGTTGAAAACGTGCACGGCGATGCAGCCGTAGTCCAGCAGCACCCACGTGCCGCCGCGATAGCCCTCACGGTGCAGGGGCTGCTCCTCCGCTTCTTCCGCCATGACCTTTTCCACGTTGTCCACCAGCGCGTTGATCTGGGTGTTGCTGGAGCCGGTGGCGATGACGAAGTAATCCGCCAGGGTGGTCAGCTCGCCGATCTCCAGCACCTGAATCTCCCGGCCCTTCTTGTCGGACAGGGCGCGGGCCGCCAGCAGAGCCATTTCCTTCGGTGTTTTCATAGGGTCACTCCTTTTTCAATGAGATAGTCTCTTGCATCCAATGTGTCGTGGTGAACGGGGTTGCCCATGCCCACCATCTCGTCGATGGTCATGGTGAGCCCCAGCAGCAGCCCCCGGTCCAGGTCCTCATAGACCGCGTCCCGAAGGCGCACCACGTCGGGGTCGTTGGCAAACTCCCGGCTGGGCTCGATGTAGTCGGCCAGATAGAGTATCTTCTCCAGCCGGCTCATGCCGGCCCGGCCGGTGGTGTGATAGAGGATGGCCTCATAGACCGCGTCGTCCGCGCCGTACACATGGCGGGCGATGGCCGCGCCGGTCTTGGCGTGCAGCAGCTTCAGGGCTTTCTGCTCCAGGGGGTCCAGCCGGATGCCGTATTGTTCACACAGCGCCAGCTGCTCCGCCATATTCAGCTTCTTGGTACAGTCGTGGAGCAGGCCCGCCACGCGGGCTTTCGTCTCATCCTCGCCGAAGCGTCGGGCAAGCTCCGCCGCCGTCTCCGCCGTGCCCAGCACGTGGGGCATCCGCTTGGGCTTGAGATAGCTCAGGGCGATGGGTCGCAGCTCCTCCACCGTCAGGTGCTTCAGGTCGGCGTTCGTGCCGTACAGGTGCTCCCGCCGGATGTAGCCCCACACGGCCTCCGGCACAAGGTCGCTGCCCTGTCCCGCCGCCAGGGCGGCGCGGACGTCGGTGGAGGACAGCTCGATGAGCTTTGGATTATCCAGCAGCGTCACCTGGGCCTGATACCCCTCCTCCAGCAGCTCCTTCTGCCGCGCCATGGCGGCGCGGATATCCTCCTCCACCCGGCTGAAAGCGCCGATGTGAGCCAATTGGCAGATGACCTCCGGCTCATGCCACATGTGGAGGGACAGGAACATATCCGAGCCCATCAGCAGCCACAGCTCCGCGCCGGGGTACTGCTGATGCACCTCCCGCAGGGTGTCGCTGGTGTAGCTTTTGCCGGTGCGGCGCAGCTCGATATCGCTGGCCTGGGCCACGGGGCCGATGGGGGCGGCCATCAGGGCCGCCATGTCATAACGCTGCCGCGCCGTGACGACGGACGGCAGCGGCTTGTGGGGCGGCACATTGTCCGGGACGATCAGCAGCTTATCCAATCCCAGCTGTTTCACGGCGGCGCGGGCCATGGTCACATGGCCGTTGTGGGGCGGGTTGAAGGTCCCGCCGAAAATGCCGATCCTCATGCCTGCTTCGCCTTGACCAGCTGTATTTTCCGCTTTTCCTTGTTGTGCTGATAGCGGTACAGCACGAACTTGCTGCCGATGACCTGCACCACCTCGCTGCGGGTGGCCACGGCCAGCTCCTCCGCCGCCTCACGGGCGGTATACATACTGTTTTCCAACACCCGGCCCTTGATGAGCTCACGGGCCTCCAGAGCGTCGTTGGCCTGCTTCACCAGGTTGTCGCCGATGCCGTCCTTGCCCACATGGAGGATGGTGTCTATGGTGGACGCCATGCCCCGCAGCTGGGCGCGCTGCTTACTTGTCAGTTCCATATCAGTGCTTCTCCAAATACTCTTTCAATTCCGCGGCAAATACGCGCAAAGCGTTGCCCCGGTGGGATATCTCGTTTTTCTCCTCCGCCGTCAGCTGGGCGAAGGTGCGGCGCTTCTCCGGCACGAAGAACACAGGATCATAGCCGAAGCCCCGCTCCCCCATGGGGGCGAAGGCGATGGTGCCGTGGCAGTCGCCGTCGGCGGTCAGCACGTCGCCGTTGGGGAAGGCGCAGCAGATGGACGTATGGAAATGGGCGGCGCGGTTCGTCGCGCCCCGCATATTTTGCAGCAGCAAAGCGCAGCGGGCCGGGTCGCTGTCCAGATTGCCGTACCGGGCGGAGTAGATGCCCGGCGCGCCCTGCAACCAGTCCACGCACAATCCGGAGTCGTCGCCGATGGCGGGCAGGCCGCTGGCTTCCATGACGGCTTTGGCCTTCAGCGCGGCGTTCTCGGCAAAGGTAGTGCCCGTCTCCTCCACGTCCAATGCAAGACCCAGATTGGATTCCAGCACCACTTCCACGCCCAGCTGGGACAGTATCTCCTGCATCTCCTTCAATTTCCCACTGTTGTGGGAGGCCAATACAAATTTCATCGCAGAATGTCCCCCAATACCTCTTTCTGTTTGGCGATGAGCGCCCGGTTGCCGATGGCGCATAGGGCCACCAGCTCCTGCTGCTCCGCCACGGTGAAGGCCCGGCCCTCGCCGGTGCCCTGGATCTCAATGATCTCGCCTTGCTCGTTCATGATGCAGTTCAGGTCCACCTGGGCCCGGCTGTCCTCGGCGTAGGGCAGGTCCAGCACCGCCGTATCCTCCACGATACCGGCGCTGACGCCCGCCACGTAATGCTTGATGGGCATACGGCTGATATAGCCCTCCCTCACCAGCCATTGACAAGCCAGCGCCAGGGCCACAAAGCCGCCGGTGACGCTGGCGGTACGGGTGCCGCCGTCGCCCTGCAATACGTCGCAGTCGATGGTGACGGTGCGCTCGCCCAGCAGCTGCATATCCACCGCCGCCCGGAGGCTGCGGCCGATGAGCCGCTGAATCTCCGCGCTGCGTCCGGCCAGCTTCAGCTTGTCCACATCACGGCGGCTGCGCTGGCGGTTGGCGCGGGGCAGCATGGCGTACTCCGCCGTGACCCAGCCGCAGCCGGGCTTCACATGGGGCGGCACCTTCTCCTCCACCGAGGCGGTGCACAGCACCACCGTGTCGCCGCAGCGGATCAAAACGCTGCCCTCGGCAAATTTGTTGAAATCCGGCGTGATGGTCACATCGCGCAGTTCATTGTATTTTCTTCCGTCGGCTCTGATCACGGATATCATTCCCCCTTCGGTGGTTTTTCAAATCAGAACAGGTCTGCGGTGAATTCCTTTGCGTCAAAGGGCTTCAGGTCGTTGATGCCCTCGCCCACGCCCACGAACTTCACCGGCACCTGCAATTCCTGGGCGATGGCCACCACGATACCGCCCTTGGCGGTGCCGTCCAGCTTGGTGAGGATGATGCCGGTCAGCCCCGCCGTCTCCTTGAAGGTGCGGGCCTGGACAAGTCCGTTCTGGCCGGTGGTGGCGTCCAGCACCAGCAGCGTCTCGCACACGGAATCCGGGCACTCGCGGGCGATGATCTTCCGCAGCTTGGCCAGTTCGTTCATCAGGTTCTGCTTGTTGTGCAGGCGGCCCGCCGTGTCGCACAGCACCACGTCCACGCCGCGGGCCTTGGCGGCCTGTAAGGCGTCGAACAGCACCGCGCCGGGGTCGGCGCCCTCGTGCTGGCGGATGATGTCCACGCCGGCGCGGTCAGCCCATATCTCCAGCTGGTCGGCGGCGGCGGCGCGGAAGGTATCGCCGGCGCACAGCAGCACCTTCTTGCCCTCCGCCTTCAGCTGGGCGGCCAGCTTGCCGATGGACGTGGTCTTGCCCACGCCGTTGACGCCGATGAACAATACGACGCTGGGGGTGGTGGACAGGTTCAGCGCCGCGTCGCCCACCTCCAGCTTTTCCGCCAGAATGGCCCGCAGGGCGTCCTTCACCTCGTCGGCGCGGGTCAGCAGCCGCTCCTTCACCCTTTTGCGCAGCTTCGCCACCGCGTCGGTGGCGGACTCCACGCCCATATCGGCCAGGATCAGCGCTTCCTCCAGCTGGTCGTAAAACTCGTCGTCCAGCTTATCAAATGTCACAGAGGCCAGCCATGCCTCCTTGAGCTGCTTGAAAAATCCCATCGCGTCCTCCTTATTTGATATGCAGTTCCTTTGCCATGTCGTTCATATTGATGGTCAGAATGCGGCTGACGCCCCGCTCCTGCATGGTAACGCCGTACAGCACGTCGGCCTCCTCCATGGTGCCCCGGCGGTGGGTGATGACGATGAACTGGGTCTTCCCGGCGATGCGCCGCATATAGCGGGCGTAGCGCACCACGTTGGACTCGTCCAGCGCCGCCTCGATCTCGTCCATGACGCAGAAGGGCGTGGGGTGTACCTTCAGAATGGCGAAGTACAGGGCGATGGCCACGAAGGCCTTTTCGCCGCCGGACAGCAGCGTAATGGTTTTCAGCTGCTTTCCGGGGGGCTGCACCCGAATCTCGATGCCGCAGTTGAGGATATCCTTCTCGTCCTCCAGCTCCAGCTGGGCCTTGCCGCCGCCGAACAGCTCCAGGAACGTCTCCTGGAAGCTCTCGTTCAGCAGCTTGAACTGCTGGGCAAAGATGGCCGTCATCTGCTTGGTCAGCTCCTCGATGACGCCCAGCAGCTCCTCACGGGCCTTTTCCACGTCGGCGCGCTGCTCGGACAGGTAGGTATACCGGGTGTTGACCCGCTCATATTCGTCGATAGCGCCGATGTTGGGGGTGCCCAGTCCCTTGATCTCCCGGTTCAGCTCCGCGATGCGGCGGGTGGCCTTGGGCACGCTCTCCAGCTCCACGCGCTGCTCCAGCGCGGCGCTGTGGCTCAGCTCATAGCGCTCCCACAGCTTGTCCAGCAGGGCCGTTTCCTCCATGGCGTTGCTTTGCAGCTTCTGCTCCATGCGGGACAGCTCCTGGGTGGTGGCGATGACCGCGTCGTTGCACTCGCGGCTCTCGCGGTTTTTGGCGTCCCGCTGGCCCTCCAATTGCAGCTTCTGGGCCGACAGCTCCGACAGCTGCTCCCGCAGCTGCGCTCCCTGCTGCCGCAGGCTGTCCAGCTGGGCCTGATGGGCGGCGATATCGCTCTCGGCCTGCCGGTTGGCGGCGGCGAACTGCTCCATCAGCGCCTGCCGCTGATCCCGGTCGGTCACCATATCCAGCCGCAGCCGCTTCAGGTCGGCGATGCTGCGCTCACCCGCGTCCCGCTCGGCGGCCAGAGCCGCCTGAGCGGCCTTCTTCTCGCTGACCTGCTGGGACAGGGCGTTGGTCTTTTCCAACAGATCGCTCTGGCCGCTCTGGCTCTCCTCCGCACGGCGGCGCAACTCGGCGGCTTTGGCTTCCTTCTCCGCCACGTCCGCCGCCACGGCGGCGCAGCGCTTTTCATCGTGTTCGGTGCGTTGGGCCAGCGTATCCAGCTCGGCCTGCAAGTCGGCGCAGCTCTGCTCCAGTGTATTCGTCAGGATGTCGTAATGCTCCTGCTTGGCCTGATATTGCAGCACCAGATCCTCCGCCTTGCGCTGCTGGGCGGAGGCCACCTCCAGCTCATACTGGGCTTTTTGCAGCTCACGCTGGGTGTCCTCGGCCCGCTGCTTGGCGGCGGAGAGCTTATCATGCATGCCGCCCAGCTGGCCGTTCAGCTTTTCCAGTTCGTTGGCGCGACTCAGCACACCGGCGCTGCGGCTGACGCTGCCGCCGGTCATGGAGCCGCCCCGGTTCATCACCTGTCCGTCCAGCGTGACGATGCGGAAGCTGTTGCGGTACTTCCGCGCCATGGCGATGCCACAGTCCAGGTCCTCCACCACGACGGTGCGGCCCAGCAGGCTCCTGAAGATGCCGTCGTACCGCTTGTCGTAGTCGATCAGGTCGACGGCCAGTCCCACAAAGCCGTATTCGCCGCTGACGTTCTCCCGCAGTGTGTCGCCCCGGACGGCGGTCATGGGCAGGAAGGTGGCCCGTCCGCCATTGCGCTGCTTCAGGTAGCCGATGGCGGCCTTGCCGTCCTCCTCCCGGTCCACCACGATGTTCTGCATACCCGCGCCCAGGGCGATCTCCAGCGCCACCGTGTATTTTTCCTGTGTCTTCATCAGGCTGGCCACCGGGCCGTGAACGCCCCGCAGGGCCTTCTTCTCCGCCGCCTGCATCACCAGCTTCACCGCATTGGAGAAGCCCTCGTACTCCTTCTCCATCTCTGTCAGCAGACGGATGCGGTTTTCCAGCGCCGCCGCGTCCATGGTCAGCTGCAATTTCTCCGCTTCCGCGTCGGCGGAGCGCTTTTTGCGTCCCTCCATCTTCAGGCTGTGACCCTGAATGATGTTGCTGACAGCCTGGGCCTCCTCTTTGGCTTCGTTGAGAAGCTTCCGGTTCTCTTTCGATTCCTTTCCGCTCTGCGCCAGCTTCTCCTGTGCGGCGGTCAGCTCCTGCTGCGTATGTGCCCGGCGCTCGTCCATCTGGCTCAGGCCGGAGCGCAGGGCGGACAGCTCCGCCTTGCCGTCAGCGGCGGCGGACAGCAGCAGTGCCTCCTCCGCCCGCAGGGACTCCGCCGTGCGCTGTGCGCCGGCGGCGGTGTCGGTCAGCTCACGGGCCTTTGCCAGCAGATCGTCCAACTCCTGTGCCAGCGCGGCGGTCTCTTCATCGATCTGGGCAATGCGCGCCAGCTGGGCGTCCACCTGAGATTGCAGGCTGCCCGCCCGGTTCTCTGTGTCCTCCATCTCCCGCTGAATGCGCGCGATGCTCTCGTTATTGTGCTCCACCGAGGTGTGCAGCACGGCGATGGCGCTGTCATGCTCGCCGCCGGCGGATTCCAGCCGGCTCACCTGTCCCCGGAGGGTCTCCGCCTCCAGATCGCTGCGCCGCACCTGCTCGCTCAGTTCCTCGTCGGCGGCGTAGGCGGCTTCCAGCGCCGCTTCCGCCCGCTCCTTGTCGGCACGGGCGCTCTCCACGTCGGTCTGCAATTTGAATTTGGCGGTCTTCAGGTCCTGTAACTGCTCCAGCCACACGCTGATCTCCAGCACCCGCAGCTCATCCCGCAGCACCAGATACTTTTTCGCCACCTCCGCCTGCCTGCGCAGCGGCTCCACCTGCAATTCCAGCTCCGCGATCTTGTCGTTGATGCGCACCAGATTCTCCTGTGTGCGCTCCAGCTTCCGCTCGGCCTCCTCCTTGCGGTGGCGGTACTTGCTGATGCCCGCCGCCTCCTCGAACACCTCCCGGCGCTCGCCGGATTTGACGGACAGGATCTCGTCGATCTTGCCCTGTCCGATGATGGAGTAGCCCTCCCGGCCCATGCCGGTGTCCATGAACAGTTCGTTCACGTCCTTCAGCCGTACCGACTGCTTGTTGATGTAATATTCCGATTCGCCGCTGCGGTAGTACCGGCGGGTAACGGCCACCTCCGCCTCGTCACGGGAGAAGATGTGCTCCGTGTTGTCGATGACCAGCGTCACCTGGGCAAAGCCCATCTGGCTGCGCTTCTCCGTGCCGCCGAAGATCACGTCCTCCATCTTGGCGCCCCGGAGCTGGCGGCTGTTCTGCTCGCCCATGACCCAGCGGATGGCGTCGGAGATGTTGGACTTGCCGGAGCCGTTGGGGCCTACGATGGCGGTGATATCCTCTCCGAAATTCAGGACGGTCTTATCGGGAAATGATTTGAAGCCCTGAATTTCAAGCGCTTTTAAGTACAAATAGTCCACCTCATTTTATGTTGGCATACTTTAACTAGAATAGTGTATCAGAAAAGTGTGTATTTTTCAAGTTAAAGTTGATGGGGCGTGGTTGGGCGGCGACTGACGCTTAAAAATGCGTAGGGGCGGGGCCGACGCGTTAAAAAACATGCCGGTGGCATGTTTTTAGTGTCGATCTCGGCAGCTATGCTGCCGTAGCATCTATCTTGGTTTTGAAGGCACTATCTTACGTGCGGGAGGGGCAGAGCCCCTCCCTACACACGGTAACAGGAAAATCACTGCGTTATTGTGCGGCGCGATGTGGGGAGCGAGTGGCTGCGGTCAAAATTTCGGCGGCTTTCATGCCGCAACGAAATTTTGGGTACCGCAGCAGGATCATCGCGCCCTACGAAGCATTTATCGGTGGTCACTCCGTAGGGCGGCCTGCCCTCAGGCCGCCGCGCATTTTCATCCCTCTCTCCCCTTCTCCACCATTTTATACAGGGCGTCCAGGGCGTCGCCCAGGGAACCGATGCGGTCGATGATGCCTAGGGCCACGGCCTCCTTGCCGTAGATGACGCTGCCCACGTCGTTGGCCATGTCCCCCACCGACAGCATCAGCTCCCGGAACTTCTCGGCGCTGATGCGGGAATTGCGGGCCACAAAGTCGATGATCCGCTCCTGAATGCGCTCGAAATACCGGTAGGTGGCGGGGGCGGCGATGACCTGACCCGACATACGGACGGGGTGAATGGTCATGGAGGCGCTGGGCACGATGAAGGTGGCCTTGCCGCACACTGCCAGCGGCACACCGATGGAATGGCCGCCCCCCAGCACCAGCGTGGCGGTGGGCTTGGTCATGCCCGCCACCAGCTCCGCGATGCCAAGGCCCGCCTCGATATCGCCGCCCACGGTGTTCAGCAGCAGCAAAAGGCCGTCCACATCGTCCTTCTCCTCCACCGACGTCAGCAGCGGCAGCACGTGCTCATACTTGGTGGTCTTGACGTTGGGGGGCAGGGTGGTGTGTCCCTCCACCTGTCCAATGATGGTGAGACAGTGGATGGTGCCCCGGCGGTTCTTCACCACCGTGGAGCCCATTTCGACGATCTGCTGCTGGGGCGTGTCCCGGTTCTCGTTTTCGCCGCTTTCGCAGCTGTTGGCGTACTCATTCATGCGGTGCGCTCCCTCCTTTTTGCCCTAGTGTTTTCCATTTCCGCGCAAACTATGCAGCCGCCATCCAGCCACACATTTCCGCCACGACTTGACAATCGGCCGTTATTTCTATACAATATGCAAGGTCATACGATGGTTTTTGTTTCCATTTTGGGGCGAAAGCCAGGTATATAAGGAGGAAAAAACATGAAAAAACTGCTGGCTTTGGCGCTGGCGCTTCTGCTGACGCTGTCACTGGCCGGATGCGGCGGCGACACGTCCCAGGACGAGGAGCAAGCCGCCATTGACCTGACGCTGTGGACCTTCCCGGCCGGTACCTGGGGAGACGAGGCCGCCGTGGAGACGCTGCTGGCCCAGTTCAACACCGTGTACCCCGACATCCGCGTGACGGTCCAGTGTCTGGACGAGGCCACCGGGGACAACAGTCTCAGCACCGCCGTGGACGGCGGCGTGGCCCCCGACATCCTGCTGGCCCAGCCGGACCGGCTGGTGAAGACCTGGGGCGCCGAGGGTATGCTGGCCGACCTGTCCGATATGTGGGACGACGCCGACAAGCAGGAGGTCAACGCCGCCTGCCAGAGCGCCGCCTTCACCGCCGACGGCAAGTGCTACTTCTACCCCTTCGCCATGAATGTGGACTGCATGGCCATCAACTATGACGCCTTCGTCACCGCGGGGGCGGACCAGTACATCGACCTGGAGACCCGCACCTGGACCACCGAGCAGTTCACTCAGGCGGTAAAAGCCCTGCACGACAAGTACGGCGAGGATGTGGCCGCCGTGTATTGCTCCGGCCAGAACGGCGACCAGGGCACCCGCGCGCTGGTGACCAACCTGTACGGCGGGGCATTCACCAACGACGCCCACACCGCCTACACTGTGAACACCGAGCCTGTTCAGCAGGCCCTGACCCTGCTGCGGGACACCAAGGGCATCGAGTTTGACGACGCCATCAACGGCGACGAGGAGGCCACCCTGTTCTACCACGAAGCCCTGAAGATGTCCTTCTGCTGGAGCCTGGCCCGGCAGACCGCCCAGGTCGTGGACGAGCCCACGGAGGAGGGCGCGGAGCCCGTGGTCCACGAGGCCGGCAAGACCGTCAACGGCCAGACCATCGAGTTCATGGCTTTCCCCACCGACCCTGAGGTCAGCCAGCCCCGGCTCCAGGGCGATATCTGGGGCTTCGGCGTGTTTGACAACGGCGACCAGGAGAAGATCGACGCCGCCAAGACGCTGGTCCGCTTCTTTGTGGACGGCCAGGGCACCAGCGCCGCCGTAAAGGCCGCCGGATGCTTCCCCGTCCGCTTCGCCGCCGACGGCGCGAACCTCTCCGGCATCTGGAGCGGCAGCGACGTGATGACCGAGTACGGCAAGCTGACGGACTTTATGTCCGGCTACGACGCCCTGACCCCCGGCTGGGCCACCGCCCGCACCGAGTGGTGGAATATGCTCCAGCGCATCGGCAACGGCGGCGACGTTGAGGTGGAGACCAACACCCTCGTATCCAACGCCAACGCCGCGGCGAGAGAATAACGGCATATCCGAAAAAGTCTGTCATTGTGAGCCAGTGCTCACACTGGCGTGGCAATCCGTTTTCCTTGCCTCCCCTGTGTAAGGGGAGGTGGCAAAAATCTTTGATTTTTGACGGAGGGGTTGTCCGTTAACGCTAACAATCCCCCAGTCTCGCTTACGCTCGACAGCCCCCTTTACACAAGGGGGTCAGTTACGGATTCCCACACCAGTGACATCGGTCACTGGTTCGGAATGACAGAGATGCGTTTCTTGACAGGCTCATAAAGAAGGCAGGCCGGACGGCCTGCCTTCTTCCCCGATATCTGAGGTTGCACATCGGGAGAACCTGTGTTATACTCCAGATATTACCAGAACGGAGGACGCTATGGCGAACTTTACGAAGCAGGCGATCAAGGCCTCGTTTTTGAAGCTGCTGAACCAGCAGCCCCTGAACAAGATCAGCGTGCGGGACATTGTGGAGGACTGCGGCATCAACCGCAACTCCTTTTACTATCACTTCCGCGATATCCCCTCCCTGCTGGGTGAGATCGTTGCCGAGCAGACGGAGCAGCTGATCCGGGCCTACCCCTCCATCTCGTCGCTGGACGAGTGCTTCCACGTGGCCTTCCGGTTCGCGCTGGAGAATAAGCGGGCGGTGATGCACATCTACCACTCGGTAAACCGGGACGTGTTCACCCAGAGCATGCTGAAGCTGTGCGAATACGTGGTGACGACCTACATTACCACCGCGTTCCCCGACGATCTCATCAACGAGAGCGACCGCAGCGTTGTGATCCGGTTCATGAAGTGCCAGCTGCTGGGCATGTGCTTCGACTGGATCGACCGGGGCATGACCGACGCCGCCTATGACGACCTGCACCGGATGCTGCAGCTGATCCAGGGCGTGCCGGAGCTGATCATCCGCCGCAGCCAGGAAACCAACGGGTAAATTTAGGCAAAACGCGCCTTTTGCCCAAAATACAGGCAATATTGACCCGCTGTCCAAATCTTGGACAGCGGGTCTTTTTCTGTCCATTTTCCTTTTTGCGCCCGGATGCTATACTCCGTTTCGTTGAGAAAAAACAACGGTGAAAGGGGATATGGATATGCGTTCTGTCGCGCCAATGAAAACGGCCAAGATCGGCTATATCGTGATGTCCGTTCTGTTCTGTGTGCTGGGCGTGGTGCTGCTGTTCACACCGGACGTCTCCGCCCTGTGGATCGGGCGGCTGCTGGGCATCGGGCTGATCCTGTTCGGCGCCATCAAGCTGGTGGGGTACTTCTCCCGCGACCTGTTCCGGCTGGCCTTTCAGTACGATCTGGCCTTCGGCCTGCTGCTGATGGTGCTGGGCATCGTCACGCTGAGCCACCCCGGCGACGCGCTGAGCTTCCTGTGCGTCATGTTCGGCATCCCGGTGCTGGCGGACGGCCTGTTCAAGATCCAGATCGCTATGGACTCCCGCCAGTTCGGTATCCGAAACTGGTGGCTGGTGCTGGCACTGGCGGCGCTGACCTGTGTGGTGGGCGTGGTGCTGGTGTTCCGGCCGATGACCGGCGTTCGGGCGCTGACGGCGCTGATGGGTCTGTCGCTGCTGTGCGACGGCGTGCTGAATCTCAGCGTGGCGCTGTGCACGGTGAAGATCGTGGATCACCAGCGGCCCGATGTGATCGAAACCGATGATTATGAGATAGGAAAGGACGAGTGAGAGACATGCAGGCTGCAAAAGCCATCGTCAAAAACCGCGTACTGATATTGATCGTCGCCCTGGCGCTGATGATCCCCGCCGTGTTCGGTATGCTGGGGACCCGCATCAACTACGATATGCTCAACTACCTGCCGGACGACATGGACACCGTCATCGGGCAGGACACCCTGAAGGACGACTTCGGCAAGGGCGCTTTCTCCTTCATCATTGTGGAGGACATGCCGGAGAAGGACGTGGCGGCCCTGAAGGAAAAGATCGAGGCCGTGGATCATGTGGACACCGTACTGTGGTACGATTCGCTGGCCGATCTGTCCGTCCCCATGGAGCTGCTGCCGGATAAGCTGTACAGCGCTTTCAATCAGGG
The DNA here is from genome assembly GCA_934574095.1 of uncultured Oscillospiraceae bacterium. Lineage (GTDB taxonomy): Bacteria > Bacillota > Clostridia > Oscillospirales > Oscillospiraceae > Vescimonas. The sequence goes on along the minus strand of CAKTMW010000018.1, from coordinate 7,800 downwards.
GAACGCCACCATGATGGCGGTGTTCTTCGACTCGGCCACCAGCGAGGACGTGACCATGGACGCCATCCGCGAGATCCGCGCCATCGCGGGAAAGCAGTGCTTCGTCTCCGGTATGTCGGCGCTGGTGACCGACCTGAAGGATCTGTGTGAGCAGGAGGAGCCGGTGTATGTGGCGCTGGCTGTGGCCTGTGCCTGCGCCGCCATGATGATCCTGCTGGACGGCTGGCTGGTGCCCTTCGTGTTCCTGGCCAGCATCGGCATGTGCATCCTGTTCAATCTGGGCAGCAACTACTTCTTCGGCGAGATATCCTACATCACCAAGGCGCTGTCCGCCGTGCTGCAGCTGGCCGTCACCATGGACTACTCCATCTTCCTGTGGCACAGCTATAACGAGCAGCTGGAGCACACCACTGACCACAAGGAGGCCATGGCGGTAGCTATTCACGAGACGTTCGCCTCGGTGCTGGGCAGCTCCATCACCACAGTGGCAGGCTTTATCGCGCTGTGCTTCATGAGCTTCACGCTGGGCCGCGACCTTGGTATCGTGATGGCAAAGGGCGTGGTGCTGGGCGTGATCGGGTGCGTGACCATCCTGCCCAGTATGATCCTGCTGCTGGATAAGCCTTTGCAGAAGACCCGCCACAAGTCCCTGATCCCGGATATGAGCGGCTTCTCCAAGGGTGTGTGCAAGCGCTTCCCCGCGTTCCTCGTCATCTTCGCGCTGCTGATCGGCCCCGCCTACTACGGCTACAGCAAGACCAACAGCGAGGTCTATTACGACATGGGACAGTGCCTGCCGGAGGATATCGACTACGTCATCGCCAACTCCAAGCTGGCGGAGGACTTCGACATCTCCTCCACCCACATGCTGCTGATCGACGCCGACCTGCCCACCCGTGACGTACGGGACATGATCGACGAGATGGAGCAGGTGGACGGCGTGAAATACGTGCTGGGACTTGAAAGCGTGGTGGGCCCGCTGGTGCCGGAGGAAATTCTGCCGGACTCCGTTCGCTCTATGCTGGAGAACGACCAGTGGGAGCTGCTGCTCATTAACTCGGAATACAAGGTGGCCAGCGACGCGGTCAGCGACCAGCTGGACAGCCTGAACGCCATTTTGAAGAAATATGACGACACCGGCATGCTGATCGGCGAAGCGCCCTGCATGAAGGATATGATCGACACCACCGACCACGACTTCCAGGTGGTCAACGCCGTGTCCATCGTGGCTATCTTCGTCATTATCGCGCTGGTGGAAAAGAGCCTGTCGCTTCCCTTTGTGCTGATCGCCGTCATCGAGCTGGCCGTGTTCATCAATCTGGGCCTGCCCCACTATCTGGGCCAGTCGCTGCCCTTCATCGCACCCATCTGCATCAGTACCATTCAGCTGGGCGCCACGGTGGACTACGCTATCCTGATGACCACCCGCTATAAATCCGAACGTCTGAACGGCAATGACCGCAAGGCCGCCGTGTACACCGCCCTGCGGACCTCCGCTCCGTCTGTCATCGTCAGCGGCCTGGGTCTGTTCGCCGCCACCTTCGGCGTGGCCGTGTACTCCAACATCGATATCGTCGCTTCCATGTGTATGCTGATGGCCCGCGGCGCTATCATCAGCGTGGTGCTGGTGCTGCTGGTGCTGCCCGCACTGCTGATCCTGTGCGACGGCGTGATCTGCAAGACCACCCACGGCATGCGCCATCTTTCGGGAATGAAAAAACAGGAGGTAAGCTTATGAAAAAGAACAGGATCATCGCCATTGTACTGGCTGTGGCGCTGGTAGGCAGTCTGGCAGGCGTGTCCGCCTTTGCCGCTTCCGGAAACACCCAGAGCACCCCTGCGGCGGACACCGCCGCCCAGAAGGAGGACGCGCAGGAGACCGCCGCCTCCCACACCAGCAGCGAGACCGTATACGTCATCGCCAACGCCGACGGCAGCGCCCAGAAGGTCATCGTCAGCCAGAAGTATGACGCGGACGATGCCAACGCCGCGCAGGAGGCCCAGTCCACCCTGACCGATCCCCAGAACGTGAAGGGCGACAACTGCTGGCAGGGCACCACCGACAAGGCGCTGCCCGTGACCGTGGCCATTACCTACACGCTGGACGGCAAGACCGTCACCGCCGAGGAACTGGCGGGTAAGAGCGGCCACGTGACCATGCGGTTTGATTACACCAACACCCAGTATGAGACCAAGACCATCGGCGGCAAGCAGGAGAAAATTTACGTGCCCTTTGCCGTGCTGACCGGTGCGCTGCTGGACAGCGACCACTTCACCAATGTGACCGTCACCAACGGCAAGCTGGTGGACGACGGCGACCACACCGTCGTGGTGGGCATGGCCTTCCCCGGCTTGCAGGAAACGCTGGCGCTGGACACCGACACGCTGGAGATCCCCACCTATGTGGAGGTCGAGGCGGACGTGACCGATTTCACGCTGGACACCACCCTGACGGTGGTCTCCAACTCCCTGCTGAACGACATGGACGATGACAAGCTGGACGACAGTGCGCTGGACGACCTGTCCGCCGACATGGATAAGCTGACTGATGCCATGACCCAGCTGATGGACGGCTCCGACGAGCTGTATGACGGTCTGGATACCCTGCTGGACAGCTCCAAGGAGTTGTCCGACGGCGTGGGCAAGCTGACCAGCGGCCTGAAAACGCTGGACTCCAACAGCGCCCAGCTGAACGCCGGCGCCGAAACCGTGTTCAACACCCTGCTGGACACCGTCAACACCCAGCTTCAGGCCAACGAGGAGCTGAAGGAAGCCGTGGGCAAGGAGCTGCCCACCCTGACCATCGGCAACTATTATGACGAGCTGAACGCGCTGATCCGTATTTTTGACAAGGACAACGTTCGCGAAAAGGTCGATCAGGCCCTCCGTGAGCAGGTAACCGCCGCTGTGGAGGCCAAGGACGAGGAATTCCGCGCCGGTGTTACCGCGGCGGTAAAGGCGTCCGTCACTGAGGAAGTCACCGCCGCCGTGGAAAAGCAGGTGCAGGAAACTTTGCGTCCCCAGGTGTGGGCCGGTGTGCTGCAGCAGGCCGGTATCACCCAGGAGCAGTATGACGCACTGCCGGAGGGTAATGAGACCAAGGCGCAGCTGGATGCCGCGCTGGAGTCCTCGCTGGCCCAGCAGATGGCCAGTGAAGCCGTGCAGCAGCAGATCAGCGCTCTGGTGGAGCAGAACGTAGCCGCCCAGATGGAGACCGACAAGGTCAAGGCCATCATTGAGGAAAACGTCAAGGCGCAGAAGGCCCAGAAGGTGGAGGAAACGCTGGTCTCCCCCGAGATTCAGGCCAAGCGTCAGGAGGCGCTTGACAAGGCGCTGGGCAGCGCGGAATCCGCCGGCAGCCAGCTGCTGGCCGTGCGGCAGCAGCTGGACAGCTACAACGTGTTCTATCAGGGTCTGAAGTCCTACACCGCCGGTGTGGCGGAGGCCAAGGACGGCGCGGTGAAGCTGAACAGCAACATGCCCGACCTGATCGACGGCGTGAAGAAGCTGCGGGACGGCGCCGGTGAGCTGGCCGACGGCCTGAAGGAGCTGAACGAGGAGGGCATCCAGAAGCTGGTAGACGCATTCGACGGCGATCTGGAGCTGCTGAGCGACCGGCTGCGTGCCGCCCGTGATGTATCCCGGAGCTATCAGGGCTTCACCACCAGCAGCAGCGACGGCGTGAAGTTCATCTTCCGCACCGAGGCCATTGAGACCGAGGAATAACATACGTAAAAAGGATACCCGCCTTGATGGGGCGGGTATCCTTTTTACATGCAGTGGCCGATTCCCGCAACAAAACTGTCATTGCGAGCCAGTGCTCACACTGGCGTGGCAATCCGTTTCTAAAGCCTCCCTCTGTGAGGGAGGTGGCGCGAAGCGCCGGAGGGAGAGAATAAAAGACTTAAATTCTCTCCCCCAGTCTCGCTCCGCTCGACAGCCCCCTCTCAGAGGGGGCCAAGTACGGATTCCCACGCCAGTGACGTCGGTCACTGGTTCGGAATGACACTTATAGGGGTGGCCCTTCCTCTCGCTTACCCCAGCAGCTCCCCTGTGATATCCGCCACCTCCGGCAGCATGAAAAAGCCCTCACGGATGCCGCGGTTCTCCGCCATGTCCGCTTTCTTCCGCAGGGTCTGGGCGTCGTCGAACAGCACATAGTGGTTCTCGCTGCCGGAGCGGTAAGTGAAGTACCGGGCACAGAGATCGTCGGAGAAGTAGACGCTCTTTCCCTCCCGCAGCCGCCGCAGCTCCTCCGCCGTCAGGGGACGGCGGACATTCATGGTGTGGGGCAGGGTGAAATCCAGCCGCATCCGCTCCAGATCCAGCGCCAGACGGGACGCGCCGAACCGGCGTACCCCCTCGTCCAGACAGCTTTTCAGCGTGCCGCCGGACACGGCGGTGTTCAGCAGCACCGTGGCATGGGGCGCATGGGACGCGTACCGCTCCGGTACGAACAGACGGCGCTCATATTGGGCGCATAACTGCCCCATTTGGGCCGTTAAAGCCCCTCTGTCGGTACTGCTATGATACCAGTCCAGCACCACGCCGTCATAGTTCCGCCGCAGGCACTCCCGCAGGATATCACGTGCCAGCACCTCCGCCGGGCCGCACTCCCGGCTGTCGCGCACCAGCATCAGCCCGCCCTGCACCGGCGCGTTCCCCACCGCCGACAGCAGCCGCGGCCCCAACCGGTAGGCCGCCCGCACCGGACGGAACCGTCCACGGGGCAGCGTGTCGCCCGCCCCGGCCGCCAGATAGAACTGCATGACCCCGCCCCCTTGTTTTTTCCGGTAAAAACTGGTATACTACGTTTAAATTTATGAGAAAAGGAGCATGGATATGCGCGTTTCCCTGCGGCCTGACCGCTTATTCAGTGACTACAGCGGCATTACGCCGGAGCTGCTGCATGAAAAAGGCATCAAGCTGCTGCTGTGCGATCTGGACTACACGCTGGCGCCCAAGGCGGTAAAGACCCCGCCGGAGGGGGTAAAGGCGTGGATCGACGGATTGAAGGCGGCGGGCATCACGGTGATGATCCTGTCCAACAACCGCAGCGGCAAGCGGGTGAACGACTTCTGCCGCACACTGGGCATCGACTATGTGGGCCACGCCCAGAAGCCCTCGCCTAAAGGACTGCGGCGGGCCATGGTCAGGGCAGGCGTCACAGAACGCGAGACCGCCATGCTGGGGGACAAACTGCTGACGGACGTGCTGGCGGCCAACCTGTCCGGCGTCACCGCCCTGATGGTGGAGCCGGTAGGCGGCGCGGTAACGCCCTGGCAGAAGGTGCTGCACGCCATGCAGGCTCCTTTCAAGGGCATGGCGCGGGAACGGTAAAGGAGGAAGCCATATGAACCATCTGGAACGGATCGCCGCCCATCTGGGCGAGCTGGACGCGGTGCTGCTGACGGGCGAGTCCAACTGCTATTACGCCACCGGCTTCATGGGCGAGGGTGCGGCGCTCATCACCCGCAAGGGCAGCTGGTATTTTACCGACAGCCGCTACACCGAAGCGGCGGAAAAGGCCATCGGCGGTGCGGCCGTCATCGGCGAGATCAGCCGGGAGAAGCCCTTCTCCGCTCTGATCAATGACGCGCTGGCCCAGACCGGCGCGAAAAACGTGGGCTTTGAGGACGAGAGCATGACCGTGGCGGCGCACACCGCCTATACGAAGAAGCTCAGCGCCGCGCTGACCCCCGCCTCGGCCCTGATGACGGAGCTACGGGGCAGCAAGGACGCGGAGGAGATCGAAACCATGATCGCCGCCCAGCGGATCGCCGAGGGCGCACTGGAGCAGATTTTGAAAGAGATCCGCCCCGGCATGACGGAAAAGGCCATTGCCGCCCGGCTCAACTACCTGATGGTGTCCGCCGGAGCGGAAAAGACCTCCTTTGACACCATCATCGCCTCCGGCCCCAACGGCTCCATGCCCCACGCGGTGCCGGGCATGCGGCAGGTGCGGGAGGGCGACTTCATCACCATGGACTTCGGCTGCGTCTACAAGGGCTATTGCAGCGACATGACCCGTACCGTGGCGCTGGGCCAGCCCTCCGATGAAATGCGGCAGGTCTACGACATTGTTTTGCAGGCCCAGCTGGCGGGTATCGCCGCTGCAAAGGCGGGCGTTACCGGTGCGGCCATCGACGGCGCAGCCCGTCAGGTCATCGCTGACGCCGGGTACGGCGCTTACTTCGGACACAGCTTCGGCCACAGTCTGGGCATCGATATTCACGAGTCCCCCAACGCCTCGCCCGCCAACGAAAAGCCCATGCCGGAGAACGCGGTGGTCAGCGCTGAGCCGGGCATTTATCTACCGGGAAAATTCGGCGTCCGTATCGAGGATGTGATGGTGCTGCGGCCTGACGGCGCGGAGGTCATCACCAGAGCCCCCAAGGCGCTGCTGGTGCTGTAAAGAAATATTTTCGCTTTTTTGGCAAAAAATATGGCAAAGCTCTTGCCAAACAAGTAAGCATCATGTAAAATAGATACGGCTTTTTGCGGCCAGAATTATTTTATTCGAGGGAATCGTGATATTCCCTCATCACATGGGAGGAATATCAATATGGCAACTATCACTGCCGGCGATTTCAGAAACGGTAAGACTTTCGAGTATGATGGCAAGATCATGCAGGTCATCGAGTTCCAGCACGTGAAGCCCGGTAAGGGCGCTGCTTTCGTGCGCACCAAGATGAAGAACATCGTGACCGGCGGCGTCACCGAAACGTCCTTCAACCCCACCGCCAAGTTTGAGGAAGCTTTCATTGAGCGCAAGGACATGGCCTACAGCTACAACGACGGCGACCTGTACTACTTCATGGATCAGGAGACCTTCGACATGGTGCCTCTGGGCAAGGATCTGCTGGGCGACGCGTTCCGCTTCATCACCGAGAACACCGTGTGCAAGGTGCTGAGTTATAAGGGCAACGTGTTCGGTCTGGAGTGCCCCAACTTCATGGATCTGGAGGTCACCGAGACCGAGCCCGGTCTGGCCGGCAACACCGCCACCAACACCCTGAAGCCCGCCACCGTGGAGACCGGCGCCGAGGTGAAGGTGCCCCTGTTCATCAACATCGGCGACAAGATCACCATCGACACCCGCACCGGCGAGTATATCGGCCGCTGCAAGTAATTTCATCCGTAGCAACCAACCGACCGTAAAGAAAGGAGCCGAATATGGGTATTTCTGAGAAGGTAGCATATCTGAAGGGTCTGGCCGAGGGTCTGAAGCTGGACGCCGAGAGCAACGAGGGCAAGCTGTTTGCCGCCATCATCGACGTGCTGGACCACATGGCCGACGAGATCGAGGACATGCAGGACGAGATGGTGGATCTGGAAGACGGTCTGGATGCCGTCAGCGACGACCTGAGCGAAGTGGAGGAATCCCTCTACGAGCTGGAGGACGAGGATGAGGACGAGTGGGATGATGACGAGGACGAAGAGGACTGCTTCATGACCACCTGCCCGGAGTGCGAGGAAGAGGTCTACTTCGACGAGTCCATCCTGGAGGACGGCGAAGTGGTGTGCCCCAACTGCGGCGCTAAGCTGGAGTTTGACCTCAGCGATCTGGCCAACGCCCTGAACGAGGCCGCCGAGGAAGACGACGAATAAACCAATAATATTCTGAGATTGAAAAAACCGCCCCATACTGACGTATGGGGCGGTTTTTGCTAAGGTAAAAAAACAGGAGATGCATCGCATCTCCCGTTTTTATATGCTTGTAAGAAACTTACTTCAGCTCGACCTTGCCGCCGACTTCCTCGACCTGCTTCTTCAGAGCCTCGGCGTCGTCCTTGGACA
>CAKTMW010000017.1 GCA_934574095.1 uncultured Oscillospiraceae bacterium | reverse complement strand
ACATCATGACCGTCCAGACTCACCGGCTTCAACTCCGGAAACCGCTGCTGCAAGGCCGACAGGTTCTCGTGGGTCAGCGGGCATTCCTGCCAGCGTTCCTCGCCATCATATCTCACAGTACCAGCAAATGCGCTGTCGAAACCATTCCAAATGGCCAAAAGGCGCTCATGCGTTGTACGAAAGATTCCATACCAAATGTTGTTCCAGGAACAAAAAGAGTTTTGGACTGGTTCAAAACCACGGCATGCCAGGTCTTTGATCATATCTTTGTTATTCATGTTTTCAGCAAATAACTCCGTAGTACATTCCTCTGATCATTCTTCCGAATGAAGAAACCGCACAGCAAACGCTCTGTGCGGTCCCTCAGATTTAAAGATCTGCCGTTTTTCCGTACAACAGCATCGGCTATAAAGTTTTTGACTCAGCCAACCATCTTTTCAAGGATATCCGCCTTTGAAAGTCTGTCTCCATCATTGGAAAATTCATGGACGATCTCCCCTTTTTTCAAAACCAGAATGCGGTCGCACAGATCCATCAATTCTTCAATTTCATCAGACGCAATGATCATGGAAACTTTCTCGGCGGCCAGTTCTTTGATCATATCATAGATCTCAGACTTAGAGCCTACGTCGACGCCTCGTGTCGGCTGATCAAACAGGATGATCTTAAACTGACCGGACAGCCATTTGCCGATCGCGACTTTTTGCTGATTGCCGCCGCTGAGGTCTCCGATGATCTGTGCAGGACCAGTACACTTGATATGGAAGCTGCTGATGATCTTATCCACCATTTTATGTACGGACGCGAAATTGATCACACCGCCTTTGGACCGGCTTTCCAATTCCGGCAGGGCCATGTTGTCTCCTACGCTGCGGATCAACGCCAAGCCTTCCATTTTCCGATCCTCCGGGACAAAGCCCATCTTATACGAAACCGCAACGGTGGGAGCTGTGATTGCTGTTTCTTTGCCAGATACGAAAATTTTGCCGCTCTTACACGCCTCCGCTCCGTAGATCATACGCAGCAGTTCTGTCCTACCCGCACCGACGACACCGGCCAGGCCGATGATCTCGCCCTCTCGCAAGGTCAGGTCTACATCGTGTACATAATCATTCCCCTGTGTCAATCCCTCCAGGCGAAGAACTTCCGGCGCGTCGGAAAAGTCATGCTGTTCCATCTTATGGCGCTCCACCGCATGTCCGATCATCCACTCCACCAACTGCTGCTCGGTGCATTCAGCCGTGTTTGCCGTATTCACCAGCCGTCCATTTCTCAGAACCGCCACACGGTCCGACACCGCGAATATCTCCTCCAGATAGTGCGAAATATAAATGATGCTGATCCCCTTGCTCTTAAGCATTTGAATGATCTGGAACAGCGCCTGTGTTTCGCTGAAGGAAAGCGCCGATGTGGGCTCATCCATTACGATCAAGTTGGAGTGAAGCGATACCGTACGCGCCACCAGGATCATCTGCTTCTTCGCCGTCGTCAGGGTTCCTACCTCAGCTGTAGCGTCAATATCAAAATGAAGCGATTCCATCAGCTTACGGGTCTCTTCATACATAGCGGCACGATCCACACGCACACCATTCATGATCTCGCGACCGAGGAATATGTTCTCCGCGACACTCAAATTATCCAGCAGATCCAACTCCTGATGGATCATGGACACACCGCCCAGGTATGCGTCGATGGGATTTTTAAACGCTACCTTCGTGCCATTGAGGAAAATCTCGCCAGAAGTCGGTGTGTAGATGCCATTGAGTATCTTCATCAATGTAGACTTGCCGGCGCCATTGGCACCCACCAAGGCCAGCACTTCGCCTTTGTGTACGCTAAAATCCACATTATCAAGTACCGTAACGGGGCCAAATTTCTTGGTGATCCCCCGCATCCGGATAATTTCATTTTTCTCCATACGCACCTACCCTTACTGCCGCTTTTTCGAGGAAGACAGCGTATCAATGCAGGAAACTACAATAATGATCGCGCCGATGACCGCCTTCTGCCAAAAACCGGAAACGCCGATCAACTGCAGCATATTGACGATCAGGCCATAGATCAGAGCGCCAAAAACACTGCCGATAACACTGCCGCGGCCGCCGCTCATGGAAACGCCGCCGATCACACAGGCCGCAATAGCGATCATTTCATATCCGTCATTGGCGTCACCGGTGGCGATCATCAGACGGTAAACAACGATCAGTCCGGCAAATCCCGCAAACAGGCCATTCAGCACATAGGTAAGCACACGAATACTATTGATCCTGACGCCGGACAGCCAGGCCGCCTTCTCATTTCCGCCCAGCGCGTAAACGTATTGTCCGAACTTTGTGCGTTTCAGCACCCAGTTCATGATCAGCGCAAAAGCGATCCAGATCATCGCGGCAATGGGGATCACATTCCACAGCTTTCCAATGCCGATCTTGGAGACCCAGCTGGGGAAACCGGAGACCGGGTGTGCCTCCGTCATAGCAAGGCAAATGCTACGGGCGATATACATCGTACCCAGCGTGACGATAAAGGGCGGCAGCTTCAGATAGATCACGATCATGCCGTTGATCAAGCCAAAGAGAATGCCGACGCCCAGCGCGGCGGCAATACCTAATCCCACCGAACCGGCGTCACGCATCAGCAGCGCCGCCACCATGCCGGACAGTGCGGAGACTGAGCCGATGGACAGGTCCATTCCTCCGCCGATCAGGACAAAGGACATACCGATGGCCATCAGACCATACATGGCATTTTGATTGAAAATATTCGCAATATTTCCCACACTGCGGAATGCGGGAGATACGATGGCACTGATCACCATCATACCGATCAGGATCAGGAAAATACTGACTTCTCTATTTTTTAGGAGGTCCTTTCCCAGGCCCCCTTTTTTCTCAAGTTTAAGTTCAGGCATATGTTATGTTCCTTCTTTCTTTTGGAGATAAACAGTGGAGCCCATCAGCCACTTCGCGTTTTGTCCATGATGCAGTGAAGGGCAGCGGTTCTATGACCGCTGCCCTCAAAGTTTTGCTGAATAACAGCCAGCAGCTTCGTACTTTACAGTAAGGCTGGACGGAGATCAATCCCAATGGGCGGGACCGTACTCTTCAATGTTCTTCTGGGTGACCAGGGGGAACTCCAGGATATAGTTATCCTCGAAGTCATCGGCAGTCATATCGCCGTGCAGATAGGCATTCACCAGTTCCATGGTCTTGATGCCGAACATGCCGGGATCCTGGTCGACTGTACCATAGACCTTGCCTTCCTTAATGGCGTTTTCAACGGTAGTGGCATAGTCCATGGCGACAAACTTGCCGTACAGGTCGTCACGGCCAGCGTCGATCGCGGCGTTAGCGGCAGCAACACAGTCATGGGGGCCCTGGACCACAACGGCATCGATGGTGCCGGCGGGGAAGCGAGTCATCAGGTTCTGCATAGCGGTGACCGTCTTCGCGTTGTCATTATCCTCAGGCTCATAAGCGACGATCTTCACATTGGGCAGATTCTCGGCCAGATAATTCTCCAGGCCGGCGGTACGATCGGTGGTGTAAGTAGTGCCCAGCAGAGCCTGCAGCAGGATGATGTTGCCTTCGGTCTTGTCACCCAGGAGCTCAGCCAGGACTTCGCCCTGACCCCAGCCGTTGATGGTATCATCAGAGCCGATAAAGGTCAGCATACCTTCCACACCATCGCCAACCCAGCCCTGCGTGTTGATGACAGGAATGCCAGCGGCGATCACTTCGTTAACAGCGGATACCAGCGTACCTTCCTGGTTGGCGAAAACGATCACCAGATCCTTTTTCTGCTGGATGAAGGTCTGCAGAATATTGACCTGAGTATTCGCATCCTCACGGCCATCCTGGAAGTCCAACTCAATATCGGGATACTTTTCAGCGACCTCTTGCTTCATGACATCATAGCAATAAGTCTGCCAGGGGGAAGAAAACGCGCGGGTGCAAACGCCAACGTGAAAGACCTTATCTGTCTCATCACCCGTGTCTTTTGCTTCGGATCCATTTTCCGCACCACAGGCAACCAAGGACAATGCCATGACCAGTGCAAGGACGAGGGCTAAAATCTTTTTCATCTTGCTTGTCTCCTTTGCTTTTTTTCGAAGGTTGATTTATTTGTAAAGCACCGCGCTTTTCCACATCAGTTGTGGAAATTCTTGGTGACCTTACGCTCAGCAGGGATCTCAAAGAGTTCAACGGCAATACCGTCAGGGTCACGGAAGTACATGGTTTTCGCGTTTTCCATGCAGGAAGGATCCACATCCTGCACATCTGTGGTCGACTTGTAGCCCATACCCCACAGCCGCTCTGCCACCTCGTGAATATCGTCTACCAGGAAGGAAACATGAGGCGCGCCGATATCGTTGCAGGCCAGGTCAAACTTTTTGCCCTTGGGCTCATAGTAGACCATAAGCTCCAGCAGAGAATGGCCCTCGGTGGTCTCCAGCCACAGGCAGCGAGCATACGCGCCGGGGACCTCGACCTCCTCCGCCAAACGCTGGCTGCGCTCAGTGGAATCGCCCACCAGCTTCAGACCCAGACCGTCTCTATAAAAGCGCAGAGACTGCTCAGCATCCGAAACGGACAAAGATGTGTGATGAATATCCCAGGTTGCCATAATAATGATTCCTTTCTTACACACTAAAATAATTCTCGTATATCCATCGCCTAACGGCGAAAGGCACTTATTGATCCAGCATTACCAGCGGATCATACCAAATCGTACGGCGCATCGGCAGCAAATACTTCGTCCTTGTATCGCCGGTGGTATCCGCCAAAATACAGGCTCTGTCCTCCGCGGTCGCGCTCAGAACTACCTCATTGCGAGGATACACCCATATCATGGGCTGGAACACACCGCTTCTGCCAAAACAGACACGACCATCGGGCAGCTGCCCCACCGCATTGGCGAAAGCCACATAGCAATTATTCTCGCCGCCGCGGACCCGCCACAGGTGCCACCAAGTATTGCTGTATCCATACGGCTCGACCTTTTTATGCCAAGTTCTTGTCTCAGCCAGCTTTTCCGGAACCGGGCCGGATACCGCCGCCGGACAGCACAGGATATCCACACCGTGCAGCGCATGGATGCGGGCAGCCTCCGGAAAATCCGCGTCATGCCCGATCAGAATACCGATGCGTCCCATGTAGGTGTTGAAATACTTCAGGCCCATATTGCCGGGCGTCGCCCAGTCCCGGTCCAACTGGTCCAGGTGCATCTTGCGATAACGCCCCAGTATCCCTTCCGGGCTATACAGCACAGCCGTGTTATACAGGCAGCCACCATCGCTTTCGATCATACCGACCACCATATACACACGATGGCGCAAGCAGATATCCAGCAGTTCATCAGATACGGCTCCCGGCACAGTGTCCGCCAAGGCGGCCGCGTCGTTCGCTTTGGGATAGCCGGTAAGCGTCAGTTCCGGGAATACGATCAGTTCGCAGCCCTCTTCACGAAGCCGCTTGGCTTCTTCCTTGACCCGGGCCAGATTCACTGGCACATTACCGGTCTCAGGCATAAACTGTGCAACACCGATCTTGGACTGGCGCCCCTCAGGCAGAGGATCGTGTCCGTACAGGCCATGGCTCAGAATGGGGTCCCACAGATAGGGATCCAATGTGATATCCATATAGTCAGCAGGGCGGCGATCCTTCAGTTTATGGCCAAAGCCCGAAAAGCTCTTATTCCCTGCCTTTTTCAGGTCGATCTCGCCATAGGCGATCATGGGACCTTCGTCAGCGCAGCACACCAATTTCCCATCCGGGTCGATGATACAGCTTCCGCCATTGAACTCTGTGCCCCGTTCAAGGCCGCAGCGATCCGTCGCCATTACATAGCAGCCATTTTCATAGGCTCGGGTGAACCATGTCATGGCCGGGGTCTTGTCCTCCACCCAGTTGCTGATACTGACGATCACATCAGCACCGCGCACCCCCTCCAGGCGTGCCGTCTCCATAATATTGATGTCCATACAGACCAAAAGGCCGATCTTGCCGATAGGCGTGTCGTATACCAGATGGTCGTTATTGCCCTGTTTTGCCCATCTGCCTTCACAGACATAGTTATGGGTTTTGCGGTGGACGCCCACGACCCCGTCAGGCCCGATCAAAACTGCCGCATTATAATAGACATTGGTCGCCGTATCCACCTCAGGCATACCGACAACGATCCAGCAATCATACTCTTTCGCGATCTCGCCAAATTTATCGGTAGTGGGGCCAGGGATCGGTTCGACCAGCGGCGCGATCTCGCCGCGGTCATACCAACAATAGCCGGTGGTAGACATTTCAGGCAAGGCGATCAGCTTTGCGCCCTTTTTCGCCGCTTTCTCTACCAGAGCGTACTGCTCGGCAATGTTCCGCTCCTTCTTGCCCAGCTGCGGATCACAGGTGATCGCCGCGCCGAGATATTTCTCATATTTCATAGATGTCCTCCGTGGCGTTACAGCCATGCCATAGTCTGTTCTGGTTCCAGGCTCTTTTCGTTCCCGGTTCCGGCACCGGTGCCAGTACCGGTGCCGGAACCGGTTCCGTTTTCTTGCTTGTATTATATCATTGTCATTTTACCTTGTCAATCTGTGAAAACAGCGATATCTTCTACGCATTTTCGTGCACTTTTTACAATCTTTTTTCGCATTTGCTTTTAGGGCTTGTTTTTGCACATGCCTGTGCGCTATACTGTATCCATCATTGTGATGTTATCATTTATACTTTTTCGCACATTATTCTATATGGGGCATGCCCTTCTACTTCGCGGCACGTTGGGCGCAGCACATATCATTTGAGGAGTCTCTTGAAAACATGGAAAACCGTTCTTTGACAATTGATGAACTAGCCTCGCTGGCGGGTGTCTCGAAAACCACTGTGTCGCGTGTTCTCAACGGAAAGCCTGATGTAAAAAAGGAAACCGCAGACCGGATCCTGGCCCTGATACAGGAAACCGGCTATGTGCCAAATATCTACGCTAAGGCGATCAACGGAAAAAAGCCCAATACCATCGGGCTTGTGATCCCCTACTCCGCAAGCTACATTTTTTCCAGTTCCTACTTCTCTGAACTGCTGCGCGGGATCTCTACAAATCTGGACGAACACGACTACTGTTTGATGTTGTGCTACCAAAACGCAAATTGCACAGACTATTACCGGCAGGGCCGCGTTGACGCATTTATCGTCATCACGCCCGACCTGCGGCAGACCGGTTTTATCGACGAACTTTTGGCCGCTCACATCCCCTTCTCCCTTACGTCAAGCATTCCAAAATATCAGGACCGCATACCTTTTGTCGACTTGGATGACCAGGGTGCCGCCCGCACTGTTGTAGAGTATCTGATCTCACTTGGGCACAAGGATATCGCCTTTATCGGTGAGGACTATTCCGCAGCTTCCGGGATGCGGCTATCCGCTTTCAAGTCCTGTCTATTGGATCACGGCATCACTTTGCGCCCGGAATACGTCTGTCTCGGCGGCGACGACCTGATCTCCTTTGGATACTCTTTCGCCTGGGAGCTTATGACCCTGCCAGATCCGCCTACCGCTATTTTTTGCGCGGCTGACATGATCGCCATTGGCGCCAATCGCGCCTTGCACAAGCTGGATCTCAAAATTCCCCAGCAGGTATCGCTCGTCGGCTTTGATGACGTTTTCATCAGTCAGTATCTGAATCCGCCTCTGACCACCGTCCACCAGTCCGCTTTTGACCGCGGCTATCAGGTCGCCGAAATGCTGATTCAGCATTTGGAGACCGGTGAACAGATGCAGGGCAAAAAGCTCGACTATCAACTAGTAATACGTGACAGCACAGTTCCGCCCCCTGCGGATCGTTCCACGTTATAATGCCGTATTCACCGGTCAGCTTATATAACGACCCCCACTCTTCTTCGCTTTCGCAAGAAAGAGTGGGGGTCGTATATGGTTTTTCATCATTTCTTCTTCGCCCGCTGCTTGGCAAAGGCGGCCTTTTTCTTGGGGGACATTTTTCCCTTCTGGCCATCAGGGCGGCGGCCCCGGTGAGGCGTGCCCTCCGGCTTGGGGGGACGACCGTCCTTTTTCTTCTTGGGCGGCTGCTGCCGTTCCTCCGGCTTCAGGCCAAAGTACTTTTCACCCTTTACCGGGCGGATGAGACACTCCGGCGTAAAGCCGATGAGATCGGTGCGCTCCGTTTTTTCCAGCGCCTCGATCACCAGCGCCCTCTTATCGCCCCGGCCCCATTGCAGCAGCGCTCTTTGCAGCGCCTTGTCGTGGGGATCACGGGCCACATAGACCTCTTTCATCGTCCGCGGGTCGATGCCGGTATAGTACATACAGGTGGACATGGTGCCCGGCGTGGGATAGAAATCCTGCACCTGCTCCGGCTGGTGGCCGGTGCGCTTGAGGAATACCGCCAGCTCCACCGCGTCGTTCAGCGTGCAGCCGGGGTGGGAGGACATGAGGTAGGGCACCAGATACTGCTCCCGCCCGTCGGACTCGTTCAGCTTCTGGTACTGCCGCCAGAACTTCAGGAACACATCGAAATGGGGCTTGCCCATGTAGTCCAGCACCGTGCTGACGCAGTGCTCCGGCGCTACCTTCAGCTGGCCGCTGATGTGATAGTCCACCAACTCCTTGAAAAAGTCCTTGTTCCTGTCTTGCAGCATGTAGTCATACCGGATGCCACTGCGGACAAACACCTTCTTGATGCCGGGGATCTTCCGCATCCGCTGCAAAAGCTCCGCATACTCGCTGTGGTCGGCGTCCAGGTTCTTGCAGGGTTCCGGGGCCAGGCAGGATTTGCCCTTGCACATACCATGCTCCTTCTGTTGGCGGCAGGAGGTGTGGCGGAAATTGGCGCTGGGGCCGCCCACATCGTGGATGTAGCCCTTGAATTTAGGGTCGTGGGTCAGCAGCTCCGCCTCGGAGAGCACCGATTCGATGCTGCGGGACGTAACCATCCGTCCCTGATGGAAGGCCAAGGCGCAGAAGTTGCACCCGCCGAAGCAGCCCCGGTTGTGGCAGATGGAAAACCGCACCTCCTCGATGGCGGGGATGCCCTCGGTGTACATGGGATGCACCTCGCGGGTGAAGGGCAGGTCATAGAGCCTGTCCAGCGCCTGCCGGTTCAGGGGACGCTGGGGGGGATTCACCAGCAGCCAGCGGCCCTGACACTGCTGCAAAATGGCCTTGCCCCGGATGGGGTCGTGCTCGTCATACTGCACCTTGGTGGCCTGGGCGTAGGCAATTTTATCGGACTGCACCTCCTCAAAGGAGGGACACGTCACCTCGTGGTACCGGCACACCGCCGGGTCGGTGACGATGCAGGCGGTGCCCCGCACGTCGGTGATGTCGCCCACCGGCGTTTTCGCCGCCAGACGGCGGGCGATCTCCACCGTGGCGCTCTCACCCATGCCGTAGACCAGCAGGTCGGCAGGCGCGTCAAACAGGATGGAGCGGCGCACCTTGTCATCCCAGTAGTCATAGTGGGCGAACCGCCGCAGCGAGGCTTCCAATCCGCCGATAATGATGGGCGTGTCGGGGAAGGCCTCTCTTGCCCGGTTGGCGTAGACGATGGTGGGACGGTCGGGGCGGAAGCCCAGCTTGCCACTGGGACTGTACAGGTCCTGTGTCCGGCGGCGCTTGGCCACCGTGTAGTGGGCCACCATAGAGTCCAGATTGCCGCCGCCGATCATCACGCCGTACCGGGGCTTGCCCATAGCGCGGAAGGCCTCGGCGTCGCGCCAGTCCGGCTGGGCCAGCACCGCCACCCGGTAGCCCTCGCTCTCCAGCAGGCGGGCAATGATGGCGCTGCCGAAGCTGGGATGGTCGATGTAGCCGTCCGCCGTCACCACCAGAAAGTCATAGTAGTACCAGCCCCGGTGGATCATCTCGTCTCGGCTCACCGGCAAAAATTCCGTTCCCTTTACCATACGATCTCCCGCGGCTCATAGCCGATATACTTCTCCATCACGTCGCCCTCCAGAGGATAGAAGCCGTAATGGGCGAAAAAGCCTCTCGTCTGCTCGTCCACGCACCGCAGCCGCAGCCGGTCGATGCCCCGCTCCCGGTAAAACTGCACCGCCTGGCCCAGCGGCGGAATGCCGTAGTTGCGGCCCCGCATGGTGGGCTCCAGATAGTACCAGCCGATCCAGCCGGCGTCCTTTTCCCGGTCCGGCAGCAGCGTAAGAGCGCCCACCGGCTGGTCCTCAAACCACACGGCAATGCCCTTGCCCTCCGCCGGAACGCCGAAGCGCGCCGCCGTGGCGGCGTCCATGTCACGGTAATACTGGCCGCCGCTCATCATCCGCTTGTCCCGCCACCAGGTCTGTTTGGCGAAGGTAGACAGTCCCGCCTCCACCTGATGGCTGTTGTCGTTCATATAGACCACCCGAATGTCGTCGCCGTCGACTTCCAGCAGGGAGACGGCGGTGTTGTCGCCATGGGGCGTCTCCCCCACCTGGGACAGGGGCAGGCCGTTCAGGGTGCCCAGCACCATCCGCATGGCCGCGCCGTGGCTGAACACGGCAACGGTCTTGCCGTCGTTTTCCGCCGCCACCCGCTTCAGGGCGGGGATGTAGCGGTCCAGCACTTGCCGGGCCGTCTCGCTGCCCTCCACATGGAACTTGTCCAGCTGGCGGTTGAAGTAAAACATCTGCTCCTCGTAGGCGGTGTTCAGCTCCTGCCAGGGACGGCCCTCCCAGCAGCCCATGTGGATCTCCCGGAAGGCGGGCTCCAGATGCAGCTCCAATCCCTTCGGCTCGTAGATAGCGCGGGCGGTGGTGCGGGCGCGGAACAGGTCGCTGCTGTATACCGCGTCGATGTGCACGCCGTCAAACCGTTTTTTCAGCACATGGAGCTGCTGGTAGCCCCGGTCGGTGATCAGGCCGTTATACTGGCCGTGGGCGATGCGGTAGAGGTTGCCCTCCGCCTCGGCATGGCGCACAAGATAAACCGTTGTCACAGCACCGTCACCCACGCTTTCATCTCCTGAATGGCCGCGTCCACATCGCCGCCGTATTGCAGGCTGTAATCCACCACCATGGCCCCGTGGCCCAGGTCGTCAAAGGCGGGCAGGGCGTTCTGGCCGTCGCAGTTGGGCAGCAGCAGGAATGCGTTTCCCGCCCGCTTGCGGACCTCCTTCACGTCCAGGCTGTACCCGGTCTCTACCACAAGGCCCGCGCCCTGACGGGCCATCTGCTGGGCCAGGGCGGCGTACAGGGGCCGGTCCCCGGCGATGAGGCTCTGCACCTCGCCGGAGCGCTCCTCCGCGGTGCGGACCACGGCAAAGACGCCCTTGTCGGTGTTCTGGGGCACACAGTCAGGCCCCACGTAGGGCATCACCGTGAAGCCGTCGCCCGCCATGGGGCTGTCCAGCCACAGCTCGGACCGGGTGGTGCGGCAGTCCACGATGGCGTACAGCCCCCGGGCCGCCGCCGCGCCGGTGAGGTTGCTCAGCACATCCGCGCCCATCATGCCGTAACGGAGGTAATGCTCGGCGCTGATGGCCACGGCGGGCAGCTTGCCCTGGGCGGCGTCCATGGTCTGGCAGGCGTGGAACCGCAGGGCCTCGGCGCTGGCCATCAAGCCGGGGCCGAACATCTCTTCAAAATTTTTCACGATCTTGGGGGATATCTTCCCGATCTCCGGGGCAAGGCCCAGGGCCACGGGGGTCCTGCGCTCCCGGATGGCGGCCTGTAACTTCTCAATGGACATGGCGGGTGCTCCTTTTTTACAATTTTTATTATCAAGTTATTGTACCATTCCGCGCCTGTTTTGGCAAGTAATGCCCTGTGTTTTTCCCGCTCTTTCCGGGCAAACTGACGCCAGACGATGAAAAAGGAGTGGATCAAACATGAAAATCGCCGCTTTTGTCAGCGGGCTGTGCATCGGCATGGTGGCAGGCGCCACGGTGGACCGCATGTCCTCGGACCGGAAGGCCCGCCGCGCCGTCAGCAAGACCATGGAGCGGATGGGCAAGGCCATGGACAGCGCCCTGGACGATGTGAAAAGCTGCCTGCGGTAAGAAAACAGTCCGGTCTCATCGAGACCGGACTGTTTTTTATGGTTTTACCAATTGGGGTTGATGCCGTTGATGAATTCATACAGCCGCTGCAGGTCGTAGACGTCGATGCCGTCAGCCTTATTCACGTTCAGGCCCACTTCCAACAGCTTGCCTGACAACGGGCTGGTGCTGCTGCCGGTTGTCAGATATTCATACAGGCACTGCATATCCGAACCGTTGACTATGCCATCGCCATTGATGTCGCCCCGCAGGGGGTCGCAGGTGATGGTAAAGGGAGAGAAGGAAGGCGTCACGAACTTTACGCCGTACTCCGTATACTCGCCCCGGATCACGGTGGAGCTGCTGCGGGATTCATCGTAATGCCGGATCATAGGCGCGGCCAGCTTCCACTCCTGCGCTTGCCGATAAGTGATACCGAAGTAGCTGTAGGGCAGGTAGACCTCGTTTTTTTCCCAGCGGTACCGCCGATGACCGCCAGTTCGATATACAGGGAATTGTCGCCGCACTCCTGGGGATAGCGGGTGCCGACCAGGGTCAGGCCGCTGCCGATTAGGGTGGGGGCGTCAACTTCCGTTGTTACCCGATCGACTGAGGATGTAGAAGTTGTCCAGGCGAAATCGTCGTTGTAACCAAAGATATATACCGGCCTGCCAAGGGTTTGCGTCCCCCCTTCGTCGCTGTACCACTGGATGATACGCTCTGTATAGTTTCGGGTCCTGGAATAGTAGAAAGTCAATCCCGCTTCTCGGAGCGTAAATTCCCCCACATTGGCGATGGGAACGGTATAGCCGCTGGCATCGCCGATCAGGCACAACTCTTCATCGCCCAGAGCTTCCGTGTCGATTCCGCCGCTGACACTGTATGGATCGCGGTTCGTCAGATAATTTATCCACCGATAGGATTTTGCATTTTCTGGCACTTGCATCACGATATTGGATTTCAGCTGTTCTGCCGTGGGAATGATACCGGGAGCAAAACTGGTATGATAGTAGCCTATTGCCGGGTCATACGCAACGATAATACCACTACCTGTGGTATCAGGCATGACACATGCCGATGGTGTACCGTTATTCGCCAGATAGGGTCTTTCGGACAATATCTGTACCGTCACATGCTCTCCTATCGTATTGCCGCTGCTGTCCACCCAGTTTACCCAATATTCATTGCTTTCAGAGGATACCCAAAAGCATGTTCGGGTATAGATTTGTCCTACTCCCGTCGTACAGCCGGCAGGCGCAGAAAGATACATGTCACAGATCCTTTGATTATATGGTATGTTTGCACTCTTTGCTTTTATCGTCACAAGGCCATCAGACACGATGACCGGTGTCTCCCAGTTCGCGGTATCAAGCATATCAAATTCAACAATTCGATCCCTAGCCACCAGTCCCGTATTCTGCTTTAATGACGTCTTATACAAGAAGGATTCTTCTGCCAGGATGCGGTAGCGGATCATCCACCTCTCCATTATGCTGCCTTGGCTGTCCTTATATGCCACCAGCAGGTAAAGCCCATTGTCATAGGGCGTGGGAGCAATGGTAGCAGAACTCATCTGCTCATTGACAGCAGCCAGCGGTTCGTCATGCTGGTAATGAGGGTACACCTCATGGTACTCATTGGTGTCGTTAATAAATCCGGTCACAGCGCCATATTCGCTGTTGCTGCACAATTTCGCCATAGATTTTGCCTCTTCAGGCGGTACAAATTCTGTACTGAAGATAATATTATTACCGGACTTTACCGAATTGTTTTGATAGGCGGCTTCCCAGTGTGCTTTTTGGCCCGGCAGTATACCGACGGTCAGCAGACCATCCACATAGGTATAGTCATAATCCACACCTCTTACCAGCTCTTCCGGGAAAATAAATGTCACGTCCTCGCCTTCCGCGGGAGCTTTATACCCTGCGTCTTGCAGCTTTTCAATGATGGTCTTTTCTTCGCTTTCTCCCTCCGGTGCCTCTGGCAGCTCCTCTATCTCAGGCGCGTCCACCGTTTCTTCCGTCTCGACGGGGGCCTGGAGCTCCACTATCTCCTCCGTCTTTACCGTTTCCGGCGGCGTCTCCTCCGGCTGGGCGTCGTCCGTGCCCCACACGTTGGGGACCAAACTCAGCACCATCACCAGCGACAGCAGCAATGCCAACAGCTTCTTCATCGTTTCCCTCTCCTTTTCAGCAATATGCGGTATATACACGTAACTATCATACCACGTTCTCCCGGTAAAAACATATGCATGCTGCATAGTTCCGCCACTTTTCCCCATTTTATACACCGTGTCAAAAAACCGCAAAAAGAGTGGATTTTTCCAGGTACTTCCTGTATAATGCAAAATGTGAAAGTATCACTATCGCCCCCACGGGGCATGGGAGGAATTATGCGCAATATCTGGACGGTTTTCAAAACCGACGTCAAATCGCTGAGCAAGTGCTTTTTCGCCTGCGCGGTGGTGGTGGGCATCGTACTGCTGCCCAGCCTGTACGCGTGGCTGAACATCTACTCCAACTGGGACCCCTACGGCAACACCGGCGGCATTTCCATCGCCGTGGCGTCTCTGGACCAGGGCTACACCGACGAGGACGGCGTATACACCAACAAAGGCGACGACGTGGTGGCGGACCTGCGGGAGGCCACCAGCATCAACTGGGTGGTGGTGGACAGCGAGGACGCGGCCCGCGAGGGCGTGTATGCCGGTGATTACTACGCCGCCGTGGTCATCGACCGGGACTTCTCCTATAAAATGTATCATATGCTGACGGAGTGGACAGGAAAGCCCTCCCTCACCTACTACGAAAACGCCAAGAAAAACGCCGTGGCCACCAAAATCACCGACACGGCGGCGGAGAGCCTGAAGCGCACCATCAACGAGAACTATCTGGACGTGGCGGTGGGCCGGGTGATGACCCAGGCCAACCTGCTGGCCGCCGACCTGACCGAGGACGATCCGGAGACGGCGGTGAAGGGCGTACTCTATCAGGCCCGCGACCTGCTGGCAGGCTGCCGGGCCACCATGGACGCCTTTGAGGCGGCGGGCCGGGGCGGCGCGGCGGACTTTGACGCCGAGCAGTTAGCCCAGACGATCAAGGACATCAACAGTCACCTGCCTGACGGCGAACAATTACAGCAGACGGCGGCGGAGATCGACCGGATGGTGTTCACCGCCCTGGAGAAGGTCCAGCGGGCGCTGGACGCGATCCAGCAGGCCGCCGAGGACGACAGCAAGTTACAGGAGGCGCTGAAGGCCATCCAGGACGCGTCCGCCGCCATGGGGCAGCTGGGCGACCGGCTGACGGCCTGGGCGGACCGGCTGGACCAGCATCTGGCGGGCCACGCGGCAGCCAAGCTGGCCCGCGAAATGGCGGCGAAATGCTACGCCCTGCAAGGCCGTCTGGCGGCGCTGCCGGACAACGGGGATATCCAGACCGCCATCCGGGACTGCAAGGCCATCATCAGCGCCATCGGCGAAATGACCGGCAAACTGACCCCCACCGCCGGTGAGCTGCGCCAAGAGCTGCAAAACGTCATGGGGCAGGTGTCCCGCACCATGGGCAGCGTCAAGACCCTCAGCGGCGACGCGCAGGCGGTGCAGGACGCGCTGTCTGACACCGCTCTGGCACTGGAGGACACCATGGCGCTGCTGCGGCCCGCGGCGGATAACCTGTCCCGGTCCGTGGATGAAGCTCTCGATACCTTGCAGGGGCTGAGTGACGAGGAGTACATGGACACGCTGCTGGATATTCTGGGCGGCGACCCGGAGGAGTACGGCCAGTACTTCTCCCAGGTGGTGCAGACCACGGTGACGCCGGTGTACCCCATTGAAAACTACGGCTCCGCCATGACGCCCTTCTACACGGTGCTGGCCATCTGGGTGGGCGGCGTCATTCTGGTGTCGCTGGTGAAGCCCCACGCCCGGAAGGACGGACTTATCGACCCCACCCCCGCCCAGCTGTACTTCGGCCGCTACATTCTCTTTTTCCTGCTGAGCCAATTGCAGGCGGCCATTATCATCACCGGCGACCTGCTGATCCTGAAGGTCCAGTGCCTGCATCCGGGGCTGATGTACCTGACCGGCTCGCTGACGGCGCTGACCTTCAGCCTGCTGATCTATTCTCTGGCGCTGTCCTTCGGCGACGTGGGCAAGGCCGTCGTGGTGGTGGTCATGGTGCTGCAGATCGCCGGTTCCTCCGGCACCTTCCCCATCGAGCTGCTGCCGGAGGTGTATCAGAAAATTTACCGCTTCTTCCCCTTCCCCTACGCCATCGACGCCATGCGGGAGTGCATCTGCGGCCTGTACGGCAATTACTATATGACGCAGCTGGCGTATCTGCTGCTGTTCGCGGCGGCGGCGCTGGTGATCGGCCTTCTGGTGCGGCGGCCCTTTATGGGGCTGAACCACTTCATGGAGGCCAAGCTGGAAGAGACAGAGCTATTCTAAGGAGGTGGCCGGACCATGACAACAGAAGAAAAGTACCATCAGCTGTATGACCGGCTGCTGGAAGAGGTGACCGCCCTGCACCAGAGCAACCAGCGCCGCATCCGTACCGGCATGCGGGCGCTGGTGATCGTGACGGTGGGCCTGATGCTGCTGATGTTCCTGGCGGAGGGCAACAAGGTGTTCACGCTGATTTTATGGATCGTGTCCATGTTCGCGCTGGCGGCGTATCTCATCGGCGTGGAATATATGGACTATGAGCTGCAAAAGAAATTACAGGATATTACTCACGAGGAATTCTCTGATCTTGGTCAGCTGACGGCGCTGCCCCAGTTGGAGCGTCCGGTCGTCCGGCTGCCGCAGCTGCGGCGAAAAGGAAAGACACAGCAGGACGCGGAGAGCGCCGACAGCGGCCGGGCCGTCACCCTGCCCATGCCGGAGGAGGCCGCCCGCCCTGTGGTGACGGACGAACCCGCGGAGCAGACGCCTGCTGACAACGGGGAGGTGGACCGGTGATGAAGCATATCTGGAACATCTTCCGGGCCGACTGGCAGCGGCTGACCGCCAGCGTGGTGGCCGTCGTGGTGATGCTGGGCCTGTGCCTGGTGCCGTGCCTGTACGCCTGGTTCAACATTCTCTCCAACTGGGACCCTTACGGCCCCGACTCCACCGGCAATATCAAGGTGGCCGTGGCCAGTGAGGACGCGGGCGCCGAGCTGCTGGGGCTGCATCTGAACATTGGCTCGCTGGTGCTGGACGGGCTGAAGAGCAACGACCAGATGGGCTGGGTCTTTGTGGACGATCAGGAGACGGCCCTGGAGGGCGTCTACGCCGGGAACTACTACGCGGCGCTGATCGTGCCGGAGGACTTTACCGATGACTTCGTCAGTCTGCTGGACGGCGCGCTGGAGCACCCCCAGATCCAATACTTTGAAAATGAAAAGAAGAACGCCATCGCCCCCAAGATCACCAGCAAGGCCAAGACCGCCGTGCAGGAGGAGATCAACAGCACCATCGTGGAGAAGGTGGCCGACGCGCTGACCACCGCCAGCTCCGTGTTCCGGGCCCTGGGCCTGGACAGTCAGGACATTGCCGACGGCCTCGTCGAAAAATTACAGGACGGCCGGACGCAGCTGGGACAGCTCAGGGATATCCTGCTGTCGCTGGATGACGTGATGGACAACGCCGACGGTCTGCTGGCGGCGGCGTCGGTGACGGTGGACGACGTAAACGGCGTACTGGTGAACGCCGCCGACACTGTGAGCGGCATCGGCAGCATGATCTCCACCGGCACGGATATCGCCGACGGCGCGTCCGACGACGCCCTGGCGGTGCTGAACGCCGTCGACCAGAGTCTGGCGGACCTGGAGGAAAAGCTGCGGCAGTGGGGCACCGAAGAGGATCCCACCCTTTTGCAGCAGGCGCTGGCCCAGCAGATCGACGACGCCATCAGCCGCCTGACGACCCTGAAGCCTCTGGCCCCTCAGCTGTCCAGCCAGATCGACGCGGCGGTGTCCGCTTTGACACAGCTGCGTGAACTGGTCATGGCCGGTATCGGCACCGACGTAAAGGACGCGCTGCTGGATCAGCTGGCGCAGGCCCGGCAGAACATCCGGGCGGCAGCCTTACAGACCAACCAGAACGTCAATGACTACATCCACAGCAAGAACGACAAGGCTCTGGCCGCGTTGGACGCTGTGCGGGACCTGCTGCGCAGCGGCACCGGAAAGCTGGGCGAGCTGTCCGGCACATTGGAGGGCTACGCCGCCGCGCTGGGGCAGTCCCAGACCACCCTGGCGGCGGGCGCGGCGCTGGCGGACACCGTGTCCGGCTATCTGGCGGAGCTGGAAGCTGACGTGCGCCGGGTCACCGACAGCGCCGCTTTCCGGGAATTCTGCGATATGCTGGACAACGACCCGGACAGTCTTTCGGACTATCTGTCCTCGCCGGTGCAGCTGAACACCGAGATCGCCTACGAGATCGGCGACTACGGCTCCGCCATGGCCCCCTTCTACACGGTGCTGGCGCTGTTTGTGGGCTCGCTGCTGGCGTCGGTAATGATCAAGGTGCCGGTAACGCAGCCCCAATTTCTGGAATACCGGGCCGTGGAGCGGTACTTCGGCCGGTTTACCCTCTTCTTCCTGGTGGGCATGGCCCAGGCGCTGGTAACGGCCTTCGGCTGTCTGTGCTTCGTGGGCATCCAGTGCGTGGAACCGGCCCGGTTCGTGCTGGCCTGCTGCCTGTGCTCACTGAATTTTGCCATGATGAACTTCGCTCTGGTCTACGCCCTGGACAACATCGGCATGGCCCTGGCGGTGATCATCATGGTCCTTCAGGTGGCCGGCTCCGGCGGCTCCTATCCCATCCACGTGCTGCCGGCCCTGTTCCAGAAGCTGTACGCCATCATGCCCTTCCACTACGGCATGGATATGCTCCGGGAGACCGTGGGCGGTATGTACGGCCGCACCTACCGCAACTGTGCGCTGGTTCTGCTGGGCATGTGCGTGGTGTTCACGGTGTTCGGCCTGCTGGTGTACTACCCCGCCCGGAAACTGAACGCCGCCATTGCCGAGAGCAAGGAACGCTCCGGCATCATGTGAGGCGGCTCTATGATAAAAATAACCCCTGGCCGCGGCCAGGGGTTATTTTTATCCTGCGGTATTCTCTTATCGCTTCAGCTCTTGCCGTGTATCTCGCCGCCGCACTTGGGGCAGGTGATGACGATCTTCCCCTTCCCCACCGGTACGCGGCACACGGTCTTGCAGTTGGGACAGGTGAAATACTTGTGCTCCCTGTCCATCCGCTGCCGGCGACCGCTGTCCAGCTTCCGCTTGACAGGCCACCAGACCTTCTGCAAAAAGGCGGCGTTTTCTGCCCGGCGCTTCTCCAGATTCCGGGAGAACACCCGGAACAGAGCCCACAGCACCATCACCGTGGTGATGAAGCCAATGACGCCGGACACGACGCTGTTTTTCACCAGCATACTGACCACGTCCAGCACGATGGCCGCCCAGATAACGCACAGGCCCAGTTGATCGGCGCCGTTGCGGCCATACATAAACCGGCTCAAAGCGTTGCGCACACGCTGAAAGAAACTCATAACTCCGCCTCGATTTCCTTGAGTATACTAACATAGCAAAATATTTTACCGGAAAATACCCGAAAGGTAAAGGGGCCATCCGTAAAATTAACAATTTGGTTAAAATTCCAGGCCCAATGGCGGCGTGAGCGGCAAGTCTTTATTGCAATCCCCCCGCGGAATTGTTATAATTATTTTGTTCGCACAATGGGGACCGGCGGGTCTTTCCCCCCACCGGCCCCCTATCTGAAAAGCCGCGCATGGTCGCGCCGGACGAAGGCGCGCCGCGGGGGCCTTACGGCCCTGCGCCGCTTACTGTATCATATGCCGCACCCATGGCAGCGGTGCGGTGAAAGGAGCGCCACCATGATAAAGATCGCACCCTCCATCCTGTCGGCGGACTTCGCCAATCTACAGCGGGACATCGAACGCATTTCCACCGCCGATTACGTCCATGTGGACGTGATGGACGGCCTGTTTGTGCCCAATATCTCCATCGGTATCCCGGTGGTCAAGTCCATCCGCCCCACCACTTCCCTGCCGCTGGACGTTCACCTGATGATCGACCGGCCCGTGCGGTACGTGGAGCAGTTCTGCGACGCGGGCGGCGACATCGTCACCTGCCATGTGGAGGCGGACACCGAGGAGAACATCCACGAGGCCCTGCGCCGCATCCACGCCAAGGGAAAAAAGGCCGGCGTGGTGGTCAAGCCCAAGACGCCCGCCAGCGCCGTGCTGCCCTTTATCAACGAGTGCGATATCATTCTGGTGATGACGGTGGAGCCGGGCTTCGGCGGCCAGAAGTTCATGGCCGACATGATGCCCAAGGTGCAGACCATCCGGGGCTACATCGACGCCATGAATCCCGCCTGTGAGCTGGAGGTGGACGGCGGTGTGGACGCCAACACCTGCCATCAGTGCATCCACGCCGGGGCCAACGTGCTGGTGGCCGGCAGCGCCGTGTACAAGGCGGAGGATATTCCCCAGCGCATCAAAGAACTGAGAGGTTAAGCTACATGGAATACTTTCCCGCGCCCCTTGAAAAATTGGTGGAGCAGTTCGCCCGTCTGCCGGGCATCGGCGGTAAATCCGCCCAGCGCCTGGCCTTTCACGTGCTGAGCCTGCCCATGGAGGAGGCGGAAAGCTTCGCCAACGCCATTATCGAGGCCAAGCGGGGCGTGACGCTGTGCCCCGTGTGCCGCAACCTGACGGCGGGCGGTCTGTGCAGCGTGTGCGCCGACCCCAAGCGGGACGAGACGGTCATCTGCGTGGTGGCCGATCCCCGCGACGTGCTGGCCATCGAGCGCAGCCGGGAGTTCAACGGCCACTACCACGTGCTCCACGGCGTACTGTCCCCCATGAACCACGTGGGGCCGGACGACCTTCAGATCAAGTCCCTGCTGGATCGGGTGGCAAAGGGCGGCGTCAGCGAGGTCATCATGGCCACCAACCCCGACACCGAGGGCGAGGCCACGGCGCTGTACATCGCCCGGCTGCTGAAGCCCTTCGGCGTGCGGGTGACGCGTCTGGCCTACGGTATCCCCGTGGGCGGCCATCTGGAATTCGCCGACGACGCCACGCTGATGCGGGCACTGGAAGGGCGGCGTGAGCTATGAAACGGCTGACCTGTCTGCTGCTCTGCTGGCTGACGGTCCTGTCCCTCACAGCCTGCGGCGCACCGAAAACCGAAACGCTGGACATCTTCGCCATGGACACCTATATGTCTCTGGTAGCCATCGGCGACGGCGCGTCCGATGTATTGCAGGAGTGCTCCAACGAGATCAACGCGCTGGAACAGCGGCTGAGCCGTACCATTGAGACCAGCGGCGTGGCACAATTAAACGCCAACGGCAGCGCTCAGCTGGATGAAGATACGGCGGCGCTGCTGCAAGCGGCGCTGCAATACAGCGCCGAGACCGGCGGCACCTTTGACGTGACCATCGCACCGCTGGTGGAGCTGTGGGGCATCACTACCGACAGTCCCCGCATTCCCTCCCAGGAGGAGATCGACGCCCTGCTGCCCCTTGTGGGCAGCCAGCATATCCGGCTGGACGGCGCTGCCGCCGCGCTGGACGAAGGCTGCGCCATCGATTTGGGCGGCATCGGCAAGGGCTACGCCTCTGACAAGACGGCGGCGCTGTTTGCGGAGAGCGGTCTCTCCGGCGGCTTTGTGAGCCTGGGCGGCAACGTCTATGTTCACGGCGTCACCGCTGACGGCAGGCCCTGGAATGTGGCCATTCAGGACCCCAACAATACCGAAGGCTACGCCTGCGCCCTGCGCCTGTCGGATGCCTTCGTGGTGACCTCCGGCGGCTATCAGCGCTTTTTCACCGGGCCGGACGGCACGGTATACCAGCATATCATCGACCCCGCCACCGGTTATCCGGTGGATAACGGACTTCTGAGCGTCTCCATCGTCACCCGCCGCGATAACGGCGGCACCGGCACCATGGCCGACGCCTATTCCACCGCCCTGTACGTGATGGGCGAAGAGGCCGCCGTGGACTTCTGGCGGCAGCGCAGCGCCGCCTTCGACATGGTGCTGGTGACAGAGGACGGCCGGGTGCTCTACACGCCCGGTCTGACGGACTGCTTCAACGAGACGGAGGGCAGCGGCTATGACTACGCGCTCATCAACGCCTGAACTGAAATTCAACCGCTATGACGCCGTCGCGGCGGCTATCGTGGCGCTGCTGGCAGTGGCGGTAGCGCTGTGGTTCTACCTGCCCAAGACCCAGAGCGGCGAGTTGACCGTGGTGATCTCCACCGGCGGCGAGGAGACGGAGCGTGTCAAGCTGAACAGCTTCACAGAGACCACCGTCACCCACAACGGCTATGCCCTCACCGTCGCCGCCGATGAGAGCGGCGTCTGGGTAGCGGACAGCGATTGCCCCACCCAGGACTGCGTACACACCGGAACCATCACCCGCGCGGGGCAGTCCATCGTCTGTCTGCCCGCACAGGTGGTCGTCCATCTGGAGGGCGCGGCTTCCGCCGACGCCCCTGACGTGATCGTGGGGTGACGGCGATGAAATGGACGACGAAAAACCTCGCCCTGTGCGCCGTACTGACGGCGTTGGCGCTGGGACTGAGCACCTTGGAAAACCTGTTTCCCGTGTCGCTGGTGGTGCCGCTGCCGGGCGTGAAGCTGGGCCTTGCCAATATCGTGACGGTGTTCGCCCTGTATGAGCTGGGCGCGGCCCCGGCGCTGGTGATCCTGCTGGCCCGGTGCGGTCTGGGCAGTCTGTTCGCCGGGAATGTGTCGGCGCTGCTGTTCTCCCTGCTGGGCGGGCTGACCGCCATGCTGGTGATGATCGGCCTGAAGCGCTGCCGCCGTCTCAGCATCTACGGCGTGTCCATCGGCGGCGCGGCAGCCCACAATGTGGGCCAGATGGCGGCGGCGGTCATCACGCTGGGCAACACCATGGTACTGGGCTATCTGCCGTTTCTGCTGGCGGTGTCGCTGGTGACGGGAACGCTGACCGGCTTCGTATCGGCGCTTCTCTTCCGGGCCATGGCTCATGTAAAACTCTCGAAATAGCGTAGGGGCGGGGCTCTGCCCCGCCCGTCAAAAAACTCCCCATCAGGAGGCATTAGAATGGATCAAAAGGATAAGATCATTTTGCAGCAGCTGGACGTGATCCGCTCCATGACGGAAAACGGCATGATGCGGATGAACAGCGATTTCTGGGGCGCGCCTGCCGCCCCTCAGACCCCCGCCGCGCCCAAAGCGCCCACGCCGGAAGCAGGCGGCAAAAAAGCCGCCGTTTCCACCGGCCAGAAGGAGGCGGAACCCAAGGAGGAACTGCCGCCGCCGGAAAAAATGGAGGACCTGCTGAAGGAGCTGGACAGCTACATCGGCCTTGACGTGGTGAAGGACGAGGTGCGCAGCCTCATCAACATGGTACAGGTCTACAAGCTGCGCCGGGAGCACGACCTCCCCACTACCGATATGTCCCTCCACATGGTATTCACCGGCAATCCCGGCACCGGCAAGACCATGATGGCCCGCATGATGGCCCGTATCTACCGCTCGCTGGGCATTCTCAGCAAGGGCCAGCTGGTGGAAGTGGACCGCAGCGGCCTGGTGGCAGGCTACGTGGGCCAGACGGCCATCAAGACCCAGAAGGCCATCGAAAAGGCCATGGGCGGCGTGCTGTTCATCGACGAGGCCTACGCCCTCAACGGCAAGTCGGAGAACGACTTCGGCCAGGAAGCCATCGACACGGTGCTGAAGGCCATGGAGGATCACCGGGACGATCTGGTGGTGATCGTGGCGGGCTATACCGACCTGATGGAGAAGTTCATCCACTCCAACCCCGGTCTGGAGAGCCGCTTCAACCGCTTCCTGCTGTTCCCCGACTATACCACTGACGAGATGATGGCCGTTTTCAAGATGCGCTGCGGCAAGGGCTACGTGCTGACCGCCGAAGCCGAGCCGCTGGTACGGGACTACATCGCCGAGGAGAGCGCCGCCGGAGACAGCTTCGGCAACGCCCGCGGCGTGCGGAATATTTTCGAGCATATTCTGGTGGCTCAGAACAACCGCCTTGCCAAAATGAAAAATGTCACCCGCGACGACCTGATGGCCCTGACGGCGGATGATGTGCTCCACGCACGAGGCAAGATCGACGAATAACGCACGGACCCTATACGATATTGCAAAACAAAGGACAGACGCTGCTGCGTCTGTCCTTTGTTCTTTTCAGAAAAGGCCTCAATAAACTCCGGGGAATTTACAGGTTCTTCTCGTAGGACTCGATCATCTTCTTGACCATCTGGCCGCCGACGGAACCGGCCTCGCGGCTGGTCAGGTCGCCGTTGTAGCCGTTCTTCAGGTTGACGCCCACCTCATTGGCGGCCTCCATCTTAAACTTATCCATAGCGGCACGGGCCTCAGGAACATTCAGCTTGTTGGTGTTCTTAGCAGACATGATTGTAATCTCCTTTCTTGTGTTGTCAAGCAAGTGAAATGCTTGTCGATTGGGTATCGCAAAGCTAGATTTCCCTCATATCCGCTCAATATGCGTTTTGCGCGATTGGTAATTTTTGTGGAAAAAAACGGCGCTCCTACCGCAGGGGCTGTTCCGCCTTCAGGATCGTCTCGATGACGCCCTGCAATATCTTGCCCAGCTCCGGCTGATACCGGCTGTCCAGCCGGCGAAGCTGGGAGAGTATATCGCTCCAGCCGGGGTCATCCTCCTGGACGCCAAACAGCAGGTCGTCGCTGCTGCATGACAGCACACGGCAGATGGCCATCAGCGAATCCAGACTGAATGTGGAATCGCCCAATTCAATATTCGCAATGAAACGGGGACTGAGAGAACACAGCTCACCCAGCCTCTCCCGTGTATAACCGGCATCCTCTCTTTTTCTGCGCAGGCGCTTTCCGATTTCCGCCTTCGTTACCGCATCCATAGCATCACCTCTTATCACAAGCTTAATATGAAAAAAGAAATGTTGAAATGTGATGTAGATTCATGTATAATATGTGATATCGAATGATATACAGAGAAAGAACGGGGGAACATCATCATGAAAAAGAGCATTCGTTTTGCCGCCTTGGCGCTGGCGCTGGCCATGCTGCTGTCCGGCTGCGGGCAAACGCCCCGCACGGCGGCGGAGGACGGCAAAAAGGCCATACCTCTGACGTCTGCCCAGCAGGAAAGCGTGTCGCTAACGGAAACCGTGCTGACGGTACTGTTTCACGAGCCGTTGATCCAGCAGGGCGGCATCAAGGTCCACTACGCCAAGGAGCGGCAGGCGCTGATCAGCAAAACTGCCGCCGCCCTGGAGGGAACGCCGGTCCGGGTCGGTATCGCAGGAAAGGGACTTTTCAGCAAGGGCCACTACGCGGTGACCGCCTATGACGAGGGCGGCTACTATTACGGCCAGACGAAGAAAAACCGTCCCCACGGCTTCGGCGTACTGCTGAGCCGCCCGCTGGATCTGGAAAACGACCTGTCCTCGGCGTCATATCTGGTCTATGCCGGCAACTGGAAAAACGGCGTCTATTCCGGCTACGGAGCGGAGTTCAATCATTCCCCGAACGCTGACCTCTCCTCCGTGCGCAGTCTGATAAACGACGGATTTGTGGACGAGGACCTGGGCCCGTTGCTGGAGGCCTATCTGTACGCCTATGTGACCAAGGACGGCAACTGGAAAAACGGAAAGCTCTCCGGCAAGGTCAATTACTTCTACTTCAACTCCATCTCTCTGGACCTGTCCCATCCGTATCCGGAGGGCTATTGGGCGGATTGCTGCGTACCTACTATTGAGGTGACGCAGGCGAAAAACGATAAGCGGAACGGCAAGATCACCGCTTATAAAGGCACCGCTCTGGTGCTGGAGGGCACCCTGAAGCGGGACAAGCTGAACGGAAAGCTCAAGACCTATTATGACAACGGTCAGATAGAGTATGAGGGCAGCGTAAAAAATAATAACTACAACGGCAAGGGGACCCTCTATGACGAGGACGGAAATATCGTCTACTCCGGCAAGTGGAAAAACGGCAACTACGCCTCCTGAAGCCGCCGGCTCATACACCATATATACAGTGATGTGATAAAGGGAGATGGTACAATGATTTGTCCCGGATGCGGCGCAAAAATCAAAGACAGCGCAGAGGTCTGCTTCCGCTGCCGCAGGGCCGTCAGCGCGGAGGACCGGCGGCAGCAGGGCGTCTCCGCCGTTCCGGCGGTGCGCAGAAAAAAAAGAACTCCGATCTTTACACAAAATGCCTACGAGGTCCCCCACCGGGTTGTGGCCGGTCTCTACCGCGCCGCCAGCCAACTGGCGGAGGAAAGGATCAGCCTTTTCATCACCGCGATGGACGCTGCCTACGGAAATCTGGACGCCTTTCTGCAAAACGCCGACAATGAGGTGGAGGATATCTTTGACGCCCTGGACGAGCTGTTCTGCGTCTTTCTGCGGGAGCAGCACATCTATCAGTATGACGAGGAGGACGTGGGCAGAGAGACGCGCCGGAACATCGGCGGATGGCAGATCATCTCTGACGCTCTCGCGGAGGAGCAGGCGGCCATCGAGGACAAGGAAGCCAGCGAGCGGGCGTACCGCCGCGCCCGGAAGGAGAGCCGCGGACGGGTGGTAGGCGGCGGCTTCGGCCTCTCCGGCGCCATGAAGGGCATGGCGGCCGCCGGAGCCATCAACATGACCACCGGGCTTTTTCACGGCATCGCCAACGCCATGGGCAACGCGGCCAGCGCTGCCGAAGCCAGCCGCAGCAAGCGAAAGCTGTTTTGCGATACCCAGGTGCGGCAAACGATTCGGGATGCCCTGTGGGCAGACTGCAATCTCATGCTGAAAGGCTTTGTGACATTCTGGAACCGTCTGGGCAGGGAGCAGATGCCCTGGTATTCCCCGGACGACCTGCGGCAGGCGGAAAACATTGAGGAGGCCGTCATAAGCGGCCAGGTCCCGCCCGGCCAGATGGAGCAGACGCTGATCCAGATGCTGCGGTATTATCCGATGGACCTGTCGCTGTATGATACCGCCGCGCGGTATCTGCCGGAGCGGGAAACGGACTTTTTCGACGCGGCGCTGGAATACGGCATCGACCTGTACGCCAGAAAGCGGCACTATGAAGAGGTCAGCCGCCGCTGCGCCAAGAGCCTGGCTGAGACGGCCGTTTTTGCCCGGTATCACGAGGAGATCGGATATGACCTGGCGGACACCGCCGCGCTGCTCTACTCGCTGTACGGCCCGAAATTCAGCGACAGATTCGCGGTGCTCGCCGATGAGAATTATGACGGCTATGAGAGCCGTCTGGACAGCATCCGCCGCAATTTCGCGGAGTTTGACGACGATGAGCTGCCCCTCTGCTTCCTGCTGGAGCCGCAGGGCGGCAGCTCCCGCGGACTTCTTCTCTCCACTGATTACTGTTACCTGCGGGGCAGCTATCCCCAAACAAAGCAGGTCAAGCGGGATTACAGCTGCGTTGAAACCATCGAGATAATCCACGCCGAGGGAAAAAACTATCTCCAGGTCAACGGCGACACGGCGGTGGAGATACCGGATGAGACGGAGGGCTGGCTGGCAGCGGACGTCGTCAAGTTCTACGCCGCCTATCTGGGCTTTCTTACCTACGCGCAGAAGGACCCGCGGGAGAGCCTGACGGACGCGGTCCTGCGGTACACCGGCATTACGGTCGGCCAGCTGGAAAGCGGCGTGGAATTCTCAGCGGAAACGGAGGAAGAGGACGTGTCATACGCGCCGCTCCCGCCTGCCGCCGGGGTCGTGTATTGCTATAACTGCGGCGCGGAGAACGAGCGCGGCGCACGGTTCTGCATGGAGTGCGGAACGGAATTATAAGTATATTCACAAAAACGAAGGGAGATACATAACATGGCAAAAGTTTCCGGAAAGTGTCCGAAATGCGGGCAGGTGATCGCGCTGAACGACGAAAAGGAAACCTGCTTCTGCGGAATGTGCCGCGAAGTGGTAAACACCCAGGAATGCATCCGGCTGCTGCGGGAGTCTGGCGGCGCACCGGCTGCCGCCGCGGCGGAGGCGCCACAGGCAGCGCCCCGCATCAGGGCAAAGGCTGTCGACCCCAACCGGCGCATCCAGGAGGAGTTCCAGCTGTGCGGCAGCGAGGAGGATTTTCTGAACCTGCGGGCCAAGATCATTGCCGAGGATATCTCGGACCACGACAAGGCCAGCCTGCTGGAGGCGCTGGATGTCGCCACGCGGAAGCGCCTTGCGGATGTGATGGAAAAGGCGAAGGCCCACGAGGAGAGTAAAAGGTCGCCGGGAAGCATCCTGCTGGGCTGCATCTTCATCGTGGTCATCGGCTTTGTTTGCAGCTACCTGTTCTCTGCGCAGTGGCCCTGGATCGTGGGCGTCGTGATCGGCGTACTGGGCCTTCTGGGGGACATCATGGAGAAAAACGACAAGGGCAAGCTCCGGGAAAACGAGCAGGCCGCCGCGCTGATCGAAGCGTACCGGCAGCGCGGGTATAAGCTTTGAACCGGCGCTGACGCTCACACAAGTCGAATCACATAAAACGAGGGCCGCAAGGCCCTCGTTTTATGCACCGCCCAAAAGATTTGCAGAAAATTCACGGCTTCGGGGGTGGTATTTTTCCCGCTTGGTGGTACAATATACTGTGACAATTGTCACAGTGTCAAGGAGGGTATCATGCAAGTTGTCAAAACCTTTATCAAGAACCATCCCCACATGTGGTGGGGGCTGTTCCTGCCGCTGTATCTGGCGGCGTTCTTCACCATCGAGCAGTTTGTCACCGGCCCCTACTGGACCACGCAGACGCCGCTGGACGCCCTGATCCCGTTCTGCCCCTATTTCATCGTGTTCTACATGAGCTGGAGCCCCCTGCTGGCGGTACTGGGCATCTATCTGATCCTGAGGGACGCCGAGGGCTTCCGGCGGTATATCTGGATGCTGGCCATCTCCTTTTTCAGCGCCACCATATTCTGTGTGCTGGTGCCCAACTGCCAGGAGCTGCGTCCGGCGGACCTGGCGGTAACGGATATCTTCACCTGGGCGGTGCAGCTGACCTACGACCTGGACACCAACACCAACGTGTTCCCCAGCGTCCATGTACTGGGCGTCATCGCGGCGGTGCTATCCGTCTGGGAGACGCCGGGACTGCGGAAGACCGGCTGGCGCTGGGTAGTCGTGGCCTACGGCCTGGTCATCATCGCCTCCACCCTGCTGGTGAAGCAGCACGCCCTGGCGGATGTGCTGGCGGCCATCCCCTGGGGACTGGTCTCCTATTTCATCGTATACCGCGTCATCGGAAAGCGGCGGGACGCGGCGCTTTCCCTGCGTTTACAGAGAGAATAACAAGAAAGAGAGAAGGCAAGGGATATGGTAAGAACACCATTGCTGGAGGGCGTCAGCCCTCAGGAGTACCAGACCATGCGGTCGTGTCTGGGGGTATATGAGCAGCGGTTCCGCCCCGACGATGTGGTCTATGATTTCGGCGACCGGCGGAGACAACTGGGCATCGTCACCCAGGGCAGCGCCGTGGTGGAGCGGATCGACCGGGAGGGCGGCCGGGCCATTCTGGAGCACCTGGCACCCGGCGGCGTGTTCGGCGAAATGATGATGTTCAAGGCGGCGGGGGACGACAGTCTGCTGGTGCGCGCCGTCACTCCCTGTCAGGTCAGCTTTCTGCGGGACGAAGCGGTGCTGCGCCGCTGTGAGCACGCCTGCCCCTGCCACGGCCGCATGGTGGAGAACCTGTTCCATCTGGTGACGGAGAAGGCCATGTCCCTGTCGGAGCGGGTGGAGGTCCTCAGTCGCCGCTCCATCCGTGAGAAGCTGCTGCGCTACTTCCAATTGCAGGCCGCCAAGGGCCGGGACCGCTCCTTCCAGCTGCCCTTCTCCCTCAGCGCCCTGGCGGACTACATCTCCGCCGACCGCAGCGCCATGATGCGGGAGCTGAAGAAAATGCGGGAGGAGATGCTGGTGACCATCACCGGCCGCCAGGTAACATTGTCATAAAGTACAGACACCCGCCCGGAGCGCAGCTCCGGACCGGTGATTTTTTGTTCAGTGGATTGCAAAATAGAACCTACCGTTAATCATGCAGCGCTTCGATTCTGGTGATATCGGTAAGAGCCAATGTTCCGCCGAATTGCAGATGCAGGGCATCTTCTTCAAATGAACAGATCACGACATGGCTGTAAGCATCATCCCGGAAGTCGAGAAGGCCCCTGATCAAGCCGTCTCTTTTCGCCAGCTCTATCTTCACAGGCTTGCCGCAGAAGTATTCCCGGCTCATTTCGTTGACAGGCGGCTTTTCCGTTCCCTTTCCATCGGTTGGCAGGACGGATGTGATATGCTTTCTGCCAATCATCCCATATACGCTTGCTTTATCTGCGTATTGATAATAGTACAGAAAATCATGATCCTCCTCGATGATATAAACACCGTATACGCCGTCATTCCAGCCGGTCAGCTCGATATCATAGCGCTGATCACCGAAGTCATGGCGTTCATTATCCGCCGTTTCCGCTTTTTTGCGATTTTGGGGCCGGTCGGCGTTTCCCACCAATTCGTCGATGCTGATGTCAAAAACGGATGATAGCTGCCGCAGATTATCAATTTCCGGAACACCGCCGTCCGCTTCCCATTTTGCGACCGCGGAACGGGATACGTTCAATTTCTCCGCAAGCTTTTCCTGAGAGAACCCTTTTTCACTTCTTAATTGCTTTATTCTTTCTCCAATCGTCATAGCAATGCGCCTCCTTGTTCCCCTTGAGCATATTACGGTACACTTTGTTCGTCCATATACGCATTGTGACAATGCGGTTACTTATCGTAACAGCGGCGCATCAGCACAAATATATACATTATACCACCCCGCGTCATAAACGGCAATGCCGCGGGCTATTGTCCGGCGAATTGCCCGTCAATTCCTGTCAAAAGTGTGTAAGATGTGCATTGACGGCGTCCTATCTTCGTGATAAAATAAACAAAGTTCCCGGCGTCACCTGCGAAAAGGGCGCAGGTAAGGAAAAAACAGAAATGAGGGAGTAAGTATGTATCGCATCGTGAAAAAGGAAGCGCTGAAACCCACTGTGATCCTCTATGAGATCGAGGCACCCATGGTGGCCAAGAAGGCGCAGCCCGGCCAGTTCATCATTCTGCGCGTGGATGAGAATGGTGAGCGTATCCCCATTACGATCCATGACTATGACCGTGAAAAGGGCACGGTTACCATCATTGTCCAGACGGTGGGCGCCACCACCGAGAAGCTGAGCCACAAGCAGCAGGGCGATTGCCTGCATGACTTTGTCGGCCCCCTGGGCCGTCCTACCGAGACCGAGGGCAAGAAGAAGGTCTGCGTGGTGGGCGGCGGCGTCGGCTGCGCCATCGCGTATCCCGTTCTGAAGAAGTTCCACGACTGCGGCGCGGAGGTCCACGCTGTGGTGGGCTTCAAGAACAAGGACGTGGTCATTCTGGAAGATAAATTCAAGGCCGTTTCCTCCGTGCTGAAGGTCTGCACCGACGACGGCTCCTACGGACAGAAGGGTCTGGTCACCGAGGCGCTGAAGGAACTGCTGGACGCCGGCAACGTATATGACGAGATCTTCGCCATCGGCCCCATGATCATGATGAAATTCGTCTCCAAGACCACTGAGCCTTACGGCGTACCCACCACCGTCTCCATGAGCCCCATCATGATCGACGGTACCGGCATGTGCGGCGGCTGCCGCCTGACCGTAGGCGGCGAGACCAAGTTCGCCTGCGTGGACGGCCCCGACTTCGACGGTCATCAGGTGGACTGGGACCTGGCGGTCAAGCGCAATCAGATGTATCACGACTTCGAGGTACGCAAGCATGACGAGGTCTGCAATCTGTACAAGCAGGAGGTAAAGTGACATGGCGAATATGAGCTTGAAGAAGAACGAGATGCCCTCTCAGGACCCCAATGTCCGCAATAAAAACTTCCTGGAAGTGGCCCTGGGCTACACCGAGGAGCAGGCACTTGACGAAGCAGCCCGCTGCCTCAACTGCAAGAACCATCCCTGTGTGGACGGCTGCCCCGTTAACGTCCGCATTCCCGAGTTTATCCAGAAGATCGTGGAGAAGGACTACGAGGGCGCCTATCAGGTGATCCATCAGACCAGCTCTCTGCCCGCCGTGTGCGGCCGTGTCTGCCCGCAGGAGAGCCAGTGCGAGATGCACTGCGTCCGCGGCAAGAAGGGCGATCCCGTAGGTATCGGTCGTTTGGAGCGCTTTGTGGCCGACTGGCACAACGCCCACAGCACCGAGGCTCCCACCAAGCCCGAATCCAACGGCCATAAGGTGGCCATCGTGGGCTCCGGCCCTGCCGGTCTGACCTGCGCCGGCGACCTGGCCAAGAAGGGCTATGAGGTCACCGTGTTCGAGGCGCTGCACCTGGCCGGCGGCGTTCTGGTGTATGGTATTCCTGAATTCCGTCTGCCCAAGGCCATCGTCCAGAAGGAAGTGGACGGCCTGAAGGCTATGGGCGTTAAGGTGGAGACCAACACCGTTGTGGGCCGCACCATCACCATCGACGAGCTGATGGAGGAGAACGGCTTCGAGGCCGTGTTCATCGGCTCCGGCGCGGGTCTGCCCATGTTCATGCATATCCCCGGCGAGAACCTGAAGGGCGTTTACTCCGCCAACGAGTTCCTGACCCGTATCAATCTGATGAAGGCCTATCGCGAGGACAGCGATACCCCCATCATGGATCTGCGGGGCAAGAAGGTGGCTGTCGTCGGCGGCGGCAACGTGGCCATGGACGCCGCTCGCTGCTCCAAGCGTCTGGGCGCTGAGGTCTGGGTGGTTTATCGCCGCGGTATGGAGGAGCTGCCCGCCCGTCACGAGGAAGTGGAGCACGCCATCGAGGAGGGCATCATCTTCAAGACCCTGAATAATCCCATCCAGATCAATGGTGACGAGCAGGATTGCGTCAAGTCCATGACCTGCATCGAGATGGAGCTGGGCGAGCCTGACGCTTCCGGCCGCCGCCGTCCCATCGAGAAGAAGGGCAGCGAGTTCGACCTGCCTGTGGACGCCGTCATCATGTCTCTGGGCACCAACCCCAACCCCCTGATCAAGAGCACCACCAAGGGTCTCGAGGTCAACAAGAAGGGCGGTATCATCGTCAACGAGGACGGCCTGACCTCCCGTCAGGCGGTCTATGCCGGCGGCGACGCCGTCACCGGTGCGGCCACCGTCATTCTGGCTATGGGCGCGGGCAAGCTGGGCGCCAAGTCCATCGACGAGTACCTGAGCAATAAGTAATCACGCATTACATAAAAAAGATGAGCCGTTTTCACGGCTCATCTTTTTTAGACTGTCAAAAAACTCTATGGCGCGCACCACAGCTAAGGCTCCCCTGTGTAAGGGAAACTGGGCAGCGAAGCTGACTGAGGGGTTGCGCCATGAGTCTGTGTAGGGGAGGGGCTCTGCCCCTCCCTCTCGGTTTACAATGATGTTTCCGTTAAACGGTGGGCGGGGTAGAACCCCGCCCCTACGCTCAATCAAAGGGAATTTTTTTACGCGTCATTTTCCACATAGAGATCCTCGTATTGCTGCTGGGCCCGCATCAGCCGTGTCCGTATTTTTTCGGGCAAGGCGGTTTTCGGAAAGGGCAGGGCGTCAGCGTCCAGCATATTCAACACGTCCTCCGTGGCAGCGAACAGGGTGAGATACATTTTCTGATACAGTTCCATTTTATCACCTCATGGCTATTTTACTATCGTTTGGTGGTGAAATCAATACTATTCTTTGATAGTACATATAATGCTCTTGAGGTGATGCTTTTGTACATCCCAAGACTGAAAGATCTGCGCGAGGATCATGATCTGGCGCAGAAGCAGGTGGCGGCGCTGCTGGGTATTGACCAGCGGGTCTACAGCAATTACGAGTTGGGCAAGCGGGCGCTGCCGCTGCGCCATCTGGTGACGCTGGCGGAGTATTACCATGTGTCCACGGACTATTTGCTGGGCCTTACCGACCATATGCGGCCATATCCCAAGGGCCGAACGAAATAAAATGAGGTAACCTTATGGCAATCAAAAGTCTCTCTATCCGCATTGATACAGAGATGCTGGATAAATTGCACGTTGTGGCGGATTATGAGGGCCGTTCTGCCAACAGCCAGATCAATATTCTAATCCGGGATTGTGTTGCGGCCTATGAAAAGGAGCATAGCCCGATTCTGGTGGGAAAAAAGAGAAGAATAAAGCGGCGGGGTGAGGTCACCCCGCCCTACAAATTGTGTACTGCTTCGTAGGGCGGCATGCGGCCATGATGCGGTGAATTTTATATTTTCTGCCGCAAAAATACCCGATTCTGCCCAAATTCCCCCTTGCAATCCGGTGAAAGGTTTGCTATACTATGCAATACAAATTAAATCCTGTGTATTTCATGGGGGAGTAGTTGCGCACCTGCGGGTGCGAGTTAAGTCAACATGCATGGCGGAAACGTCTGGCTTAGCTTGAAACAGCGAGACTCATGTACAGTGTTATTTCCTGTACATGCGGCTCGCTTTTTTGTGTATATCGGGGCAAAATACCCGTATTCAGGAGGAAGGACAATATGAAGCATTATCTGGAACAAGCGGACGCTGTATTGCGGGAGGTAGACTCCTGCGAACAGGGTCTGACCGCCGCCGAAGCGGAGGAGCGCCTTGCCAAAAACGGCAAGAACAAGCTGGAGGAGGCCAAGAAGGATTCCCTCATCAAGCGGTTTTTCCAGCAGATGGCCGATCCCATGATTATCATCCTACTGGCCGCCGCCGCCATCAGCGCCGTGCTGGCGGTGGTAGAGAACGAGAGCTTTGCCGACGTGATTATCATTCTTTTCGTGGTGATCGTCAACGCCGTGCTGGGCGTGTATCAGGAGAGCAAGGCAGAGAAGGCCATCGAAGCCCTGCAGCAGATGGCTGCCGCCACCAGCAAGGTACTGCGGGACGGCCAGACCGTCACCATCCGCAGCGAGGACCTGGTGGTGGGCGACGTGGTGCTGCTGGAGGCGGGCGACGCCATCCCGGCGGACGGTCGTGTGCTGGAGAGCGCCAGCATGAAGGTGGAGGAAGCCGCCCTCACCGGCGAGTCCGTCCCTGTCACCAAGTTCATCGACCTGATCCACCTGCGGGACAACGCCAACGATGTGCCGCTGGGCGACCGGAGGAACATGGTCTACATGGGCTCCACTGTGGTGTATGGCCGTGGCCGCATGGTGGTGACCCAGACCGGCATGGACACCGAGATGGGCAAGATCGCCGACGCGCTGGCCAACGCCCAGGA
>CAKTMW010000016.1 GCA_934574095.1 uncultured Oscillospiraceae bacterium | reverse complement strand
ACATCATGACCGTCCAGACTCACCGGCTTCAACTCCGGAAACCGCTGCTGCAAGGCCGACAGGTTCTCGTGGGTCAGGGGGCATTCCAGCCACATGTCGCCGCCCTCCGCCTGGCGCAGTCCCTCAAAGTCCGAGGCCTGGCCGAAAACCACCAGCAGCCGCCGTCCTCCGTCGGACCTGCACCACAGGCCGTATTCCCCGTCCGCCGCCGTCCACAGGGACTCGCCAACAGGGAGGTAGCCCCGGCATTCCAGGGCGCGGTATGCGTTTTCATATTTCATATGGTATCTACCTCTCTCGTCATTCCGCCAGCATCCGCTTCATAGCCGCCAGCCATGCGGTGCAGCCCTCGTCCATGTCGCCGTTGGCGTGACATTCGGCGCAGTAGGGGCCGTCGTAGCCGCTCTCCCGGAAAGCGCCCAGCAGGGCGGGGAAGTCCGTGTGGCCCAGGCCGGGGTACTTGCGGTTGGAATCGGCGATGTGGACATAGGCGGTATCCTTGCCGTAGGTGCGGATGGTCTCCACTAGGTCGCCGTCCTCTATATTCATGTGGAAGGTGTCCATCAGCAGCTTGGTCCGCGTCAGGCCCGCGTCGTGAAGGAACCGGGCGGTGTCCGCCACGTTGCACAGGAAGTTGTTCTCGTAGCGGTTGATAGGCTCCATCACAAAGCAGTTGCCGTCGCCGGGAACGGTTTTTTCCAGCTCCGTCAGGGACTGGGCCAGGGTGTCCAGCACCCGCTGGGTGTCCTCCGGCGCGGCGATGTTGCCCCGGATGCAGCCGATGATCACTTTGGCGTCAAACTCCGCCGCGATGCGGGAGAAGGTCACCAGCCGGGAGAAGGCCTGGGCCCGCACGGCTTCGTCCTTATCCGTCAGGCTGATGTGCTCGTTGACATACACCCGTCCGGTGCCGAAGGCGGTGATCTTTACACCGGTCTCGGCCAACGCCTGGCGGATAGCGGGCAGGTCCAGCCGGTCCGGATCGGAAATGTTCAGCTCGATGCCGTCATAGCCCAGAGATTTGGCATACCAGATGCAGTCGGCGAAGCCGCCCTGGACCATATAGGGCGCGCCGCCGATGATCTTGTCCACCACGGACAGCGCCAGAATATTGCGTGGCATAAATGCTCTCTCCTTTCAAATGCACAGGCGCTGTTACGGGCCGGCCGTCTGGCCGGCCCGTAACAGGACGCGTTGTGTGGATCAGCTGTTGTTGCCGAAGATGCCGCGCTTGGGCAGCTCGTGTACGCTCTTCCAGCCCTCGCTGAGGGGCTCGCGCAGGCAGGGTTCGATCTCCTCGAAGGGACGCAGGGAGAACTTGCGGGGATCGGGGACCTGACCGGCGGGGTAGGTCTCCAGGATGTCCTCCACCATGGCGTTGAGGTACTCGCAGATGGCGGCGATGGCGCGCTTGGCCTTGCGGGGATCGGCCTTGCTGGGGCTGCCTACCACGCCCTCGGGGGTGGCGAAGCGCTCGATGAC
The DNA here is from genome assembly GCA_934574095.1 of uncultured Oscillospiraceae bacterium. Taxonomy (GTDB): domain Bacteria; phylum Bacillota; class Clostridia; order Oscillospirales; family Oscillospiraceae; genus Vescimonas. Next base: position 39,535 of record CAKTMW010000016.1, on the reverse strand, counting down.
GCGGTGACCCTCGGCCTCGGACCACTTGTTGGGCCGGTGGAAGGAGTCCACGGAACCGTCATAGAAGCCGCCGTCCAGCATACCGAAGGACTTGGGCTGGGCGTCCACACAGCAGCTCATGTCCACCATGTCCTTGAACATCAGCAGCGCCACAGAAGTCTCAGACTCGTCGGCGTGGATGAAGGGGGTGGAGACGAAGTCGGGGCGCTCGTCGCCCAGAGGATAGAAGAACTCACGCACGGCGCGGTGCCACTCCACCACGGTGGCGAAGGCGGGCAGCTGGTAGCGTTTGAAGAATTCCTGAATGGCGGATTCCAGCATCCAGTCCTGGCCGTGGTTGTTCACCAGAATGATCTTGCGGAAGCCGTCGTCCCACAGGCCAACCATCACGTCGATGATCATATTGACCAGCGTGTTCTCGGAGGTCATCACCGTGCCGGGCATACCCAGGTGGTGATAGGGGTGGCCGCCGTAGTTGATGGGGGGGAAGGCCAGGGCCACCTCGTGGCCGGCCTTGGCGGTCTTGCGGCGTACTGCCTCGCAGATGGAGGTGCACATAAAGGTGTCAAGGCCCGTGTTGTTGTGGATGCCGTGGTTCTCGGTGCAGCCGATGGGTACCAATACAATATCATTCTTGCGGCGCTTGTCGATGACCATCTTGCGGGGGGAGTTCTGGATATAGCAGCCCGCCTTGCCCAGCTCACTGTCAGACGGTACGCCGTAGTCCTCCAGGATGGCGTCGATCTCCGCCTCGGAGGCATCCCAGATGCGCTTTTTCAACTGACCCACCTTATTGTCCTCGAAGAAAATATTGGGGTAATCTGTCGTCAAATACTTTTCTTTCATGTGCGTTTTTACCTCCTGATTATTTGACCAGAAAATCACTCGTCAAGTAAAACGTTTTTCCGATTCTTCTGTGAGAATAACACAGGAAAAACCAGAAGTCAACCTGGCATTTTTTACAAAAACATGTTGAAACACTTGTGTATTACGGCGATTTTGTAGGCGTTCGACGTTTTTTGCTTGCAATTCGCCGCGGCTTGCGTTATTCTTTTCACAACACAAGAAAAACGTTTTTACAAAACCTGACCCGGTTGTACATTTTTACCGCCGGGGCGGAAGAAGACGTTCTTTTATTCCATATTCCATGCGAGAGGTGTGACAAGACAATGAAATCTATTATCTTCAAGAAGCCCGGCGTGTATGCCTATGAGGACAGACCGGTCCCTCAGATCAAGAATCCGGATGACGTTCAGATCAAGGTGCTGGGCGTCGGCATCTGCGGCACGGATCTGCATGTGTTGATGGATCCCCCCAAGCATCCCGCGAAGCCTGACATTATCTTCGGCCACGAGTACTGCGGCGAGGTGGCGGCTGTCGGCTCTGCCGTCAAGTCCCTGAAGCCCGGCGATAAGGTGATCGTGGATCCTCACCCCCCTTGCGGTCACTGTGAGAACTGCCGCAGCGACCGGCCCGGCCAGTGCACCACTCTGTACTCTCAGCAGGATACGCCCTGGCCCGAGCACGGCGTCACCCGCGGCCTGTTTGCCGACGGCGCTCTGTGCAGCTACACCTGCGTGCCTGCCCAGTCCGTATATAAGATCGACAACAAGACGCCCTATCAGCTGGCTGCCTTGGCCGAGCCCCTGTCCTGCGTGGGCTACGCCATCGAGAAGCTGAAGATACAGGCCGGTGATACGGTGTGCGTGCTGGGCGCTGGCCCCATGGGCCTGCTGTTCGCCGCCATGGCCAAGGCCAACGGCGCTACCAAGGTCATCGTTTCCGAGCCCCATGAGTACCGCCGTGAAAAGGCCCTGAAGTGCGGCGCCACCCGCGTGGTGGATCCCACCAAGGAGGACCTGGTAAAGGTGTGCCTGGAGGAGACCAACGGCCTGGGCGTGGATCACAGCATCGAGGCCGTGGGCCACATGCTGCAGAACGCCATCGACGTGATCCGTCCCGGCGGCCAGGTGGTGATGTTCGGCCACGATGAGACGGCCCGTCCCCAGATCCAGCTTGCGGATATCGTCCGCAAGGAGGTCCGCATCTACGGCGGCTTCCTGGGCAAGTACTACTTTGAGAAGACGGCCCGCATCATCGAGAGCGGCATCCTCCCCCTGGAGGAGATCGTCACCCACACCTTCCCCCTGAGCCAGTACGAGGAGGGCCTGAAGCTCCTCCGCGCCGGCAAGGCCCTGAAGGTGGTCATCTATCCCGAGGAGTATTGAGGTAGCTTATGAACCGGAACGTTGTCGCAATATTCGGCGCGGGACGGATTGCCCGTGTCCATGCTGAGGCGTTGGTCCGTTACCAGCCCTCGGTGCGTATCAAGTATATCATTGACCCTTATCTCTCCGCTGAAGCGGAACAGTGGGCCAAGTCTATTGGCGTAGAGCACACCGGCAAGGATGCTGACGTGGTGTTCCAGGATGCTGAGGTGGATTGCGTGTTTATCTGCTCTCCCACGCCTACCCACTGCGAGTACATCATGAGGGCTTGCGAGACCGGCAAGAATATCTATTGTGAAAAGCCCTTGGATTCTGATATTCAGAAGATTTACAAGGCCATCGACGCTATCAAAGAGTCCGGTGTGAAGTTTTTGATGGGCTTTATGCGGCGCTTCGATGTAAATCAGCAAAAGCTGCAGGCTACTGTTGTCAGCGGCGCGGTAGGCGATCCGCAGATCATCAAGCTCTGCTCACGCGATCCGGCGCTGCCGCCTTATGAGTATATTCGTACCAGCGGCGGCATCTACTTCGACTCCATGATCCACGACTTTGACCTGGCCCGATTCTTCTCTGGCTCTGAGGTTACGGAGGTCTACGCCTGCGGTAACGCCTTGGTGGATAAGAAAGTGAAAGACCTGGGTGATATCGATACCGCCCTGGCGGTGCTGAAGTTTGCCAGCGGTGCGGTGGGCCTTATTGATCTGAGCCGTCAATCCAACTGTGGCTACGATCAGCGTACAGAAGTCCACGCATCCAAGGGTTTTGTTCAGGTTTCTAATGTGCCGGAGACTACGGTCAGCGTTCACAATGAGGAGGGTGTGCATTATGATAAGCCGGTGTATTTCTTCCTAGAGCGCTACGCCAATGCCTTTGTCAATGCCCAGAAGACCTTTTTCGAGATGGTCAACGAGGGCAGGGAGGCGCCCGTTACCGCTTATGACGGTCTACAGGCCGTTCGTATTGCTCGCGCCGCCCAACTGTCCTTAGAGCAGGATCGCCCCGTGAAGCTGGACGAGATACCCTGAGTGCCACTGTATTTGAATGGCTGCGGCGGTTCGGACAATGCCGCCAGAGGTGGTCATTTGAAGAATATCAACCTAAAACAGAAAAAGAAAGGAACACAAGAAAATGAAAAAGGTTTTGGCTTTACTGCTGGTCCTGGCTATGATGCTATGCATGACGGCCTGCGGCGGCAACAACGGTGACAGCAACAATAATGGCGATCAGACCGACGGCGAGAAGAAGTATGTTATTGGCTATACCGTTAACGATTTGAATGACACTTGGGTATCCTCCGTTATCGACAACGTCAACGCCTGGGCTGCTGAACATCCCGAAGTGGAAGTTCTGATCGGCGACGGAAAGTCCGATGTCTCCACTCAGATGGCCGTTGTGGAAGGCTGGATCGAGATGGGTGTGGACTGCATCTGCCTGAAGCCCGTGGATTATGAGGCTTCCTTGTCCATCATGAAGTCCGTTCAGGATGCTGGCATCAAGTATGTGGCTCTGCAGCAGGACGCTGACGGCGCCGACTGCTTCGTGGGCGCCAACGGCATTGAGACCGGCAAGGATCAGATGCAGGCGACCATCGATTACATCGGTGGTTCCGGTAAGATCGCTTATCTGGCCGGCACTGAGGGAACCCTGGTTGCTTCCGAGCGTGAGGAAGGCTCCATGGCTGTCCTCGACGCCAATCCCAATTGTGAGCTGGTAGCCCGTGAGGATGGCGACTGGCTGCGTACCGACGCTAACAAGATCGTTGAGACCTGGATCACCTCCGGTATTGAGTTTGACGCCATCGTGGCTGCTTGCGACGAGATGGCGATCGGCGCTATCCTGGCGCTGCAGGATGCCGGTGTTGAGGGTGTGGCCGTTTCCGGTATCGATGGTCTGCTGATGGGCTGCGAGCAGGTCAAGTCCGGCGACATGGCGCTGACCTTCTTCGCTGACGCTCATGGCCTGGCCTATGAGGCTCTGGACGCCGCTCTGGCTCTGTGCAAGGGTGAGCAGCCTGCCGACGTGGTGCTGAAGGACATCCTGGTCAACTCTGAGAATGTCGATGAGTACATCGATATGTGGAATTCCTGAGCAAACGATTGATATCGCGACAACTAAGAAACGCAAGAAATTTCTTCTGCTTCGCGTACAATGGTTGCTCCCGTAAGGGAGCAACCATTGTACGTACCCTGCACCGCAAGGAGGAACATACATGGGACAATCAGATTACATCCTGCAGATCAGCGGGATCAATAAGTCGTTCAGCGGCGTACCGGCCCTGACCAATGTGGGCTTTAATGTCCGCCGCGGTACGGTTCACGCGCTGATGGGCGAAAACGGAGCGGGCAAGTCCACCATGATGAAAATCCTGCTGGGCATTTATACCCGTGACAGCGGTACCATTATTTTTGACGGAAAAGACGTACATTTCAAGACACCCCGCACTGCTCTGGATCAAGGCCTGGCCATGATTCACCAGGAGCTGAGCACGGTTCGCGACCTGAAGGTCTATGAAAACATTTTCCTCGGCAAGGAGATTTGCTATAAAGGTACTCTTATCAAGAACGAGCGCGCCATGCGTGCCGAGACCCAGAAGCTGCTTGACAGCCTGGAGATCGCGGTGGACCCCGACGCCAAGATGGGGACCTTGAGTGTGGCCAAGCAGCAGCTGTGTGAGATCGCCAAGGCGGTTTCTTATAACGCAAAGCTGGTCATTATGGATGAGCCGACCTCTGCCATTACCGGCGTGGAGGTTGAGCGGCTGTTTCAATTGATTCGGAAATTACGGGATCAGGGCGTCAGCATCATCTATATTACCCATAAAATGGACGAGGTATTTGAGATATCTGACGACATCTCCGTTTTTCGCGATGGCTGCTTTATCGGCACCAATTCCGCGAAAGATATGACGATTGACGAACTTATCAATATGATGGTGGGCCGTACTATCTCCAATATCTTTCCCAAAGAAGATACGGAGATCGGCGAGACCTATCTGCGTGTAGAGGGTCTTTCCCGCAAGGGCGAGTTTGAGAACATTAGCTTCGAGGTGCACCGGGGCGAGATACTGGGCTTGGCCGGATTGATGGGCGCGGGCCGCACCGAGGTGGTGGAGACTATATTCGGCGCCCGGAAAAAGACTGCCGGAAAGATTTTTATCAATGGCAAAGAGGTGACGATCAATACCCCTAAGGATGCCATTCGGGCAGGTATTGGTCTAGTGACGGAGGATCGCAAGCAGAGCGGCTGTTTCCTGCCGCTGAGTATTCGGCTCAATACCGTGATGGCTGCGCTGCCTCAGCACTGCAAGGGGCCCTTTGTGCAGCAGAAGAAGACCGGTGAATCCGCCGCGGCGATCAAAGAGACGCTGGCAGTGAAGGCACCGTCTACCGAGACCATCATATCAAACTTGTCCGGCGGAAACCAGCAAAAGGTGCTCATTGGCCGCTGGCTGCTGACTGAGCCGGAGATACTGATTTTTGATGAGCCGACCCGCGGCATCGACGTAGGCAGTAAGGCGGAGATACACCGCATGATAAGCGACCTTGCCAAACAGGGAAAGTGCATTATCATGGTTTCCTCTGAACTTCCGGAGGTCATGGGTATGAGCGACCGCATTCTGGTCATGCATGAGGGAGAGTTGACCGGCTTTGTGGATAGAAAGGACTTCTCGCAGGAGACCATCATGCGCTATGCCACCGGCATTGTGGACTGATTTAGGGAGGGATCACATCGTGAATACAAAGACAAAGCTGATCAATAACAGCAAATTGCAAGCCATTATCAAAGAGTACAGCCCCTTCTTTATCCTGCTGGCGCTGTTCCTCTTTATGACGATTTTGAAGGGCGGCACCTTTTTCTCGCCCAGTAACCTGACCAATATTGTCCGCCAGCAGTCGGTCATCGGCATTATCGCCTTGGGCATTATGTTCCCCATCGTCAGCGGCGGAACGGACCTGTCCGGCGGCTCAGTGGTGGCCCTATGCGGTGTGTTTGCGGCGTTGGCTGTCCGTGCCGGACTGCCTATTCCCGTGGTATTTCTGATCTCCATCGGCATCGGTGCGCTGACCGGCGTGATCAACGGTTTCTTCATTGCCTACGGCAATGTGCCGTCCTTCATCGCTACCCTGGGCATGATGTCCATTGCCCGCGGCGCAGCGCTGTTGACCACTAACAGCAAGAATATCAACGGTTTCTACAAATCTTTTGAGCAGATGGGGCGCGCATCCTTCCTGGGGATTCCTGTGGCGGCGTGGATATTCATTGTTATGGCGATCATCATATACATCGTGCTGGAGCGTACCCGTTACGGCACCTCTATTTACGCTATTGGCAGTAACCCTGTGGCCGCTAAGGTATCTGGCATCAATGTGCCGCTGTGTACCAGTATTGGCTATGTCATCGCCGGCGCTTGCACCGGTGTGGCTGCCGTGGTGCTGACGTCCCGTATGCTTTCTGGTAACCCCTCGGTTGGTAACGCTTACGAAATGGATGCCATTACCTGCGTAATCCTGGGCGGTGCTAGCTTTTCCGGCGGTACCGGCAAGGTTATCAACACCGTCTTTGGCGCCTTGATTTTGGGTATTCTGGTGAACGGAATGACGATGCTACAGATCGACTCCAATATGCAGAGCATCGTTAAAGGCGTGGTTATCATCGTGGCTGTGTTCCTGGATGCCCGTAAGCGCAAGGATTGACTTTTTTGAAAAGTGTGACAAAATAATCTGAGAGTTTATCTGAATACTGTTGATTTTTTCCGCGAGACGACTATAATAAGCTATATATTGGAAAAAAAGAAAAGAATTACTAAGTTCGATAAGGATTGTTAGCGATGACTCAAAAGGCATTCCCCAAGCCTGTGGGGATCAAAGACGTGGCCCAGTGTGCGGGAGTTTCTATCTCCACAGTGTCCAACGCCCTCAGCGGAAAGAAGCCTGTCAGCCCACAGCTGAAAAAGCGCGTGATGGACGCGGTGTGCCAGCTGGAGTACGAGGCCAACCCCATCGGCCGCCAGCTGAAAACCGGCCGCTCCCAGCAGATCGCGTTTCTGGTGCCGTCCATCACCAGTATCTTCTTTCCGGACGTGCTGAAGAGTATGCAGAGCGCGGCGGACGCCGCCGGGTATACCGTCAGTGTGTTCGGCACCAAGGGCGATGTGGCGCGGGAGCGCCGCATCATCAACCTGCTGCGCAGCCAGGGGTTCGACGGTGTGTTCCTGGATTCCTGCGCCGATGTGGACAAGCCGGAAACGGCGGAATATCTGGACTTTCTTCATGCGGTGAACTTTGACGACGACCCCATGCGGATCATCTGCGTGGAGACGGCCATCAGTCCCAGGCTGGACGCGGTGGTCATCAACGATGCCGACGGCATCGCTCAGGTGACGGAGTACCTGATCCGCAGTGGCCGCCGCCGCTTCGCGCATATTGCCGCACCCAACCAGTACTTTCACGCCAAGAACCGCCGCAAGGGCTTCCTGACGGCGCTGATGCTCAACGGCGTTCCTGTGGACGAAGCGGTCATCGCTGAGGGAAACTTCACCTGCCGCAGCGGCTACGACGCTATGGGGAAGATACTGGACAGCGGCAGGACCATCGACGCGGTGGTCTGCGGCAATGACCAGATGGCCATCGGCGCGCTGTTTTGCCTGAAGGAACGGGGCGTCCGTGTGCCGGAGGATGTGGCGGTGGCAGGCTTCAACGACAATGTGCCGGCCTCGCTGATCACGCCGTCTCTTACCACGATGCGGGTCCCGAAAGCGGAGATGGGCAGCTGTGCCTTTGATTTGTTCCAGCGGCGTGATAGGGGCGACCAGTCCACCCGTATGCTGATCCAGCTGGGCAGCGAACTGATCATCCGTCAATCCACTGATGCCGGTGCGCAGACCACCTGGGAGCTGGATTGGTAACATTCCATAAAACAAAAAACACATCCCCGGAGCTTTGATCCGGGGATGTGTTTTTCCTGTCTATGTTTATCTGATCAGCTTCACGCATTGGATACCGTTGTCCAGTCCGGCGGCAAAGGCGTCGCCGTCGGCCATCTCTCCCACGATGCAGCCATAGTGGGTGGGAACGGCCACCTGGGGCCGGATGGCGTTGGCCAGCGCCGCCGCTTCGGCGGCGGTCATGGTATAGGTGCCGCCTGCCGGAAGGAACGCCGCGTCGCAGCGGACGGCACGGGCCTCCGGGATATCGTCGGTGTCGCCCGCCACATAGAAGCACAGGCCGACCAGCGTCACCACATAGCCCAGCCACCGCTCCGTCTCAGGGTGAAATTTTTTGTTTATGTTGTAGGCGGCCACCGGCCGGAAGCTCACACCCGGCACTTCATAGGTAATACCTGTGTGGACCGGCAGCAGGATAGACTCCTCGAAGCCTGCCTCCAGCGCCTTGTGATAGCAGGTGTCCGGCAGGACGATAAATCCGTCCGGCGACAGCACCTTACGGATATCCTCAGGCGAGAAGTGGTCGTAATGCTCGTGTGTGACGAATACCAAAGCGCCGTCGTGGGGCGCACCTTCCACCCGGAAGGGGTCGAACCACAGCACCGTCTCTCCGCCGCAGCGGATGGAGCTGTGACAGTTGATGGAAAAGCGGGTCATAAAATCGTTCATATTCGGTCCTCCTGCATACGGCATCCGCCGTGCCATCCGGTGATGCTCTGTCACCAGTATAAGGCACGGCGGATATGAAAACAAGATTTACTTTTACTTTTACTTTTTCAGGCGGCCGAACAGGCCCTTTTTCTCATAGGGTTCGCTGGCGTAGCCCAGCACCTTGTAGCCGGTGGGCTCAATGACGCCCCGCAGGGCCTCCTCGCTGATGTCCTCCTCGCTGAGGATCACCGTCTCGCCCTTGGTGTGGGAGGACGTGACCTTTTTGACCGGGAATTTGGCCCGGATCGCGTCGTTGACATGGCTTTCGCACATGCCGCAGGCCATACCGTCGATGTTCAAAGTGATCTGATACATGATAGATACCTCCATGCAAAATAATGATTGATTGGTTAGGTATTGCTAACTGCCAGCCTTGGGAAATGCCGCGCACTCGCGGCATTTCCTCTGCACTCCGGCAAGGGAGCAAAGAAATATGAAAGTGAGGGGTCACTGAACCTTTTTTAGCTCCTGTACATCTCGGAACAGCCCTCGCACCGCGGACTTCAGTAGGTCCACATCGGCTTCCAGCCGCTCGGCACGGTCACGGGGACACAGCGTCTGGCGCAGGGTCTCCTGACCCTCCGCCAGCGCCTGGATGTGGGGAATGATGATGTTCTCCTGAGTCAGTTCGATCTTGGTGACGCGGGTGGTAAGATTCTCCAGCATTTCGCTGTGCTCAGCCAGCATTTCGCTGTGCTCTGCCAGCGTCTCGTTGATACGTTCCAGCATGACATCGTGCTTCGCCAGAAGTGCGCCTTGTGCAGTCAGCGTCTCGTTGATGCGCTCCAGCATGACGTCGTGCTTTGCCAAAAGTGCGCCTTGCTTTTCCAGGGTTTCGCCTTGCTTTTCTAACAGTGCTATGATCTTCTCTTCGTTGTTCATAAAGAACCTCCTGTGTCCATGGTGGTATGCCGCGCACCGGCGGCAGCAACGAGGGGAAAGATAGGCTTATTTTTTGAAGCTGTCCTTCAGGGATACGCTGCGGTTGAACACCAGATGCTCCGCCGTGGAGTCCCGGTTGTCCAGACAGAAGTAGCCCACCCGCATGAACTGGAAGGTAGGCGCATTAACGCCGGTGCGGTTCTCCTGCTTGTCGAATTCCGCCGCCACCTTGCGCATTTCCGGCTCCACCTTGCAGCCGGTCAGCACCGTCAGGCTGCCGGGATTCAGGCAGTCCAGGAAGTCCTTGTCGGGGCCGTCGGGCGTGGCGTCGGAGAACAGGTTGTCGTACAGCCGCACCTCGGCGTCCAGACAATTCTCCGCGTCCACCCAGTGGAGGGTCGCGCCCTTCACCTTGCGGCCGTCGGCGGGATCGCCGCCCCGGGAGTCGGGATCGTACTCGCACAGCACCTCGGTGACATTGCCGTTCTCGTCCTTCACGCAGCCGGTGCACTTCACCAGATACGCGCCCTTCAGGCGGCATTCCAGACCGTCGGGGGTCAGGCGCTTGTACTTGGGCACGGGGATCTCCATAAAGTCGTCCGCCTCGATCCACAGATGGCGGGAGAAGGTGATATCGTGGGTGCCCTGGGTGGGATCGGTGGGGTTGTTCTCCACGGAGAACACCTCGCTCTTGCCCTCAGGATAGTTGGTGACGGTCAGCTTCACCGGATGCAGTACCGCCATGGTGCGCTCGGCGGTAGCGTTCAGGTCCTCCCGCAGGCAGTGCTCCAGCGTACCGTACTCGATGACGCTGGGGGTCTTGCCCACGCCGATCATCTCGCAGAAATTGCGGATGGACGCGGCGGTGTAGCCGCGGCGGCGCAGGCCGCACAGGGTAGGCATACGGGGATCGTCCCAGCCGGAGACATAGTGCTCCTCCACCAGCTTGCGCAGCTTCCGCTTGGACATGACGGTGTGGTCGATGTTCAGGCGGGCAAACTCGATCTGCCGGGGCTTGTGATAGGGGATGGAGACGTTGTTCACCACCCAGTCGTACAGGGGACGGTGCTCCTCATACTCCAGCGAGCACAGGCTGTGGGTGATGCCCTCCAGCGCGTCCTGAATGGGGTGGGCGAAGTCGTACATAGGAAAGATGCACCACTTGGTGCCCTGCCGGTGGTGGTTGATGAAGCGGATGCGGTAGATGACGGGGTCGCGCATGTTGAAGTTGCCGCTGGCCAGGTCGATCTTGGCCCGGAGGGTCATCTTGCCCTCCTCCACCTCGCCGCTGCGCATCTTCTCAAACAGCCGTAGGTTTTCCTCGATGGGACGGTCACGGTAGGGGGATACGGCGGGGATGCCGATGTCACCGCGGTTGGCCTTAAACTCCTCCGGCGTCAGCTCGCAGACGTAAGCCAGACCCTTCTTGATCAGCTCCACCGCATACTCGTAGTCCTTTTCAAAATAGTCGCTGCCGTAGAAGAACCGGTCGCCCCAGTCGAAGCCCAGCCAGTGGATATCCTGCTGGATGGCGTCCACGTACTCGGTGTCCTCCTTGGCGGGGTTGGTGTCGTCCATGCGCAGGTTGCACAGGCCGTTGTACTTCTCGGCGGTGCCGAAGTCGATGCACAGCGCCTTGCAGTGGCCGATGTGCAGATAGCCGTTGGGCTCCGGCGGGAAACGGGTGTGGACGGTCATTCCCTGGAACTGACCACCCTCTGCGATGTCCTCGTCGATAAAGTTCAGAATAAAGTTTTTGCTCTCCGCCACCGCCTCGGTCTCAGGGGTATTGGTCTTTCTTTCCTCGGTCATTGTCTCACACTCCTTGTAAGTCGTATTTTGTATTTTTCCGGTAAAAAACCAGACCTATATTATACGCTGTTCGCCGTGGGATTGCAAGGGTTTTGCGGTGGAAATCCGCCGTTTTACAGCGCGGCCTCCAGATTCTGCCGGATGGCGGCGATAAACTGGGCGGAGGTAACGGCGTGAGCCGTGAAGCCCTCGTCCACCAGACCGGCCAGGTCTTTGGTCATGGTGCCCTGATTCAGCGTGGTGAAGCAGGCCTGCTCCAGCTTGTCGGCGAAGGCGGCCAGGTCGGCAAGGCCGTCCAGCTGACCCCGCCTGCGCAATGCGCCCGTCCACGCGAAGATGGTGGCCATGGGGTTGGTGGAGGTCTCCTCACCCTTGAGATGCTTGTAGTAGTGGCGGGTGACGGTGCCGTGGGCGGCCTCGAACTCGGTGGTGCCGTCGGGGGACACCAGCACCGAGGTCATCATGGCAAGGCTGCCGAAGGCGGTGGAGATCATGTCGCTCATCACGTCACCGTCGTAGTTCTTCAGCGCCCAGATGAAGCCGCCCTTGGAGCGGATGACACGGGCCACCGCGTCGTCGATGAGGGTGTAAAAATAGGTGATGCCCAGCGCTTCAAACTTGGCCTTGTAGTTGTTTTTGTATTCTTCCTCAAAGATGCGCTTGAACTCGCCGTCGTACACCTTAGAGATCGTGTCCTTGGTGGAGAACCACAGGTCCTGCCTGTTGTCCACGGCGAACTGGAAGCAGCTCTTGGCAAAGGCCCGGATGCTCTTTTCCGTGTTGTGCTGGCCCTGCCACACGGCGGGGCCGCTGACGGTCTGCACCGTCAACGTCTTTTCCGCGCCGCTCTCGCCCTTGAAGGTCAAGGTGGCGGTACCGGGCTCGTCCGTCACCATGTCCACGGCCTTGTACATGTCGCCGTAGGCGTGACGGGCTACGGTGATGGGCTTTTCCCAGTTCTTCACCACCGGGTGGATGAAGGGCACCACGATGGGAGCACGGAAGGCGGTGCCGTCCAGATAGGCGCGGATGGTGCCGTTGGGGCTTTTCCACATCTCGGTCAGCTGGGGGTATTCCTCCATCCGCTGCTTGTTGGGGGTGATGGTGGCGCACTTCACCGCCACGCCCAGGCGCGCCGTAGCCTTGGCGGCGTCGATGGTCACCTGATCCTTTGTCTCGTTCCTGTGCAGCAGGCCCAGATCGTAGTATTCGGTTTTTAAGTCCACGAAGGGCAGGAGCAGTTCATCCTTGATCATCTGCCACAGTACGCGGGTCATTTCGTCGCCGTCCATCTCCACCAGCGGCGTCGTCATTTTGATCTTATCCATAGTGTGTCCTTTCGTTGTATGTTGTGGGGGAAGTGGTGGGAACCAAAGCCTCCCTTGTGTAAAGGAAGGTGGCGCGGAGCGCCGGAGGGATTGTCCAATGATGTAACAATCCCCCAGTCAGCTTCGCTGACAGCCCCCCTTACACAAGGGGGCCTTTGAAACCGCCACTGTTGCATCTCCGTAGGGCGGGGCCCATGTGCCCCGCCGCCGGGAAATATGCAGGTTCTTGTTACCGTCCGTAGGGGCCGACGACTCTGTCGGCCCGTTATTGCCTCCCTCTGTGAGGAAGGTGGCATGACCGAAGGTCATGACGGAGGGAGAGAATCTGAGGTTTTTATTCTCTCCCCCAGTCTCGCTTCGCTCGACAGCCCCCTCACAGAGGGGGCCAATGATCCCGCCGCCCGAAAAATGCGTATGTTTACCCCCGCTTGGCGTAGTAATTCATCAAACAGCCGTCCAGCAAAATCTCCTTTTCATCCGCCGTCAACCCCCGGACGTGGAGCAGCAGATCGTGGACGCTGCCGTCAGCGCAGATCACCTGGGCGGGGATATCCTCCCGGCCCTCCTCGATGGCCTTGCGGATGCCGGGAACAAACACGCAGTCGCCGGGCTGGTAGTCAAAGGCGGTATCCCTGTCCAGCGTGAAGGGCAGGATGCCCCAGTTGATGCAATTGCTGCGGTAGCGCTTGGTGGCGAACTCGTAGCAGATGTTGGCGAAGCCGCCCAGCACCTTCTGGCAGGAGGCCGCCTGCTCACGGGCGGAGCCGTCGCCGGGCTTGTTGGCGAACACGCAGGAGCCGAACTGGGTGCTGGCGGCCAGCGCCTTGGCGTCGCCTACCTTACCCAGCACCTCCAGCACATGGGCGGGCACGTCGCCTGCGCGGCGCTGTGTCTCCTGCGCCGCCACGGCCTTGGCGCGGGGCACATACTCCGGCACCCGGCGGCTGAGGGTGAACTCCGCCAAACGCAGGGGGTTGGAGCGGTAGGAGGACGTCTCGCCGGAGGGGATCAGCTCATCGGTGGTGGTCACGTCGTCGTGGATGACGGCGGCCAGCTCCACCAGCAGATTCTCGGTGAGGTCGTACATTCTGGGCCAATCGGTGATGTTGGGGCCCATCACCAGCTCCACGCCGGGATCGGCCTTGCCGAAGCCGTAGTACAGCCGGTTGTCGTACACGGATTTATCGAAGTGATAGGCACGGTGCACCGGCGCATAGTCCACATCGGTGGCGGCGGTGATGCGTCCGCCGTTGGCGGCAGTGGCGGCGATAGAGCGGGCATCCATCAGGCACACGGCGGCGAACTGACCCTCGCCGGGCTTGGAGCCCTCGCGGTTGGGGAAGTTGCGGGTGGTGTGCCGCAGGCTCAGGCCGTTGTTGGCGGGCACATCGCCTGCGCCGAAGCAGGGGCCGCAGAAGCTGGGCTTGATAACCGCGCCGGTGGTCAGCAGATCGGCCGTCACGCCGTCGCGGGTCAGCTCCAGCGACACGGGCACGGAGGTGGGGTACACGTCCAGCGTAAACGCGCCGTTGCCGGTGCTGCCGCCCTTGAGAATGTCCGCCGCCTCGGTGATGTTGTCAAACAGGCCGCCGGCGCAGCCGGCGATGACGCCCTGATCCGCCCACACGCCGCCGTCGTGGATCTTGTCGGTAAGGTGGGGGTGGGTCTTGGGGAAGCGCTTGGCGGCGTCGGCCTCCACCTTGGCCAGCAGCTCCTCCGCGTTCTCCAGAAATTCGTGGATCGTCCACGCGTTGGAGGGGTGGAAGGGCAGGGCGATCATGGACTCGATCTTGCTCAAATCGATGGCGATCATCCGGTCGTAATAGGCCACCTTTGCCGGATGCAGGGGCGCGTAGTCCTCCGGCCGCTGGTGGGCGGCGTAGAAGCCCTGGGTCTCCTCGTCCGTCTCCCAGATGGAGGAAAGACAGGTGGTCTCGGTGGTCATCACGTCCACGCCGTTGCGGAAGTCGATGGGCAGCTCACGGATGCCGGGGCCCACGAACTCCAATACCTTATTATTCACAAAGCCGCTTTCAAATGTGGCCTTCACCAGCGCGATGGCCACGTCGTGGGGGCCGATGCCCCGGCGGGGCTTGCCGGTGAGGTACACCATGACTACCTCCGGCATAGGCGCGTCCCACGTGTTCTTCAGCAGCTGCTTGGCCAGCTCCGGGCCGCCCTCGCCCACGGCCATGGTGCCCAGAGCGCCGTAGCGGGTGTGGGAGTCGGAGCCCAGGATCATGGCGCCGCACTTTGCCATCTGCTCCCGGGCGTAGGAGTGGATGACGCTCTGGTTGGCGGGTACGTAGATGCCGCCGTACTTCTTGGCGGCGGACAGGCCGAACACGTGGTCGTCCTCGTTGATGGTGCCGCCCACGGCGCACAGGCTGTTGTGGCAGTTGGTCAGGGCGTAGGGGATGGGGAACTCCTTCATGCCGCTGGCTCTGGCCTGCTGGATGATGCCCACATAGGTGATGTCGTGGGACACCATGGCGTCAAACCGGATCTGAAGCTTCTCCGGATCGCCGGATACATTGTGCGCCTGCAAAATCCGCCACGCCATGGTACCCTGCCGCGCCTCTTCCTGAGGGACAGACGCGCTCTCTTGGGGAACGCCGTTTACCAGATACATGCCGTGGTTCGTCAGTTGGATCATAGTTGATAACCTCCTCGGGTACGTATATTCATTGCCCCTATTTTATACGCATCGGGCGGCAAATGTAAACTGCTTTTTCACCAAAAAAGCGGCGGCGGCGCGGATTTCTCCCTTTTGACGGTATGACTGTCCTTCCCGGAAAGGCAAATGGTGGATTTTGTTTCTTGTAAATAAATAATTCGTGAGAAATGTTGACGAACAATAAAATTTGTGCCATACTGTATGGTAACATACCGCCCTATATCCTTTTTCGGGGCGTCAGAGAGGAAAGGAGTGACCACCCTTTGAGCAGACTTGACATCAAGACCCCCAGCAAAGCGCAGACTGTGGTGGATAACCTTTACCGCGACGTTGAGCGCCGCATCGCGGCCTCACCTCCCGGTCTGTGCCCGGTGGATATGTCGCTGACCTTTTTGCAGCTGTGCCATGCCCAGACCTGCGGCAAGTGCGTACCCTGTCGTATCGGACTGGGTCAGCTGACCAAGCTGATCGAGATGGTGCTGGACGGTCAGGCGGATATGTCCACCCTGGCGGTCATCGAAAAGACCGCCCGCAGCATCGTCAACACCGCCGACTGCGCCATCGGCCGCGACGCGGCCCGTCTGGTGGTGGACGGCCTGGAGGGCTTCCGGGACGACTACATCGAGCATATCGAGCATCACCGGTGTCTGGCCAGTCTGGCCCTGCCGGTGCCCTGCGTGGCGCTGTGCCCGGCAGGCGTGGACGTGCCCGGCTATATGGCCCTGGTGGGCGAGGGACGCTGTGCCGACGCGGTTCGCCTGATCCGCAAGGATAACCCCATGCCCACCGCCTGCGCCTATATCTGCGAGCACCCCTGCGAAGCCCGGTGCCGCCGCGACATGATCGACGCGCCCCTGAACATCCGCGGCCTGAAGCGCTACGCCGTGGACAACGCCGGGGACGTGCCCCAGCCGGAATGCGCGCCGTCCACGGGGAAGACCGTGGCCGTCATCGGCGGCGGCCCCAGCGGCCTGAGCTGCGCCTACTATCTGGCGCTGATGGGCCACAAGGTGGTCATCTTCGAGGAGCGCCATCAGCTGGGCGGCATGCTGCGCTACGGCATCCCCAGCTATCGCTTCCCCCGCGAGAAGCTGGACGCGGAGATCAACTCCATCCTCTCGCTGGGCATCGAGGCCCACACCGACGTGACCGTGGGCAAGGAGATCACCTTCGAGCAGCTCCAGCAGGAGTACGACTGTCTGTACATCGCCATCGGCGCCCATCAGGGCAAGGGCGCGGGCATCCCCGGCGAGCACAGCAAGAATGTCATGTCCGCCGTGGAGATGCTGCGGGGCATCGGCGACGGCGATATGCCGGACTTCACCGGCAAGCACGTGGTGGTCATCGGCGGCGGCAACGTGGCCATGGACGTGACCCGCAGCTCCATCCGCCTGGGCGCGGACAAGGTGTCCTGCGTCTACCGCCGCCGCATCGAGGATATGACCGCCCTGCCGGACGAGGTCACCGGCGCAATGGCGGAGGGCGCGGAAATGCTGACGCTGATGGCGCCTGTCCGCATCGAGGCCAACGAGAACGATGAGGCCGTTGCCCTGTGGGTGCAGCCCCAGATTCCCGGCGAGTCCGACAAGACCGGCCGTCCCCGCCCGGAGAAGGCCGATCTGCCGGAGGTGCGCGTGGAAGCGGACGTCATCGTGGTGGCCATCGGTCAGGGCATCGAGATCGCCGGGTTCGAGCAGTCCGGCGTACCCATCAAGCGGGGCACCTTTGTGGCCGCCAGCTCCAGTCAGGTGGGCAATATGAATAATGTGTTCGCCGGAGGAGACTGCGTCACCGGCCCGGCCAGCGCCATCCGCGCCATCGCAGCCGGCAAGGTGGCCGCCGCCAATATCGACGAGCATCTGGGCTTCCACCACGATATCACGGTGGAGGTGGACATTCCCGCACCGCGGCTGAATAACTCCCCGCCCCATGGCCGCATCAATACCACCGAGCGGGAAGCCGCCCAGCGGAAGAACGACTTTGAAGACATCGAATGTGGTCTCACCTGGGAGGGAGCCTGCACCGAGGCGTCCCGCTGCCTGCGCTGCGACCACTACGGATACGGGATATTCAGAGGAGGTCGGAACAGCAAATGGTAACGTTGACCATCGACAAGAAAACCATCTCCGTGCCGGAGGGCACCACCATTCTGGAGGCCGCCAGAAGCGCCAACATCAGCATCCCCACCCTGTGCTATCTCAAGGGCGTCAACGAGATCGCCGCCTGCCGCATCTGCATGGTGGAGGTGGAGGGTCACGCCCGGCTCGTCCCCTCCTGCGACAACGCGGTGGTGGAGGGCATGGTGGTACATACCAATTCGCCCCGTGTCCGCGAGGCCCGGCGCGTGAACCTGCGGCTGATCCTCAGCCAGCACGAGAACAACTGCACCAAGTGTACCCGCAGCGGCAACTGCAAGCTGCAGACCCTGTGCAACGACTATAACCTGCTGGGCGACCACTATATCAAGGATCTGAAGAACATCCCCACCGACTTCTCCAACCCCGTGGTGCGCATCGAGAACCGCTGCATCCGCTGCATGCGTTGCATTCAGGTGTGCGAGAAGATACAGGGCATGAACATCTGGGACGTGGTGGGCACCGGTACCCGCACCACCGTGGGCGTGGGCCGGTTCCGCACGCTGGGCGAGTCGGACTGCACCTTCTGCGGCCAGTGCGTCACCCACTGTC
Organism: uncultured Oscillospiraceae bacterium; assembly: GCA_934574095.1. Lineage (GTDB taxonomy): Bacteria > Bacillota > Clostridia > Oscillospirales > Oscillospiraceae > Vescimonas. The sequence goes on along the minus strand of CAKTMW010000016.1, from coordinate 21,266 downwards.
CCGTGGGCGCTTTGCAGGAGCATGACGACACCGGCAAGGTCTGGGATGCGCTGGCCAACCCCAACAAGATCACCGTGGTGCAAGTGGCTCCCGCCGTCCGCGCCGCCTGGGCCGAATACTACCATCTGGACCCCAAGTTCGCCACCGCCCAGCGTCTGGTGACGGCACTGAAGGAGATCGGCTTCGATTACGTCTTCGACACCGACTTCGCCGCCGACCTGACCATCATGGAGGAGGGCAGCGAGTTTTTGCAGCGCTTCACCCATCATGACCAGTACAAGTGGCCCATGTTCACCTCCTGCTGCCCCGGCTGGGTGCGGTTCGTCAAGGGTCAGTTCCCGGAATACACCACCAATCTCTCCACCGCCAAATCCCCCCAGGCCATGTTCGGCGCGGTGGTCAAGAGCTACTTTGCCGAGAAGATCGGCGTGGACCCCCACAATATCTGCGTGGTGTCCATCATGCCCTGCACCGCCAAAAAGGCGGAGCGGGCCATCCCCAACCTCAATAACGCCTGCGGCGACCCGGACGTGGACGTGGTGCTGACCACCCGCGAGTTCGTCCGTATGCTGCGGGGCGAGCAGATCAACCCCGCCGTCATGGAGGAAACGCCCTTCGACAGCCCCCTGGGCACCGGTACCGGCGCGGCGGTGGTCTTCGGCGCCACCGGCGGCGTCATGGACGCGGCGCTGCGCAGCGCCTACTTCCTGGTGACGGGCCAGAACCCGGACCCCGATGCCTTTACCGCCGTCCGGGGCATGGACGGCTGGAAGGAGGCCGCCTTCGACATTCCCGGCGCGGGCCGTGTCCGGGTGGCGGTGGTCAGCGGCCTGGGCAACACCCGCAAGCTGATGAACGCCCTGAAGGCAGGCAAGGCCAGCTACGATTTCGTGGAGGTCATGGCCTGTCCCGGCGGCTGTGTCGGCGGCGGCGGACAGCCCATCCGCGACGGCGTGGAGCTGGCGGGACCCCGCGGCGACATCCTGTGGAACCTGGACAAGAACGCCGCCCTCCGCTTCTCCCACGAGAATCCCGACGTGCAGGCCGTGTATAATCAGTACTTCCACAAGCCCCTCAGCCATCGCTCCCACGAGCTGCTGCACACCGACCTGACGGCGTGGAAAATGCCCACGGAGGAGTAAACGCTTTCTGACGGAGGTAACGCCATGAAAAGACTGATCGCCTTGCTGCTGACCGCGCTGTGCGTTTTCGCACTGGCGGGCTGCGGAAGCAGCACCGGGTGGACCATGATAGACATAAAGGGGCAGGAGAGTCGGCTCTCCGCCCAGGACGCCGCCGCAGTGGATCGCTGCTTGAAATCCAAGGACTGGCAGGACGACCTGAGGGACTGCATCATGGTGCGTCTCACTGACGGCAGCGGCAGGCGCATCGACTACTGCGCCGACTGCGGGGTCTTCAACGATCTGGCCGCCGGACGGCACCTGGAACTCAGCGACAGCGCCAGAGATGACATGAATACCCGTCTGGGCCAATACGGCCCGCTGTGGGTCACGGGTTAAACAAAAAAGAAGTGCTTTCCGATAGGAAGCACTTCTTTTTTGCCAGCTTGTCAAAAAAGGGCATGGCCCTTTTGGGGCAAGTTTTTTACCGGTTTCGCTTCGCCATGGCGGACAGCAGCGGGAACTTGCTCATGATATACTCGTAGCTGCCCCGCCTGTGGGGCAGCATGCAGGCGGAGCAATCCTTGACGCCGTTGGGCAGCCACTGACAGTTGCCGCCGCACTGGCTGCCCAGCGCGTACAGCGGGCAGTAGCAGAACAGACAGTTGAAATCCTCCGGGTGGCTGGTGGCGTGACAGGGGAAGAACTCGCATTTCGTGTGCTGCACGAAGGAATAGTTGCACTCGCTGGGCTTCTTGTCAAATACGTTATCGCTCATGTGATGATCGACCTACCTTTGTCCTGAAGTGCCCTCATTGTACCAGCCATCAGCGGGAAAGTCAACGGGAGGAAAGGGGAGAAGGGGTTGCATTTTCCCCGCACGTTCTATATAATAGTGCCACTTTATCACACTTTCCGGAGGGGGAGCCATGGATAAGAGATCCCATCCCGCCCTTGCCGCCGTGCGCGCCGCGTTTCCCGGCACCGTCCCGGTGCTGACGGGGTATCTGGTGCTGGGCATTGCCTACGGCGTGCTGATGCAGACCAAGGGCTACGGCGTGCCGTGGGTGCTGCTGATGTGCTGTCTGGCCTACTGCGGCAGTATGCAGTTTGTGGCCATCGCGCTGCTGACCACCGCGTTCGACCCGCTGCAGGCGCTGCTGATGAGCCTGATGGTCAACGCCCGCCACCTCTTTTACGGCGTGTCCATGCTGGGTAAATACCGGGGGATGGGCGCGGCCAAATTCCCGCTGATCTATACCCTCAGCGACGAGACGTTCTCCATCGTCTCCTCGGTGGAGCCGCCGGAGGACGTGCCCCGGAAGGACTTCTATCTGGCGGTGTCGCTGCTGGACTACGGCTATTGGGCCGCCGGTTCCGTGCTGGGCGCGGTGGCGGGCCGGTTCATCACCTTCGATACCACGGGTCTTGACTTCGCCCTGACGGGCCTGTTCGTGGTGCTGTTCATCGAGCAGGTGAAGAACCCCCAGAACCGCATGAGCGGCGTCATCGGCCTTGTCTGCTCCGCCGCGGCGCTGGCGGTGTTCGGCGCGGACAATCTGGTGATCCCCGCCATGGTGCTGGTGCTGATCGTATTACTGTTGGGGAGGAAGAAGCTATGACATTGACAACGACCCAGGCGCTGGTGATCGCCGGCGCGGTGACGCTGGGCACCATCATCACCCGCTTCCTGCCCTTCCTGCTGTTCCCGGACAACAAGCCCATCCCCAAGGTGGTGGAGTATCTGGGCCGCACGCTGCCCGCCGCCATGATGGGCCTGCTGGTGGTGTACTGCCTGCGGAATGTGGACATTGCCGCCGCACCCCACGGCCTGCCGGAGCTGATCGCGCTGGCGGTGGTGACGGCGCTGCACCTGTGGAAGCGCAACGTGCTGCTGTCCATCGGCGCAGGCACGGTGGTGTACATGCTGCTGGTGCAGCTGGTATTCGCGTAAAGCAGTGCCGGAAGGGGAGGGGCGGACCGGCAGTGCGCCCCAAAATCCCCCTTGCCAAACGCCCCGTTCTATGGTATCATAAACCTGTTCAAAGGAAACTCATATAGCCGTGCCGGAACGGGGCGCGGCGTTTCTACGGCGTCACCGATGACGCCACTATGAGTGCTTTGCCGCGTGGTGCGGCGGAGCGCTCATTTTATTTTGTCTGAAAAGAGGGATCGTTCCATGACACAGGTCTTGAAGGGCCACATCGTTCACGCTCCGGCGCTGGGTCGGATGGACATCACGGAAAACGGCTTTCTGGTGCTGACCGACGGCGTCATCGCCGGGGTCTACCACACGCTGCCGGACTGCTACGCCCATGCACCGCTGCGGGACTTCGGCGACAAGCTCATCATGCAGTCCTTTGCCGATATGCACCTCCACGCCCCCCAGTACCCCATGCTGGGCATGGGCATGGACCTGCCGCTGCTGGACTGGCTGAATACCTACACCTTCCCCACCGAGTCCCGCTTTGCCGATCTGGACTACGCCCGCCGCACCTACCGGCGGCTGGCCAGCGACCTGATCACCAACGGCACCACCCGCGTCAGTATGTTCTCCTCCCTGCATACCGAGGCCACGTGGGTGCTGATGGAGGAGCTGGAAAAGGCCGGTGTCACCGGCTATGTGGGCAAGGTGAACATGGATCGCAACGGCCTGCCCGGCGTTTTGCAGGAGACCACGGAGGAGTCCGTCCGTGAGACGCTGCGCTGGCTGGAGGGCTGCCATTTCGAGCATGTGAAGCCCATCATCACCCCTCGCTTTACCCCCAGCTGCACCGATGAGCTGATGGCGGAGTTGGGCCGCATTGCCAACGAAAAGGGCCTGTACGTCCAGTCCCACCTGTCGGAGAGCCTGGGCGAGATCGAGTGGGTACGCCAGCTGCACCCGGAGTGCCGACGCTACTGGGAGACCTACGACAAGTACGGCCTGTGGAAGGATCACACCCTGATGGCCCACTGCGTCCACTCCGACGAGGTGGAGCGCAAGGCCATCCGCGACGCCAATGTCGTCGTCGTCCACTGCGGCGACTCCAATGTGAACATCTGCTCCGGCGTGTGCCCGGTGCGGCGGATGCTGGACGAGGGCATCTGGGTCACGCTGGGCAGCGACATCGCCGGCGGCGCGCAGCTGCCCATGTACAAGGTCATCGCCACCTCCATCCGCACCTCCAAGGTGCGCCGCATCACCGACGACTGGCACACCGACTTCCTGACGGTGGGCGAGGGCTACTATCTGGGCACCACCTCCGGCCACAAGTATTTCGGCGCGGGCGAGGGCTTCGCCGTAGGCGACAAGCTCCACGCCATCGTGGTGGACGACAGCGACTTCCCGGAGGCCAGCCATCCCCTCAGCGTGGAGGAGCGGTTCGAGCGCATCATCTACATGACCCACCGTCACAACATCGTGTCCGTCTGGTCAGACGGCCGGGAAGTGGTGAAGTGGTGAATACAGGCATAGGGCGGGCGGCTGTCCCGCTCTATGCGCTTCCTTTATATTTTTTTTGATAAAAAAACAAAAATTATGGAAAGCCCCTTGCACATTGTCGAAACAAGTGATATGATACAGCCGGATTGTGAAAAATCGCAAGCGCAAAGAATCCCATGGGATTCTTTGCCTTTCCTAGGAAAGGCAAAGGGGTATTCCTTGTGGGAAATCTACAACAGGAGAGGAATGTATTACATGGCAAAGAAAAGATGGCTGACCTGTGTGCTGGCTTTGGTCATGCTGCTGAGCGTCCTGCCGGTAACGGCCATGGCGGAAGCGGTTGAGCCGATTCCGGCCCAGCAGATAGAGGAGGAGACCCCCGCGCCTGCTCCGGAGCAGCCCGAACAGCCTGAGCAGCCTCAGGAGCCCCAGACCGGGGAGACAGAAAATGAGGAAACCGAATCCCGGCAGATTGCTGAAGGTGAGGGCGAAGAGCAGCAGCCGGTACTAAATGCTCCCGCCGCTTGGTATAACTCCGCCGCTGCGGAGCTGACCATCGGTACCGTGGATGACCTGCTGGCCTTCGTAGCAGAGGCAAATACGAACGGCAATATTTTCGAGGGAAAGAAGATCACCCTGACGACTGATTTGGATCTGGGCGGCATGAATTGGACGCCGATCAAATCCTTCAAGGGTGAGTTTAACGGCAATAACAAGACTATCCGCAACTTTAAGGTCGTGGTGGATGACACGCAGAAGCGCGGCGGCTTCTTTAACGGGATCGAAGACGGTGACGGTGAGCGGGTTCATGACCTGACCATTGCTGATGTGGAACCACCGTGGGCGATGGCCGCTTTGGCGTGTTGGCAAACTACATTCGCGGTACCGTCAACCGTGTGACTGTCAAGAATATAAAAGTCGCCACTACCCACAGCAAGGCATGGGTGGGCGGTATGTGCGCCTTTATGTCCTGGCCCTGGATGAACGACTGCACCGTGGAAAACCTGACGGTGGATGCTGCCAATGGCGCGGATTTTATCGCGGGTTTCTCTCCTATTCTGCAGAAGAATAGCAACATGGTTTTTAACAACCTGAAGGTCAACGGTTTCAAGGTAACGGTGGCTGATACTGACGGCGAGTGCGGCGTCGGCGGCTTTGTGGGCCAGACGCAGCGTGGCTGGGAGCAGCCCAAGATGACCAACTGCTCTGCTACGGGGCTGGATGTGACCGCCACCGGAACCGTAGAGGTGGGCGGTTTTATCTGCTGGCCCGGCGCGCATACCATTGCCGAGAATTGCAGCACACAGGGCAAGATCAATGCATCCGGTGTCACAAGTACGGATAACTTTGTGGGCGGCTTCTTTGGCAACTTGGGTTGGAACTGTGACCTGGGGCAGCAGGGCCATCAGATCACGGGCTGTACCGCTGATGTGGATATCGTTTCCGGCGGTGCGCCTGCCGGCGGCTTTGTAGGCTCTGCTTCCAATTCCCAAAATGCGAGTATGTATGCCGAGTTCACCAACTGCACCGCCACCGGCGATGTGACCAATGCCAACGGCTGCGCGGGCGGCTTTGCCGGTGACGCGGATCGCGGCATCTATACCGGCTGCAAGGCGACCGGTACCGTCAACGGCAAGATCGCGGGCGGTTTCATTGGTAAAGTGGAGGATGTAAACCCTGGTTACGATCATCGATACCCTGCTGATACCCGTGACTATGATGCCAATCAGATCAAGCTGGACGGCTGCAATGCCGCTCTGACCAATGTCACCGGTATAGAAGAAGCGGGCGGTCTCGTGGGCAGCGTTGCTGAAAAGACCAGCCCCAATGAGGCGGGCTCTCGCGGCAAATTGATCGTTAGCGGCAGCGTGGCAAGCAGCAACGTATCTGGCAGCGGAAAAGTATGGCCCACCCTGAATGCAGCCCCGTCGAAGGTGGACGGAGCCGGCTCTCAGAATAACCGTGTTGGCTATAAAGCAAGCTATAATGCCAATGGCGGTACAGGCAATATGGGTACGTTCGAGGTGGTACAGGGCGATAAGATTACATTGCCCCGCTGTGCCTTCCAGGCTCCTTCCGGCAAGGAATTTGACGCGTGGGAGATCAACGGCCAGCGCTATAATGCGGGTGATACCTATGAGGTCACCACGTCCGGCAATGTCGAGATCAAGGCCCTGTGGAAAGGTGTGACCAAAAGCGATAACAGCGGTACCAGCTCCGGCGCCAAGAATCCCGGTACCAAAGACGACAGCAGGAAGCCTGACGGCAAGACCGTCAAGTCCAGCGAGACCTTCGACGGCGGTATCGGCCTGTACGTGGGCATGAGCCTCCTGTCCCTGACCGGCTCGGCGCTGGTCGTTACCAGGAAAAAACGCGGCTAATCACCGACGTTATATAACCCCACGAAAAAAGCTCCCCATCCGGGGAGCTTTTTTCGTGATACGTTATTTTCGCGTCCGGACGCACGTTGTCAATTCTGCCGCACAAAGATCGCGTTTTCCATCAGGTCGATCTTCTCCAGCTTGCCCACCACGGCGGTGGGAACGCCCAGAATGTCGCTGAATACCAGCTTATCGCCCTCGACCGTCATGGAGGCCACGTTCTTGCAGACCTCCTGCTTCTCGTTCCCCTTCAGGGTATATACAGTGGAAAGACACATGGCTCTTACTCTCCCTTCAGCAGCTTCAGCGCTTCGTCCAGCTTTTCGTTGCCCAGATTGAAGTCCAAAATCGCGTCGTGGATCAGCTGGGCAGGCTCGTCCTCCATGCTGTGGGCCAGCTCGTGCAGCTCCTCGGCGTGGTGGCGGTTGTGCTGCACCATATAGGCCAGCAGCGCCAGCGCCTCCTCCGGAGAGTGCTGCGCGTGAGTATGCTCATGACCGTGGTCATGGTCATGGGTGTGCTCGTGGCAATGGTCGTGGTCGTGGGTGTGGGGATGGGTATGGGTCACGCCGTCGGCGTGGGTGTGTTCATGGTCATGGCTGCACATAGGAGAAACCCTCGCTTTCATTTTTTCTCAATTTTACCACGTTCCGCCCGGCAAGTCAAACTGTAAACGGCAAATCCCCCGCCCCCCCTTGCAAAAACCGACGTTTTGCGGTATCATAAACAGCAGAAAATATCCCGCAAAGGAGCGAAGTGCCATGTCCGAACAACCCCACACTCATGCCGACGGCACCACCCACACCCACGGTGACGGCCACGGCCACACCCATTCCCACGCCCATACCAAGGCGGTGCTGAACCGGCTCAGCCGCGCACAGGGCCATCTGGACGCGGTACGCCGCATGGTGGAGCGGGGCGAGGACTGCTCGGCGGTGCTGGTGCAGTTGTCCGCCGTGATCTCGGCGCTGAACTCCACCGGCCGCGTGATCCTGAAGGATCACATCGCCCACTGCATCGTGGACGCGGTGGAGGACGGCGACACCGCCGCCATCGACAGCCTGAACGACGCCATCGACCGCTTCATGCGGTAACGGGGCGCACGACAATGTAAAGAGGTGAGACAATGCCGGATATGAAAACCGTTGCCAGGGTGGGCGGAAAGGCCGCCAAGGCCGCCGGAGACGTGCTGCCCAAGCTGGCGCTGCTGGGCAAAACGCTGGCCGTGATCTCCGGAACCATGACAGCGCTGACCGTGGCGGGCTGGGCCATCACCCGCGCCAATGAGAAAAAGCGGGAGAAGTGACCTGTTGCCGGAAGTACAGTCGTTTCCGGGTGTGCTTTGTAGGGGGCGATGCCCACATCGCCCCGCGTTCACCGAAAATACCGCCGTATGGTGTGCGGGCCGATGTGGGCATCGGCCCCTACGAAACCGCGAAAACGTTGTCCCGACGCCATAACCACATACCCAATATACCCAAAAGGAGACGTTTATCGCGTCTCCTATTCCACAGAAAGGACGAATCTACATGCGTAAAAAACAATTCAAAGCCGAGTCCAAGCGCCTGCTGGACCTGATGATCAACTCCATCTACACCCACAAGGAGATATTCCTGCGGGAGATCATCTCCAATGCCTCCGACGCCATCGACAAGCTGTGCTACCTCAGCCTCACCGACGACAAGGTGGGCCTGAACCGGCAGGACTTCCGCATCATCCTCGCCGCCGATCCCGACAGCCGCACCCTGACCGTCAGCGACAACGGCATCGGCATGGACGAGGACGATCTGGAGCACAATCTGGGCGTCATCGCCAACAGCGGCAGCTTCCAGTTCAAGGGCGAGCTGGAGGGCAAGGAGACTCCCGACACCGACATTATCGGCCAGTTCGGCGTGGGCTTCTACTCCGCCTTCATGGTGGCTGACCAGATCACCGTCATCACCAAAAAGTACGGCTGTGAGCAGGCGTACCGCTGGCAGTCCGCCGGTGTGGACGGCTACACCATCGAGCCCTGCGAAAAGGACGCCGTGGGCACCGATATCATCATGCACCTCAAGCCCGACAGCGAGGAGGAGAAGGACGAGTACAGCCAGTATTTGCAGGAGTACACCCTCAAGCGGCTGGTGAAGAAATACAGCGACTATATCCGATTCCCCATTCGTATGCTGACCACTCGCTCCCGCCGGAAGGACGGCAGCCCCGACGACAAGCCGGAGTACGAGGACGTGACCGAGTGGGAGACCCTCAACTCCATGGTGCCCCTGTGGCAGCGGAAAAAGAGCGAGGTCACCAAGGAGGAGTACGACAAGTTCTATCAGGAGCGCTTCGGCGAGTTTGCCCCGCCCCAGTCGGTCATCACCGTGTCGGTGGAGGGCGCCGTCACCTATAAGGCGCTGCTGTTCATCCCCTCCCGTATGCCCAACCAGTATTTTACCGAGGATTTCAAGCCCGGCTTGCAGCTTTACAGCTCCGGCGTCATGATCATGGATCACTGTGCCGACCTGCTGCCGGAGTACTTCAACTTCGTCCGGGGCGTGGTGGATTCCCCCGATTTGAGCCTGAATATCTCCCGTGAGCTTTTACAGCACGACCGGCAGCTGAAGGTCATCGCCGCCAATCTGGAGAAGAAGATCAAGGCGGAACTGCTGCGGATGCTGAAGGACGAGCGGGACAGCTACGAGACCATCTACCGCAGCTTCGGCCGCCAGCTGAAGCTGTGCGCCCTGAACAACTACGGCGCCAACAAGGAGAAGGTCCAGGACCTGCTGCTGTTCTACTCCTCCAGGGAGAAGAAGCTGGTGACCCTGGACGAGTACGTGGACCGTATGCCGGAGAGCCAGAAGTTCATCTACTACGCCACCGGCGAGACGGTAGACGCCATCGACCATCTGCCCCAGACGGAGCTGGTGAAGGAGCATGACTATGAGATGCTGTACTTCACCGATAATACCGACGCCTTTATCCCCGACCTGTTTGTCCGGTACAAGGACAAGCCCTTCCGCAGCGTGGTGGACGGCGAGCTGGAACTGGACGATGAAAAGAAGCCCGACGAGACGGATCGCTACAAGGACGATTTCGCCTTCATGAAGGAGGTGCTGGGCGACAAGGTGACGGAGATCAAGGCCAGCACCAAGCTCAAGACCCATCCCGTGTGCCTGTCCAGCGGACAGGGCCTCACCTTCGAGATGGAGAAGTATTTTACCGCCGTGCAGCCCGACCTGAACATGAAGGCCCAGCGTATTCTGGAGATCAACGTGGATCACCCCGCCTTTATCACCTTTGAAACGACCCGCATCACCGAGCCGGAGAAGGCGAAGAAATACGCGGCAATCCTCTATAATCAGGCCTGCCTCATTGCCGGCTTGCCCATCGACGACCCCAGCGCCTACACCGACCTGCTGTGCAGCCTGTGGCAGTGAGAAGAACAGAAAAGGACACCCCGGTTTTCCGAGGTGTCCTTTTCATCGTAAATGGCCCTTACAGCTGAATCAATCCCGCGTCCAGCATATTTTGCAGACTCATGAGGATGCCCAGCTTGGCGTGATACCAGGTCAGGCCGCCCTGAAAGTACACGGCGTAGGGCTCGCGGATGGGGCCGTCGGCGGAGAGCTCAATGGACGCGCCCTGAATGAAAGCGCCCGCCGCCATGATGACCTCGTCGTCGTAGCCGGGCATGGCCCAGGGCTCCGGGGTCACGTAGCTGTCCACCGGGGCGGCGGCCTGAATGCCCTTGCAGAAGGCCACCATGCCCGCGCGGCTTTTCAGCTCCACCGCCTGAATGATATCGCGGCGCACCTCGCGGGAGGAGGGCACCACCCGGAAGCCCAGCTTTTCATAGCAGGCGGCGGCGAACACCGCGCCCTTCACGGCAGAGGACACCACCGTGGGAGCCAGAAACAGGCCCTGGTAGAAGGCGGGCAGCACGCCCAGATTCGCGCCCACCTCGCGGCCCAGACCGGGCGCGGTGAGACGGTAGGCGCAGCGGTCGATCAAGTCCTGACGGCCGCAGATGTAGCCGCCGGTGGGAGCCAGACCGCCGCCTAAGTTTTTGATAAGGCTGCCCACGGCCATGTCCGCGCCCACGTTGGTGGGCTCGTCGGTCTCCACAAACTCGCCGTAGCAGTTGTCCACCATGCAGATGACGTCCGGCTTGCACTGCTTGCAGAAGGCGATCAGCTCACCGATCTGCTCCACGGAATAGCTGGGGCGTGTGGCGTAGCCCTTGGAGCGCTGGATGGTGATGAGCCTGGTTTTTTCATTGATGGCGGCGCGGATGCCGTCGTAGTCGAAGGCGCCGCCCTCCAGCAGCTCCACCTGACGGTAGCTGACGCCGTACTCCGCCAGCGAGCCGGGGGTGGGACGGGTGCCGATGACGCCTGCCAGCGTGTCGTAGGGTGCGCCCACCGGGGACAGCAGCTCGTCTCCCGGCAGCAGGTTGGCCGCCAGCGCCAGTGCCAGCGCGTGGGTGCCGCAGGTGATCTGGGGCCGCACCAGCGCCGCCTCGGTGCCGAAGATGCGGGCATAGATGCGCTCCAGATTGTCCCGGCCGTCGTCGTCGTAGCCGTAGCCGGTGGAGGGGTTGAAGTGCATGGCGGCCAGCCGGTTTTCCTGCATGGCCTGTATCACCTTGGCCTGATTGTGCTCCGCCACGGCGTCGATGTGGGCGAACTGGGGCGTGATCTCCGCCAGCACCGCCGCGCCGAAATCCAGCACCCGCTGGGAAACGCCCATCTGGGCGTACAGTTCATTGGTGGTCATGTTCTGTCTCCTTACTGGCGGTTTTCCGGAAAGGTCACGCCGTTCCATTTCATCAGCGCCCGGATGGGGTAGTCCCGATCCAGATAGTGGCGGCTGAACCAGTCGTAGGTGGCTTGGGGCAGGTGCACCAGCTCCGGCGCGTCACAGCGGAAGCGGTCAAAGGTGGTCCGGTCGCCGCTGAGCAGCGCCGCCGCCAGCTCCAGCTTGCCCTCGTTCATCAGCCGTTCCAGACAGCCGTCCATGATGACGGCGCAAGAGCGCTCCTCGTCGTCGGCGTAGTCCTCCCGATGACCCAGCCAGTAGAGGAATTCCTCCGGGTCAAGATCCATGCGGGTGGTGATCTGGCTCAGCTTGTAGAACTCCTTCCAGTCCCGGCGCTTCAGCACGTCGATGAGATACTGCACCAGCCCGTCGTCCATGGCCACGCAGTCCAGAAACACCTCGAAGGCGTGCTTGCCCGCGTCGGGATTGGGCTCGTTGGCAGGCTCCGGCTGGGGAGCGGGTTCTTCCGCCTGTTGGGCGCTTTTCAGAAACGCCTCAAAGCCCGCCATGCCGCTGTCGCCGTCAAAAAGGCTCTCCGGCAGCGCTTCGCCGTCCTGCGCCGCGCAGGCCCGCACAAAGTCCGCCGCCCCCATGGACGCCAGCTGCTCGGTGATTTGGCGGGTGCGGCCCTCCTCGTCCTCCGCCGTCAGGGTGATGCCCTCCGGGGCGGGGCGTTTGCCCGCCAACAGCTCGGTCATATAGCGGAGATAGTAATCAAAAAGCTCCATAAAAGGCTCCTTTTCCATGTCGTTCAACCTGAAATTCTATCATATGGCGGTTGTATTTGCAAGGGATTTCCGGTAAAATGAAGCAGGGGGAAAGAGGGAAACGCCACTTGACAATTTCTTTGTTTTAGGTATAATAAAAACAAGGGTATTGCCGCGAAGCGGTTTTAGCCCGTCAAAATCGAGTTTTCAAAAAGTCAGAAAACCGTCACTTGGCAGAGTGGCGGTTTTCCCATTTGATCTTCAATGTAAAGACGAGTCCAAACAAATGAAAGGTCAATGTAATAGGCATGATATCACCTCCCTTCGGAGGGATCAGGCCGAAAACCGCCCCGCTTTTTATGCAATACCCTTGCTGCGGGGAAACCCGCAAGAACAAGTGTAGCATATGTGTTGTGATATATTGTCAATAAAAAGGAAATCACCATGTATTATGTCTATATGCTCCGGTGCCGGGGCGGCGTGTACTATACCGGATTGGCGGTGGACGTGGCGCGCCGCTTCCAGACCCACCTGTCGGGGAAAGGGGCCAAGTTCACCCGCGCCTATCCGCCGGAGGAGATCGCGGCGGTGTGGCGTTGTGGCGACAAGGGCACGGCGGCACGGGTGGAATACGCCATCAAAAGGCACCTGACGCACCAACAGAAGGAGCAGCTGGCCGCCGCGCCGGACACGCTGGCGGCGCTGCTGCCGGAGACGGGGGAGTGGGACGTTGTATCCTGTGAGAGCTGGTAAGGCCACCGCGTATCAGAATACGGAAAATCCACCCTTTGCCGGGGTGGATTTTTTCTCCTTTTTGTGGTAGGATGGTGGCAATGACAACAGGAGGTAGACCTATGAAAAAGAGATTGACCGCGTGGCTGCTGGCGCTTGTCATGGCGCTGACGCTGGTGGGCTGCGCCGACGACGTCACCGTCATCGGTGTGATCACCGGCGGCGAGCAGGAGCCGCAGCAGCAACAGCAGCAGGACGTGCTGCCGGATGACGCCCATCCCTCCGACGTTCCGGATGAGGGCGACGCCGCCCCTACCATCGACGAGGACGGCAGCTACACCACCAAGGAGGATGTGGCGCTGTACATCCACACCTACGGCCATCTGCCGGGGAATTTCATCACCAAGAAGGAGGCCCAGGCCCTGGGGTGGAGCGGCGGCTCCCTGGAGCCCTACGCGCCGGGTATGTGCATCGGCGGCAGCCGGTTCGGAAACTATGAGGGCCTGCTGCCGGAGGCGGAGGGCCGCACCTATACCGAGTGCGATATCGACACGCTGGGCGCCGGCAGCCGGGGCGCCAAGCGTATCGTGTTCTCCAGCGACGGACCCATCTACTACACCGGCGACCACTACGAGAGCTTCGAGCTGCTGTACGGGGAGGAATGAGCATGCGGTTTGTATTGGACGGCGGCAGCGTAGGCAGCCGCGAAACGCTGCACCGGACGCTGGCGGCAGGATTGCGGCTTCCGGACTGGTATGGCGGCAATCTGGACGCCCTGCGCGACTGCCTGACGGATATCACAGAGCCCACGGAGCTGGTGGTCCGCAGCGGAGCGGCGCTGGAAGCGGCGCTGGGCGGCTATGCCGTGTCGCTGCGGCGTGTGCTGGCAGACTGCGCGGCGGAGAATGGGCTGTTTTCCGTGGTGTGGGAGGCGTAAAAGTAAACCGCTGGCCGCTTCAGCGCCGAAGGCGCTTCTCACCCACGGAAGGCGGGCCTTTTACGCGATGGTCATAAGGCCCCGCTGCCTCGCATATACTTGTCCGAGGTGATGGACATGGTGAAACGATGGCTGCGGCGGGGTGCGGCGCTGCTGTTGGCGGCGGCGACGCTGGTGACGGTGGCGGTCGCGGCGGACGGCCGCGGCGATTCGGCGGGACAGAGCGCCGCCAGGTGGCTGCTGCAATGGACCATGGGCAGCTGGCTGCCGCCGGACGGGCTGTCTCCCGCTACGGCTCTGGCGTTGGGACAGTCACCGCTGCTGCTGTCCGCCAGGGCGGAGGTGGCCGGATTTTGGGAGGAACCGCAGCCTGAGGAAGAGGATACCGGGGACGCCGAAGCGTCGGACACGCCCGCTCCCGCCGCCCAGGTGCCGCTGCCTGCCGCGGCGGACCGGCCCGCGCTGGCCTTCCTGGATAACGGCGTCCCCTCCCAGACGGTGAAGATCACCAACACGGCGGGGTATACGGTGGTGCGGGGCGTGTGCATCAAAAACGCCTCCAACAAGACGCTTGACGCCGCCGCGCTGGCGGCGGAGGGCTTTGCCGCCCGGCTGACGGACCAGGCGCCCCAGGTGCTGATCATCCACACCCACGGCAGCGAGGCATATACCATGCCGGAGGGACAGGACTACGTCTCTACCGGTACCTGCCGCACCAGCGACACCAACAAAAATGTGGTGCGGGTGGGGGACGAGATCGCGTCGGTGCTGTCGGAGTACGGCATCTCCGTGCTTCATGACCGGACGCTGTACGACGACCCGCTGTACGAGGGGGCCTATGGCCGGTCGGTGGAGGGCATCGAGGCGTATCAGGAGAAGTACCCCTCCCTGGTGTTCATCCTGGACATCCACCGGGACGCGGTGGAGGACGCCCAGCACCGGCAGTATAAGCTGATCTCCCAGGAGGACCCCAACGCCGCCCAGTTGAGCTTCATCATGGGCAGCAATCACGACGGCTGGCAGGAGAACCTGAAGCTGGCCGTCGCCATCGCGGAGAACATCCAGGCCGACTATCCCACGGTGATGCGGCCCATCACGCTGCGCAACTCCAACTACAACCAGCACAAGTCCCTGGGCTCCATGCTGGTGGAGGTGGGGGCGGCGGGCAACTCTCTGGACGAGGCCCTCAACAGCGCCCGCATCTTTGCCAACGCCTTTGCCCGTGTGGCGCTGGCCACCAAGGCGGAATGACCGGCTCCTACGAAATGGCCGCCGATAGTGCTCCGTAGGGCGGGCCCCGCGTGGCCCGCCGCCGGCGGCGCACCGGTTATCACGCGGCGGGGCACATTGGCCCCGCCCTACAGCAGCCTATCGTAAGCTGATTGCCCCCTTCTGTATCCTGTCATTCCAGTCTGCTGACTGGTTTCGCAATGACGGCAATGAAAAAAGCGGCCTGTTTCCGACGCAGGCCGCTTTTCCCGTTAAGAGTGATAGAGAAGAGAGGTGAGTAAGTGATTGAGTTACTTTGATTGGGTTGAGGGAAGAATTACTAGGGTGAATACAAGAGGGATTGTTTTGATAAGTGTGAAATGAGTAAGGGAATGTGAGTAAGTGAATGTGAGTAAGTGAGTGTGAGTAACTGAGTGTGAGTGAAGTGAGTAAGTAAAATGTGTGAAGAATGTGAGGGAAATTTGCAAATGAATAATCGTTTAGTAATCTTTCGGGCTCACTGAGCCAGGGTTTTGCCCAGCTCTCGGCAGGCGGCCAGAGCCGCGTCGTCGGG
Organism: uncultured Oscillospiraceae bacterium; assembly: GCA_934574095.1. Taxonomy (GTDB): domain Bacteria; phylum Bacillota; class Clostridia; order Oscillospirales; family Oscillospiraceae; genus Vescimonas. The sequence goes on along the minus strand of CAKTMW010000016.1, from coordinate 5,381 downwards.
GGCTTCGCAGCAGGTGACGCTCTCGCACACCAGGTTCACACCGGCGTCGTTGCAGTCCTTCTCCCAGCTGCGCATCCATTCGCCGTCGCCCCAGCCGTAGGAGCCGAACAGGGCCACGCTGGTGCCGCCCAGGCGGTTCTTGCAGCCGTCGAACATGGGCTGGAAATCCACTTCCTCCAGCACCTCGCTGCCCATGGCGGGGCATCCGAAGGCGATGGCGGAATAGCTCAGGGCATTGACGTCCACCTGGTCAGGGGTCATGACGGTGACCTCGGCGCCGGCTTCCTTCATGCCCTCCGCCACGGCGTTGGCCATGGCCTCGGTGTTGCCGGTGCCGCTCCAGTAAATTACAGCAGTTTTTTTCATGTGTTTTGTCCTTTCTATATATTACTAAATTATTATTTACTTCTATTTCGGCTGGCTACCGTCAGCTGGTCGATGCCGGAGCCGGAGCGCCACAGGGCACAGTAGATCTCCGTGCACTTGCGGAACTGGGCGAACATACGCTTGGCCTTCTCCTCGTCGCCGTAGACCTTCCACAGTCCGGTGCACTTGAAATCCCGCGAGCCGTGCTGGATGAAGCCCTGTACGTCCTCTGCCGGGTAGCTGAGAAACAGGCCCACCTCATGGGGGAACTCGCCGTCCTCCCGGAAGCGGCGGATGAGCCGCGCCACGCAGCGCTGGCAGCCGTCGCAGCCGTAACCCGCTTTTTGCAGGATGTCGCGGGCCAGAGACCCCTCCAGGTCGCGCCGCAGTTCAGCGGGGCGGTAGAGATACAGCAGCGCCTGGTCGTCCCGGTAGCGGATGGGCAGCAGGCACAACCCCTTGGGCACCAGCAGACGGTTGAGGCGGCGGATATCCGCCAGCAGCGACGCCCGGTCTTCGCAGGGACAGGGGAACAAGCTGCCTGTCTTGATACCTGCCAGCGTGGGCGCACACTGTTTGACCAAGATTTCTTCTGACATACGCCGCCTCCCTTCGTCTGCTAGTATGTGGGGGGACCGTTGCCGCTATTCGCTGGTTAGCGGAAACTAACTCTCTGGTCTTAAAAAAGCTGCCGCAGGGCAGTTTTTCATGGGCTCTGTTCCGATGGTTAGCGGAAGCTAACTACCGGGTCTTAAAAAAGCTGCCGCCTGGCAGTTCTCTCAAGCAATTCCCTATCGAAGTTATGGGCATTGTAACACAGTCTTTCGCGTTTGGCAAGCCCTTTTTGCAAATTCTTCCAAAAAAATTTTCCCGGCCCGGAAAAGCGGATGTTTACCTTCCGCTCCACGTCTCCGGACACAGCCACATATAGAACAGCATGAACGGGAAGGAGAGCAGTAACGCATACTCCTCCGAAGCGCTCAGCAGCATCATGCTCAAAAGCCCGCCAAATCCCACACAAGGACCGATCACGTCCCGTGTCCTTCGCGGCAGTTCCCGCCATTTTTTCATCCTCTCACCTCACATTCGAGTATAGCCTAATAATCGGCAATATTCAAGAGAAAATATTCCCTGTATGCTTTACAGCAGCAGGGAGGTGACAGGATGATCGTGTTTGACCCGTTGTGGGAGACATTAAAGCGTCGCGGCGTTAGCCAGTATACGCTGATCAAGGACTACGGCGTCAGCACGGGGACGCTGGACGCGTTGCGGAAAAACCGCAGCATCACGCTGAATACCCTGAACGACCTGTGCCGCATCCTGCAATGCGGCGTGGCGGATATCATCCGCTATATCCCAGACGAGCAATAAAAAAAGAGACTGCTCCGGCAGTCTCTTTTTTTCATCAGAACGATACCACCAGCAGCATCTTGAACCGCTCCTGGCCGTATACCGCGTGGGGCACATCCTTGGGCATTACCAGGGTCTCGCCCTCTGTGAGGACAAATACCTCGCCGCCCACGGTAAAGCGTCCCGTACCCTCCAGCACCGTCACCATGGCGTCGCCGCCGCTGGCGTGGGTGGATATCTCCTCGTCCTTCTCGAAGGAGAACACGGTGACGCTGACCAGCTCGTTCTGCACCAGCGTCTTGCTGACCACCTGACCCGCCTGATAGTCCACCAGGTTCTTCAGCAGCAGCTTCTCCTGCTTGGCGATATTCTTGTACATACTGTGTACCTCCTGTTTTTTGTTAGTCTTTGCTGTCTGCCGCGGTCTTATCCCGCCGCGCCGCCGTCACGGTGAACATGATGGGCAGGTCCAGAAACGGCGGCAGCCGCAGGTGCTTCACATATTTGCCGTAAAACTCCGGAAACGTCATGGGCCCCGGCGCGGAGGAATTGGGGAAGGCGTACCGCCCGTCCTCACACTGGCGTACCAGTACATAGTGGCGGGAGCGGCCCGTGTGATACCACAGGATGCCCGCCTTTGCGCCCTTCAGATTCCGGTAGCGCACCCCCGTCACCTTCATGCCGAAGCGCCGCAGCCCCCGGCACACGTGGAAAATGCTGGTGCCCATCACGCCGCCCAGAAACACATGGCGGTGGAAATACTGCCATACCTCCGATTCCGTCACCGGCAGGGCGAAGTATCGGGCGGCGTTGTATACCGCCATAAAGCCGCACCCCACCTTGGCCACCGTCCGGCGGCCGTAGGGAATGTCCTTCATCAGATGCTGGCGGACCAGATAGCCCTCCTCGTCCCGGCATCGCTGGGGAATGTCCATGCTCAGGCCCCCTTTCCTTTTTTTCAACAGGATACCACGTTTCGGCGAAAAGGACAAGAGGGAGCCGCGCCGCGCCATACGCAAAAAGAAACGGCCATAGGCCGTTTCTTTTTGCGTAGTTTCCGTTTATTCCGCCGCCGTGCCGGTCACGATGCCGTACATGGTCACCAGCAGCTCCTCCGTGACGTTTTCCGTCATGCCCAGCGTATAGCTGACGCCGTCGCTGTGCCACAGGGCCATGCCCTGTCCCTCGTCGGTAAAGTAGCAGGTGTAGGGCACATCCTCCGAGTCGTTGGTGGTCTTGGTCCACTCATAGTACATCCCGGAAATATCCTGCACCGTCTGGGTCTTCTGACCCCGGTAGGTGTAGGTCTGGCCCTGATAGACGAAGCTCACCTGCGCCAGCGGCGAATCGCCGTCGATATAGCTGTACGCCACATCCACCGCCGTGATGGGCACATTCAGGGTGACGCCGGTCTTCTCCGCCACCTCCTCGGCGGTGGACTCATGCACCGGATTGGGCAGCTGGCTGACGTCGCCGCTCTCCTGGGGCTTTTTCACCGTGCAGGCGGCCAGCGCCAGCACACAGCAGGCTGCCAGCGCGATCATCCATAATTTTTTCATAGTGGCACTTCCTTTCTTGGGAATCACATTCCTTAGACGCTGCTCTCCCCCAAAAGGTTCCCACAAAACACACAAATCACACTAACTCCGAGAAAGCGTGGGGCTTTTCCTCCCCTGCCAGCACCCGGCAGGCGCCGGCGGCCAGCGCCTCCATCTCAAACTCGCCGGCCATGACCTCCACCGGCGCGATGAAGGACAGTTTCTTCGTCAGATAGTCCGTCACATACTTCGAGTGGGCGATGCCGCCGGTGAGGATGATCCGGTCGACCCGCCCGTCGGCAGCCGCCGCCAGCGCCCCCAGCGACTTGGCCGCGCCGTACAGCATGGCGTCGTACACCAGCTTGGCCTTCTCGTCGCCTGCGGCGATGCGCTGCTCCACCTCGCGGGCGTCGCTGGTGCCCAGATGGGCCTTCAGACCGCCCGCGCCCCGGACGAACTTCATGAGCTCCTTCTCCGTGTACTCACCGGAGAAGCACAGGTGGATCAGGCTCTGGCAATCCTCGCCGCCGCTGCGCTCCGGGGCGAACATGATCTCGTCGTCCCGGACGCCGTCCACCATCCTGCCGCCGATGAACAGCCGCGCCGAAGCGCCGCCGCCCAGATGCAGCACGATAAACCGGCATTCCTCCAGCGGCTTATGCATGACCTCTTTCGCACAGCGGATGGCCATGGCCCGGCAGTTCAGGGAGTGGCCCAGCATCCGGCGCTGCAGCATGGGCATACCGGTGATGCGGGTGACGGGCGTCATCTCGTCCACCGCCACGGGGTCGTACACATAGGCGGGGATGCCCTGCTTCCCGGCGATATCCAGCGCGATGACCGCGCCCAGATTGGAGGCGTGGGCCGCCTCCTTCACACCGTACAGATAGTCGCACATCTGCTTGTCCACCACGAACGCGCCGGAGGGGCACGGCGGTATCTGGCCGCCGCGGGCGCATACGGCGTCCAGTGTCTCAGGGGCGATGTTCCGCTCGGACAGCACCTTTTCCACCAGCGCCCGGCGGAAGTCCACCTGCTCCATCACATGGGAAAAGGGGGCCAGCTCGTCGGCGCTGTGGCGCAGCGTCTCCTGAAAGACGCACTTCTCGCCGTCAAAGACGCCCATCTTGGTGGAGGTGGAGCCGGGATTGATGACAAGGATGCGATAGTTCATGCTTTGTGTTCTCCTTTCGTTGGCGCTTATTGGCCGGTCATGGTCTTCATGACCTGGAATTCCTCCTGATTCAGGGTCTTCATCATAGCCAGTCCCTCGTCAATGTCCAGGTCGGACACCTGGTCGCTGTGGATGACGATGACCCGGTTGGTGCCGCCCTCGGCCAGTACCCGCACCGCCTCATAGCCCATGCGGGTGGCGATGACGCGGTCCTTGGCGGTGGGGCTGCCGCCCCGCTGGATGTGGCCCAGAATGGTGACGCGGGGGTCCAGTCCCAGCTCGTTTTTGATCTGGTCGCCCACCTTCATGGCGCTGACGCAGCCCTCGGCCACCACGATCATGAAGTTGGTTTTGCCCATCAGCCGGGCCTGCCGGATCTTCTCGGCCACATGGGCCTCGAAGTCGTATGCCGTCTCCGGCACCAGCACCGCCGTAGCGCCCACGGCCAGCCCCACATACAGCGCCAGATATCCGGCGTGGCGGCCCATGACCTCCACCACGGAGCACCGCTCGTGGGACTGCATGGTGTCCCGCAGCTTGTCGATGCACTCCACGGCGGTGTTGGCGGCGGTGTCAAAGCCGATGGTATAATCGGTGCAGACGATGTCGTTGTCGATGGTGCCGGGGATGCCCACCACCGAGATACCCCACTTGCTCAGGTCCTGGGCGCCCCGGAAGGTGCCGTCGCCGCCGATGGCCACGATGCCGTCCAGCCCCAGCAGCTTGCAGGTGTTATAGGCCTTTTCCTGGCCCTCCTTGGTGCGGAACTCGTCGCTGCGGGCGGTGTACAGGATGGTGCCGCCCCGGTTGATGATGCGGCTGACGCTGGAGCTGTCCATCTGCACAAAGTCGCCGTTGATGAGCCCCTGCCAGCCCCGGCGGATGCCCACCACCTCGATGCCCCGGCTCAGGGCGCTGCGCACCACGGCGCGGATGGCGGCGTTCATGCCCGG
>CAKTMW010000015.1 GCA_934574095.1 uncultured Oscillospiraceae bacterium | reverse complement strand
TTTTCTTGTCTACTTCTCCCCTCGCCATAGGCTTTTTTCTCCCCCCGGCAGAGCCGGGGGTTCTCTTTTGTAACCAAAAGAAAAAAGCGGCGTTCTCCGCCGCCTTTTTCATATCACGCGAGCTGATCTGTAAGCCGGGTTCTGTCTTGACAGTCATCTATCTAGGCGCACCGTTGCCGGTACGCTCAAGCCACCCCGGAGCGGTCGGGCCAACCTATATGCTCCATAGCGGTGTTGCTCCGGATAGAGTTTACAGCGACGGACGCTTCCACGCCGTCGGGTGAGCTCTTACCTTCACCTTTCCACCCTTACTCCGCCGCGCTCCCGGAGGAGCAGCCGCAAAGCGGTATATCTCTGTTGCACTTTTCCTGAAGTCGCCTTCGGCGGGCGTTACCCGTTATCCTTGCCCTGTGGAGCCCGGACTTTCCTCATCGGCAGGCTTTCGCCTTGCCGCCGCAACTGTCCGATCTACTCGCAGTCCCCATTGTACCCAACCTTGCGGCAAAAGTCAACGAAAAATCCCGCCGCCGGACAAGTATTGCCTTTTTCTGCCGCCCTATGCTATAATTGGAAACTACATCCAGCTGTATCCGCCCCATTTTGGGGCAGTATACCGATAGAATAGAAAGGACTCCCCTTATGAAGAAACGACCCAGCCTTGTCCCCCAGCCCCGCGATCTCAAGGCCGCTATCCGCCGCCAGCCCGCCGTTTTCATCGTCTACCTGGTACTGCGTCTCATCGTCCTGGCCACGCTGGTATCCTCCCTCGTCCGCGGCGAATATGAGAGCGCCTTCATCTGCCTTCTGGTACTGGTGCTGTTCATGCTGCCCTTCTTCATCCAGCAGAACTTCGGCATTGAACTGCCCTCCACCTTGGAGATCATCATCCTCCTGTTCATCTTCGCCGCCGAGATATTGGGCGAATTGGAGTGCTACTTCATCACCTATCCCTACTGGGACTCCATGCTCCACACCACCACCGGTTTTCTCTGCGCCGCCACCGGCTTTGCCCTGATCGACATTCTCAACCGCAACAGCCGCATCAAGTTCCAGCTCTCCCCCATCTATGTGGCCCTGGCGGCCTTCTGCTTCTCCATGACCGTGGGCGTCCTGTGGGAGTTCTTTGAGTTCGCCATGGACCGTCTCTTCCACATGGATATGCAGAAGGACACCGTGATCCAGTCCATTACCTCCGTCATGCTGGACCCCACCAATAAAAATATCCCCGTCACCATCGACGGTATCACCTCTGTCACCGTCAACGGCCAGGAGCTGGGCTTCGGCGGCTATCTGGATATCGGGCTATACGACACCATGGAGGACCTGTTCGTCAACTTCATCGGCGCCGTGGTGTTCAGCACCATCGGCTACTTCTATATCAAGCACCGCGGCAAGGGAAAGCTGGCCAAGGCATTTATCCCCACCATCACCGTGGAAACCCCTGACACACCGCCGGAGGAAACCGTGTAATACCCGCTATTGTTCAGGGCAAACGATGTAAAAGCCTCGCAGAGTTCGCCGCCTAAAAGCGGCGGCGCTGTGAAATCATTTTTCGCCGCGGCGTGTACGCGGCGAAAAATACAGCCCGCCCCGCCAGTGCCAAAGGCGCACAGAGGGGTGCAAAATAACTGGCCCCAAATCGAGAGATTTGGGGCCAATATAGCAAAGCCGCCCTTCTCACGAAGGGCGGCTTTGCTTTTAGAAGAGGCGGAGTTTCCGCAAATGTCAATGCTCCTCGGTCGGGTTATGGAAGGTATGGCCGGAACGGGAGCGGGAATGGGTAAACAAACCGGGCAGCGCGGCGATCAGGCCGAACGCGGCGGCGGGCAGGATCCAGGACAGGCCCAGATCGTACAGCGGCAGCGCTTCCACGAAGGACAGCGCCACGCCATGGGCATGCAGCGTGCACAGTACGCTGGACAGCAGCGCACCGGCAGCGGCGGCACGGCTTACGCGGTCGGGCACCTGCGGGATCACCAGCGCGATCAGGATCAGCACCAGCGTGGGAGGATACACCACATCCAGCACCGGTGCGGCGATGGCAACGATGCGATCCAGACCAAGGTTGGACACCACGGCGCTGAACACGCAAATCACCACAACGAACACCTTATAGGACACCTTGCCGCGGCACAGCTCCGCGAAGTAAGCGGCGGCGGAGCTGGTCAGAGCCACAGCGGTGGTCACGCAGGCAAGGCCCACTACCACGCCGAACAGCACCATGCCCACCTTGCCCATCAGGCCTTCCACAATAGCCATGGTCAGCTGGGCGCGGCCGATGTCGGCGCCGGTGTACTGGGTGGATACGGTAGCGCCCAGGTAGGCCAGACCCATATACACCGCCAGCAGCAGAACGCCAGCCAGCAGGGCGGAGCCGCCCACGATGCGCAGCTTGGACTTGCTGCCGGAATAGCCCTTGCTGGCGGCGCTCTGCAGCACGATGATGCCGAAGGGCAGCGCAGCCAGCGCGTCCATGGTCTGATAGCCGGCCTTGATGCCGGTGACGGCTACGTTATTGATCTGGGGCAGTGCGGCGATATCGCCCAAAGGAGTGACGATACCCTTCACGATGATGACAAACAGGCCCACCAGCAGCAGCGGCGTCAGGATCTTGCCCACGATGTCCACCACGGCAGATTCCTTGATGCACAGCGCCAGGATCAGGGCAAAGAAAATAGCGGAGAACAGAATGGGGGATACGCCGGAGATGTTGGGCGCGATGGCCATCTCATAGGTGCTGGCGGAGGTACGGGGGATGGCCACCATGGGGCCGATGCACAGAATGATGGCGCACATCAAAATCTCGGCGGGAACGCGGCCCACACGGTTCAGGACAGCCTCGCTGCTGCCCACCCGCAGCAGGGCAAACAGGCCCACCAGCGCCAGGCCGATATCCGCGATGAAATAGGTGGTGAAGCCGGTCAGCCATTCCGGGCCGGCTTCCAGCCCCAAGTACGGCGGGAACACCACATTGCCCGCGCCGAAAAACATGGAGAACAGTGCGAAACCGATCACTATCACATCTCGTACTGTCGTTTTCTTCTTTTGCATAGTCATACCTTTCTCCTCAGTTACGCTTTCCTTCTTCTTGCGAAATCAACACAGTGCCATGTATTCCGCTCATATAGGGTAACATTTTTTTCATGACTTGAGAATTGAGCGTAATTCATTGGGGCATGAATAAAACTAATGGCACGCAAATGGCACGCAAAATATTGACAAGAAATATCCAAATATCGGCAGATAATTCACAGAAATGTCCTTGAAACCGGGGTTGCGTTGTGCTATATTCATAATTATGATAAAATAATTTTGTACAAATCGCAGAAAGCGAGGTTCCTATGGATGATAGTAAGCTGCGGGCTGTGCTGACCGCCGTGCAATGCGGCAGCTTCGGCAAGGCGGCCGCGCAGTTGGGATATACCCAGTCCGCCATGACCCACTTGGTCAATAAGCTAGAGGCCGAGTTGGGCTGTACGCTGCTGACCCGCAGCAGCCACGGCGTCCGGCTTTCCGAGGAGGGTGAGCATTTGCTGCCCTATATCAATCAGGTCATCAACGCCTGCGACGCCCTGCGCAGCGAAGCGGAGGTTCAGGGCCAGCTGTACGGCCGTGCGCTGACCATCGGCTGCTTTGCCAGCATTGCCCGCGCCCGCTTGCCCGACCTGCTGAGCAAATTCCGCAAGCTGCACCCGGAAATCAAGGTGGATGTGCTGGTCCAGGGCAACGAACTGGCCGATGCTCTGGCGCAGGATAAAATTCAGCTGGCCATCGTGGATGAGGCCTGCGGTCATCGGTTCCACTGGACGCCGCTGACCGACGCGCCGCTGGTGGCGGTGGTGCCGCCGGACTTTCCCTGGACCGGAGAGACCATCTCCCTGGAGCGGCTGCTGCAGGAGACGTTCCTCTCCAGCCCGGAGCAATATATCGAACCTCTGCTGCCGCCGGACACCCCCCGCCTGACGGTAACGGCGTCTGATGACGGCGCGATCCTCTCCATGGTGGCGGGCGGCCTGGGCGTCTCGGTCCTGTCCGCTTTCTCCCTGGCGGGGTACGAGGGCCGGGTGCAGGTCATCCCCCTGGATAAGCCAGTGTCCCGCCGTCTCGGTGTGGCGGTCAAGTCCATGCCCGCCACAAATACCGCCGCCCGCGCTTTTCTCTCCTTCCTCAAACGGCAGTATAACGGCGGATTACCCGCGTAAATAACGTAAAAATACCCCCATAACCGTCTGTTATGGGGGTATTTTTTGCCTTTATTTTTTCTCTATTCAACCCTTGTACTTCAGCGCACGGATGGCGTTGAGCACCGCCAGGATCATCACGCCCACATCGGCGAAGATCGCGGCCCACATATCGGCGGCGCCAATAGCCACCAGCGCCAGACAGCCAAACTTCACCACCAGCGAGAACACGATATTTTGCCGGACGATACCGATGCACTTGCGGGATATTTTGATAGCCTTGGCAATCTGCATGGGGTCGTCGTCCATCAGCACCACGTCGGCGGCCTCAATGGCGGCGTCGCTGCCCATGGCGCCCATGGCGATGCCGATGTCGGCACGGGTCAGCACCGGCGCGTCGTTGATGCCGTCGCCCACAAAGGCCAGCTTGGCCTTTGCGCCCTTCTGTGTCAGCAGCTTCTCCAACTCAGCCACCTTGTCGCCGGGCAGCAGCTCGCTGCGCACCTCGTCAATGCCCAGCTCCGCCGCCACCTCGTCGGCCACACGCTTGGCGTCGCCGGTCAGCATCACGGTCTTCTCCACGCCGGCGTGCTTCAGGGCGGCGATGGCTTCCTTGGAGTGGGGCTTCACCTCGTCGGAGATGACGATGTGTCCGGCGTACTGGCCGTCCACCGCCATGTGGATGATGGTGCCCACGCTATGACACTCGTGGTATTCGATGCCCAGTTTGGTCATCAGCTTGCCGTTGCCTGCGGCCACCTTGTGGCCGTCCACCACGGCCTCCACGCCGTGGCCGCTGATCTCCTGGATATCCGTCACCCGCTCACGGTTGATGGCCTTACCATATGCCTTCTGCAAACTCTTGCTGATAGGATGGGACGAAGCGCACTCCGCCAGGGCGGCATACTCCAGCAGCTGCTCCTCCGTCATAGGACTGTGGTGTACGCCTGTGACCTCAAACACGCCCTGGGTCAGGGTGCCGGTCTTGTCAAACACCACATACTTGGCGTCGGACAGTTCCTCCAGATAGTTGGAGCCCTTGATGAGGATGCCCTCGTGGCTGGCGCCGCCGATACCGGCAAAGAAGCTGAGGGGAATGCTGATGACCAGCGCGCAGGGACAACTGACCACCAGAAACGTCAAAGCACGGTAGACCCAACTGACCCACTGGGGGTCCATCCCCAGCACCATACGTCCCAAGGGGAACAGGACGCCCAACACCACCGCAGCGGCACATACCGCCGGGGTATAGACGCGGGCAAACCGGGAGATAAACGCCTCAGACCGGGACTTGCGGGAGCTGGCATTCTCCACAAGGTCCAGTATCTTGGACACAGTGGACTCGCCGAATTCCTTAGTGGTACGCACCTTCAGCACACCGCTCATGTCGATGCAGCCGCTGATGATCTCGTCGCCCTCCTTCACGTCACGGGGCAGGCTCTCGCCGGTCAGGGCGCTGGTGTTCAAGCTGGCGCTGCCGCTGACCACCACGCCGTCCAACGGCACCTTTTCGCCGGGCTGCACCACGATGATGCTGCCCACGGCCACCTCGTCCGGGTCCACCTGCTCCAGCTGGCCGTCCTTCTCCACATTGGCGTAGTCGGGCCGGATGTCCATCAGCGCACTGATGTTCCGGCGGCTCTTGCCCACGGCGTAGCTCTGGAACAGCTCGCCGATCTGATAGAACAGCATGACGGCGATGCCCTCCACATAGTCGCCGCTCCTGGTCCACACCGCCAGAAAGAAAGCGCCCAGGGTGGCGATGGCCATCAGGAAGTTCTCATCAAAGGCGCGGCCGTTGAGGATGCCCTTTCCCGCCTTGCGCAGGATGTCATAGCCGATGACCAGATAGGCCGCCAGATAGGCGATCAGCTGGGGGATACCGGTCAGCGGGATAAACTTCAGCGCCACCAGCATCGCCGCCGTGATAAGGATGCGGATCAGCATCGTTTTTTGCTTCTTCGTCATGGTCAACACCTCTCTTTTCGTTATCATGCCCGGCCAAAGGCCGGGCATGATGTTTGCTTACAGTTCGATCTCGCAGTCCGGCTCCACTTTCTTGCAGGCTTTCAGCACGTCCTTCATCACCGCCTTGGCGTCCTGACCCTCGTCAAACTCCACGATCATCTTCTGGGTCATAAAGTTCACGGTAGCCGAGGCCACACCGGCGGTCTTGTTGGCGGCTTCCTCCATCAGGTTAGCGCAGTTGGCGCAGTCCACTTCGATCTTATAGGTCTTCTTCATGATACATACCTCCATGGTTCGCTCCGCCTGCTGGGCGGGCGCTTTCAAAATTTCACGATTAAGTGCTTGCTTAACGATTCTGGTGGTAGTATACTAAGTGGCGCAGGAAAAAGCAATACCTTTGCCCCCTGTTTGCCCAAAAGGGCAAGTGATATTTCCAAAATAGAAACCGGAGGAACCGCCCATGGAAGACTTCACCCTGCCCCACCACCACGGCGACCACGCCCATACCGACGATCTGTACCAGCTGCTGGGCGATACCGGCCATTTCACCGCCGTATCCGACATCTTCAAGCAGCTGGACGACCCCAACCGTGTCCGCATCTTCTGGTTTCTCAGCCACCGGGAGGAATGCGTGGTCAACATCGCCGCCATCATGGAGATGTCCAGCCCCGCCGTGTCCCACCACCTGCGCTCCCTGACCGACAGCGGCCTGCTGGAGAGCCGCCGGGACGGCAAGGAGGTCTACTACCGCGCCGCCGACACCGAGCTGGCCCGCGCCCTCCACGAGATCGTGGAGCAGGTGCTGGAGATCGCCTGTCCGGAAAAACAGGTGGACTTTCAGGCCTCCCAGGAGGAGATCGTCCGCAACGTCCACCGCTACCTGGTGGAGCACCTGGCGGAGCGGGTCACCATCGAGGAGCTGTCCCGCCAGTTTCTCATGAACCCCACCACACTGAAGAATATGTTCAAAAAGGTGTACGGCGACACCATCGCCGCCCATATGCGCACCCACCGTCTGGCTCAGGCCGCACTGCTGCTGACCACCACCGGCGACGAGATCGCCGCCATTGCTCAGGCCGTGGGCTACGACAGTCCCAGCCGCTTCACCACCGCATTCCGTGAGGTCTACCGCCAGACCCCCACCGAATACCGCCGTCTCCACGGCAAAACAGCGGAGTAACAAAGAAGAGCGTTCGCCATCCGGCGAACGCTCTCTTTTCTTATCATACCTTGCCAATTGATGGTATCAGAACTGACCGGCCCAAGCCGCCAGCTCCTCGTCAGAGGCGCTGGTCAGCACCTTACCCTCTTTCCATTGGGCGTCCGGACACAGGGGCTGCAATACGCTCAGCGTCTTGCCCATACCGCTGCCGCCGGAGGTGGCGAAGGGGATCACCGTCTTGCCGGACAGATCGCACCGCTCCACAAACGTATCAATGATGCGGGGCGCCACATACCACCAGATGGGAAAGCCCAGGAATACCGTGTTATACTCCCCCATATTCTCCGGCACCGCCGCGATCTCCGGCCGTGCCTTCAGGTCTTTCATCTCCACGGTGCTGCGGCTCTTTTTGTCCATCCAGTTCAGGTCCGCGTGGGTATAGGGCACCACAGGCACGATTTCAAACATATCCGCGCCCGCCGCCTTGGCCAGCCGCTCCGCCACCTTCTTCGTCACGCCGCTGGCGGAAAAATAGGCTACCAGCTTCTTGCTCATACGATATTCCCTCCATTCGTTTTTGTTTCTTCGGCGGCAGGCGCCGCCCCTTTATTGCGGCAATTGTAATCCCCTCCGTCGGAATTGTCAATACAGAAAATAGCAGAAGACCCAGGAAAAATACAGGACCCCCGCCATTGCCGGCGCAGGGTCCCATATATCATATTTACCGGCCCAGGAAAACATCCCGCAGCAGCCGCTTGCCGCTCTCCGTGCGGAAGATGTTTTGCAGCGCCGCCTCCACGTTCTCCCGGCCATAGCTGCTCTCTCCGGCATTTACCAGATAGTCCGCCTCCAGCAGGATGCGATGATCCAGGCCGTCTACATCCGTATAGGTGTGGTGATGGGCCACCAGCCATGACACCCGGCGGATATCCGCCTCCGCCACCGCCAGTTCCCGCAGAAACGGCTCCACCAGTGCCGGGCTCTCCAGCTCCTGCTTTTTGCCGTTGGTATTGCCGTACTTCTCCCGGCACATGGGGCAGGAGATATCATGCACCACCGCCGCCAGCTCCAGAACCTGCTGGGTGTGGCCGTCCAGTCCTTCCTGCTGCCCGATGGTCCGGGCAAAGGCCCACACCTTCAAAAAATGATCGATGTCATGGATGCCCCCCTGATAAAACGCCGTCATCTTCTCAATGGCATCCGCGATCAGCGGCGAAGGCTCCTGCCGTTCGTCACCGGGTCCCGCCGTAGGCCTTCCGCACTCCTGGGTGATCTCCCGCTTCAGCTGCCGCATATAGGGCGCTTCCATATTTCGGGGATAGGGTTCGCCGGACAGGTCAAATTCCTGGGCGGTGCTGTCCGGGTGCATAACGATGATCTTCTGGCCCAACACTAGGGCCTCCTCCAGCTGGTGCGTCACCAGCACGATAGTCCGGGGCATCCGCTGCTGAATGGCCAGTAACTGCTCCTGCAGCTCGCCGCGGGTCAGAAAGTCCAATGACGCAAAGGGCTCGTCCATCAGCAGCAGTTCCGCCTGTCCCGCCAGCACACGGGCCAGACCCAGCCGCTGCTTCATGCCGGTGGACAACTCCACCGGCGTCAGGTCGGCGTAGTCCTCCAGCCCCACCAGCCGAACGAATTCCGACGCCTTTTCATAGCGCTCCTCCGGCGTCTTGCCAACGCCGCAGGCCATGGCCACATTCCGCTGTACGTTGGTCCAGGTGATCACATAGGGGTCCGGACGCAGCATGGCACTGTGCCAGCCCTCCGGAATACATATCTCGCCTCCATCCGGCTGCTCCTGGCCTGCCAGCAGCTTCAAAAGCGTACTCTTCCCGCAGCCGCTGCGGCCCACGATCACCGTCAGCTGTCCCACCGGAAATTGAAGAGACAGGTCCCGCAGCACCTGCCGGGTGCGGCTCTCCCGCTCCTGCCCGGTCAGGACCACCTCCGTACTGTATGAGGTATAGGCTTTCTCCACATGCTTCAGCGTTATCGCGTCCATACTGCCGCCTCGCTTCCTTTGATCTTGCGCCCTATTGTACCAGATACGCCGCCATGTGACAACCCTCTCCCGCCGCTCCATTTTTCCTCCATGCGAAAAAAACATATTGTCTCTTCCATATTCTCCCAGAGATAAGAAAAAGCGCGCAAAAGGCAGCTTTTCCAGTATCTGGAACGTAAATTTGCAACAAATCACGCCATATGGCACTTTTTCCTTTGTGGAACATCACGAAAAATTGAGGTAATTTCTCCTGTTATTTTTCAAACTATCCTTGCGTATTGGAATTGAACAGTGGTATGATAGGCAATAATCACTCAGATGATATAAGCAGTGGAGTTCCCCTGTGCATATAACCATTTACAGGGGAGCCCTCGTTCAGAGGACTCCCCTGCGCGCATATGTGAGGAAAGGCGGTGAGTAATCTGTATCAGGAAAAGGTAGAGCAGCTCCAGGCGGCGGAAAGTCGACTGGAAGCGGAGAAAGCCAAGGCCCAGCAGGCCGCCCAGGCGCTGCTGGACCAGGCAGAGCAGGAGGGCCGCGCACTGGTGGCCCAGGCCGAGACGGCGGTCCGTCAGGCGGACCGTGACGCGGCGGCTCAGACCGAGGCTCAGGCGGACGCCCTCCACCGGCAGATGCTGGCGGAGACGGAGCAGCAGTGCGGTCGGATGCGCGACGCCGCCATGGCCCGTATGGACAGGGCCGTGGCCTATCTTGTGGAAAAGGTGGTGAGTCAATAGTATGGCCATCGTCAAAATGAAGCGTCTGCATCTGCTGGCCCTGGCCGGTGAGCATGACGCTATCCTGCGGCGGCTGCAACATCTGGGCTGCGTGGAGATCAGCGAGCCTGAAACCGAAACGCTGCCCGACAGTCTGAAGCGCTGCCAGGACACGGCGGCGGATTGCATGGCCCAACAGCGGCAGGTGCAGGCCGCCATGGACGCCCTGCGGCGGCTATCCCCCAAGGCGGGCGGCGGCGGACTGCTGATCCCTCGCCCCCAGATCACGGAGCAAGACTACCTCAATGAGGACGACTTCGCCGCGCAGCTGCGGGACGCCGAGGCCATCAACGACCTGACGGCGGAGCTGAACCGGCTGACCGCCCAGGAGACCCAGCTGCGCGCCCAGCAGACAGCCCTGCTGCCTTGGCAGACGCTGGATATTCCCACCGAGCTGACGTCCACCCGCCGGGTGGATATCACCACCGGTGTCCTGCCCCCCTTCGCCAACTGGGACGAGGTGCAGGGCCAGCTGGCCCAGCAGGTACCGGAGACAGCTCTCTATCAGCTGTCCGTCACCCGCGAGCAGCAGTGTGTGCTGCTGCTCTCCCACCAGGCCGTTACGGCCCAGGCCCTGGAGCTGCTGCGGCAATACGGCTTCTCCTCCGGTCAACTGAAAGGCCGCACCGGAACGGTACAGCAGCAGTTGGACGGCCTGGTCCTCCAGTTGGATCAGACCGCCGCCGAAAAGCAGGCCGTTCTGGAAAAGCTGGACGCTTTTGCCGGACGAATAGCAGAGCTCCAACTGTGTGCTGACCGGCTGGCCACCCGCCAGATGTGTGAGGAGACACGCCGCCGCCTGCTGACCGACGGCCGCATCGTGGCCTTTGACGGCTGGGTCCCCGCGGACAAGCTGCCCCGGCTGACGGCGTGGCTGGACACCGTGGACTGCGCCTATGACCTGACCGACCCCGTGGAGGAGGATATCCCCCAGGTGCCGGTGGCCCTGAAGGGCAACGCCTTCACCCGCTCCATGAACTGCATCACCGAGCAGTACTCCCTCCCCGCCTACGACGGCGTGGACCCCAACCCCATCATGGCCCCGTTTTTCATTCTCTTCTTCGGCATGATGATGGCGGATATGGCCTACGGACTGCTGATGATCCTGGGTGCGCTGCTGTTTCTGAAGAAAAAACGCCCCGACGACCCCAGCTTCATGGAGATGATCTTCTGGTGCGGCATCACCACCTTCGCTTTCGGCGCCATGACCGGCGGATTCTTCGGCGATTTCATCCCCCAGCTGTGCAAGATGATCGACCCGTCCAGCACCTTTGCCATGCCGACGCTGTTCGATCCCCTCAACGACACCATGGCCGTCATGGTGGGTTCGCTGGTTCTGGGCGGCATCCAGATCTTCACCGGTATGCTGGTCAGCGTGGTGGAGAAATGCAAAAAGGGCTGCTTTGCCGACGCCCTGTGGAATGAGATCACCTGGTGGATCATTCTGGCCGGTACCGCCCTGGCGGTGCTGGATATCGGCAGCATAAGCGGCGTGCCCGTGGTGCTGTGCGTGGGTTGCCTGATGCTGGTCTACGGCGCGGGCCGGGGCAAAAAGGGCTTTGGCAAGGTCACCGGCCTGGTGGGCGCGGTATACAACGGCGTCACTGGCTTTTTCAGCGACATCCTGTCCTATGTCCGTCTGATGGCGCTGATGCTCTCCGGCGCTGTGCTGGCCCAGGTGTTCAATATGCTGGGCGCCAGCACCGGCAATATCGTGGGCTTCATCGTCATTGCCCTGGTGGGCAACGCCCTGAACCTGGCGCTGAACCTGCTGGGCTGCTACGTACACGATATGCGCCTGCAATTTCTGGAATTCTTCGGACGTTTTTACAAGGAGGGCGGCAATGCCTTCCGCCCCCTGTGCCTTCAGGCCAAACATGTTGAAATCATTAAGGAGGAACAATAACATGAGTGCTATCTTTGAATCTATCGGCGGTCTGGGATTCGCCATTCTGGGCGCGGCGCTGACCGCGGGACTGTGCTGCATCGGCTCTGCCAAGGGCACCGGCATGGTTGGTGAAGCCGCCGCCGGCCTGGTCAGCGAGGACCCCGACAAGTCCACCAAATGCCTGATCCTACAGGTGCTGCCCGGTACCCAGGGCCTGTACGGCTTCGTGGCCCTGTTCCTGGTGCTGGGCAATGTGGGCGTCCTCAGCGGCTCCCCTGTTGACATCACCCTGACCCAGGGTCTGGCCTTCTTCGCCGCCTGCCTGCCCATCATGCTGGGCGGCTGGCTCAGCGCCATCTTCCAGGGCCGCGTGGCTGCCGCCTCCATCGGCATCGTCGCCAAGCACCCGGAGGCCTCCACCAAGGGCATCATCTTCTGCGGCATCGTGGAGTTCTACGCCATTCTGTCCCTGGTGGCCACCATCATGATCTCCGGCAACATTCTCAAGTAAGGCGGGGTGGACCGCATGAACGGAATGGAAAAAATCCTCCAGCGCATGGAGACCGACGCCAAAGCCGAGCGTGACGCCATCACCGCCGACGCCCGGCAGAAGGCTGAAGCCATCCGCCACGACTATCGATCCACGGCGGACGCCATGCTCCAGGACGCCCAGACCCGCCGTCAGTCCCAGAACGCCGAACGGCTGGAGCATCTGAAGGGCAGCAGCCAGATGGCCTGCCGCCAGCGGGTGCTGGCCGCCAAGCAGGAGGTCATCGACGTGGCTTTCTCCCGCGCCGCCGAGGCTTTGACGCAGCTGCCTTCCCAGCAGTACATCCCCCTGCTGGCCGGTCTGGCCGTTCAAAACGGCGCAGGAGACGAGGAGATCATTCTCTCCGCCGCCGACCGTCAGGCCGTTGGCCAGGCGGTGGTAGACGCTGCCAACGCCCAGAAGCCCGGCGCCGCCTTCCGTCTCAGCGATGAG
Organism: uncultured Oscillospiraceae bacterium; assembly: GCA_934574095.1. GTDB lineage: Bacteria > Bacillota > Clostridia > Oscillospirales > Oscillospiraceae > Vescimonas. The sequence continues at coordinate 28,843 of CAKTMW010000015.1, read as the reverse complement.
ACGCGTGAGACCGGCGGCGGACTGATCCTGCGTCGGGGCAAGGTGGAGCTGAACTGCGGCTTCGCCGAAAAGCTGCGCCTGCTGCGGCAGAGCCAGTCCTCCGCCGTGGCCAAGCTGCTGTTTGACTGAAAGGGGGCGTCCCTTTGACGAAACACAGAAAAGATACCGATTATCTGGCTCTCTCCTCCCGTGTCCGCAGCATGGAACGCCATCTGCTGACGGCGGCCCGTGCCGAACAGCTGCTGCAAGCCGCCGACCTGAGCGCCTGCGCTCAGCTGCTCTCCGGCCTGGGCTATGACCCCATCCGGGATGAGGCGACCCTCCAGGAGAGCCTGAAGCGCCAGCGGGAGGCGGTATTCACCGATATCGCCAAGTCCATGCCGGAGCCGGCGCTGCTGGATGTCTTCCGGCTGAAATACGATTACCACAACATCAAGACCCTGCTGAAGGACCCCGACGGCGGCCAGCGTTTCCTCATGGACGGCGGCTGCATCAGCCCCGTCGAGATGGCGCAGAAATATGGCGAGAGCGGCGACTGGAAGTTCCTGCCCCCCGAAATGACCGCGGCAGCGGAGCAGGCCGCCGCGGTGCTGGCGGAGACCGGCAACGCCCAGCGCAGCGACTGTGTGCTGGACCGGGCCTACTTCGCCCAGCTGCGTCAGCTGGCGGAAAAGAGCGGCTGCGCCTATCTGCAAGCCTACATCCGGGCCATGACCGACGCCGCCAACCTGCGCTCTCTGGTTCGCACAGCGCGGCTGCACACCGACCCCGGCTTTTTGCGGCAGGTGCTCTTTGACGGCGGCAGCGTCAGTGCGGATGCCCTGGTGACCCACGCCGCGAACGGTCCCGCCGCCCTGTACCGGGGCACTGCCTTCCAGGCCGCCGCTGAACTGGGCGAGGAGGCCGTCAAGGGCGGCTCTCTCACCGCCTTTGAGCGCGCCTGTGACAACGCTGTGATGCAGGCGGCGGCAAAGGCCCGCGGCGTCCCCTTCGGCGTGGAGGTGGTGCTGGGCTATCTGGCCGCCAAGGAGACGGAGTGGACCGCCGTGCGCATCATCATGTCGGGACGTATGGCCGGCATGACGGCAGACGCCATACGGGAAAGGCTGCGTGAGCTGTATGTATAAGATCGCTGTGATGGGCGACCGGGACAGTGTGCTGGGCTTCCGTGCGCTGGGCCTGGACGTATTCTTCTGCGACGACGCCGAGACGGGCCGTAAGACCCTGCACCGCCTGGCCCAGCAGGAGTACGCCGTCATCTATATCACCGAGCAGCTGGCCCAGGACCTGACGGCGGAGATCGCCCGCTATAAGGACGAGGTCATGCCCGCCGTGATCCTCATCCCCGGCAAGGGCGGCTCGCTGGGCCTGGCAGGCCACGCGCTGCAGGCCGCCGTGGAACGCGCCGTGGGCGCGGATATTTCCTGAAAGGAGCAAACAAATGGGTAAGATCATCAAAGTCTCTGGCCCGCTGGTGGTGGCCGACGGCATGGCGGACGCCAATATGGCGGACGTGGTGCGCGTAGGCGACCAGCAGCTGATCGGAGAGATCCTGAATATGACCGGCGACCGGGCCTCCATTCAGGTATATGAAGAGACCTCCGGCCTGGGCCCCGGCGCGGAGGTGACCACCACCGGTGCACCCCTGAGCGTGGAGCTGGGCCCCGGCCTGATTGAAAACATCTACGACGGCATCCAGCGTCCCTTGGAGGAGATCGTCCGCCGGGTGGGCGCCAATATCACCCGCGGCATTCAGGTGCCGCCGCTGGACCGGGAAAAGCTGTGGAAATTTACCCCCGCCGCCCAGGTGGGCGACGCCGTCGTCACCGGCGACGTGCTGGGTACCGTGCCGGAGACGGAATCGGTGCTCCACAAGATCATGGTACCTCACGGCGTGTCCGGCACGGTAGAGTGGCTGGCGGAGCCGGGTGCCTACACCATCACTCAGCCCATCGCCCGCGTCAAGCTGGCAAACGGCGAGAGCCGTGAGCTGACCATGGTGCAGAAGTGGCCCGTCCGCGTGGGCCGGCCCTACCGGAAGAAATTCCCGCCGGAGAAGCCCCTGCAATCCGGCCAGCGTGTCATCGACACCATGTTCCCCATTGCCAAGGGCGGCACCGCCGCCGTCCCCGGCCCCTTCGGCTCCGGCAAGACGGTGGTGCAGCACCAGCTGGCCAAGTGGTCCGACGTGGATATCGTCATCTACATCGGCTGCGGCGAGCGGGGCAACGAGATGACCGACGTGCTGCGGGAATTCCCCGAACTGACCGACCCCCGCACCGGCGAGAGCCTGATGAAGCGCACCGTCCTCATCGCCAACACCTCCGATATGCCCGTGGCCGCCCGTGAGGCTTCCGTCTATACCGGCATCACCATCGCTGAGTACTTCCGCGACATGGGCTACGACGTGGCCGTCATCGCCGACTCCACCTCCCGCTGGGCCGAGGCCCTCCGTGAGATGTCCGGCCGTCTGGAGGAGATGCCCGGCGAGGAGGGCTACCCCGCCTACCTGGCCTCCCGCCTGGCCCAGTTCTATGAGCGCGCCGGCGTGGTCCAGTGCCTGGGCAGTCAGGAGCGCACCGGCTCCCTGACCGCCGTAGGCGCCGTGTCGCCTCCCGGCGGCGACCTCTCCGAGCCTGTGGCCCAGGCTACCATGCGCATCGTGAAGGTCTTCTGGTCCCTGGACGCCTCCCTGGCCTATCGCCGCCACTTCCCTGCCATCAACTGGCTGAACTCCTATTCCCTGTATCTGGACGCCGTCTCCCCCTGGTTCGACGAGCACCTGGGGCCGGAGTTCATGAAGAACCGCAACCGCGCCATGCACCTTCTGCAGGAGGAAAACGAGCTAAACGAGATCGTGCAGCTGGTGGGCAAGGACTCCCTGTCCCCCCGCGACCAGCTGACCCTGGAGATCGCACGTATGCTGCGTGAGGACTTCCTGCAGCAGAACGCCTTTATGGACGTGGACTCCTACTCCAGCTTCGACCGGCAGAAGCGCCTGATGGCCCTGATCCTCCACTATGAGGACCTGTGCCGCGACGCCATCGCCAAGGATGTGGCGCTGACGGACCTGTACACCATCCCCGCCCGCGAAAAGCTGGGCTGGGCCAAATACGCCGCCGCTGACGCCTACACCGAGAACTATCAGCAGGTCCAGACGGATATGGAGCGGGAGATCGCCGCTCTCATCAAGAAAGCAGGTGAGGAAGAATGATGAAGGAATACCGCACCATTCATGAGGTCTCCGGCCCCCTGATGGTGGTGGAGAACGTGGAGGGCGTCACCTACGACGAGTTGGCGGAGATTCAGCTCCACGACGGTCAGGTTCGCCGCTGCAAGGTGCTGGAGGTAGACGGCGACCGTGCCGTGGTCCAGCTGTTTGACAGCTCCGCCGGCATCAACCTGCGGGACTCCACCATCCGCTTCCTGGGCCACCCTCTGCAGCTGGGCGTATCCCCCGATATGTTGGGCCGCGTCTTCAACGGCATGGGCGAGCCCATTGACGGCGGCCCCGCCCTGCTGGCGGAGGAGTACAAGGACATCAACGGCCTGCCTATGAACCCCGCCGCCCGCGACTACCCCAATGAGTTCATCCAGACCGGCATCAGCACCATCGACGGACTGAACACTCTGGTCCGCGGCCAGAAGCTGCCCATTTTCTCCGGCTCCGGCCTGCCCCACGCCAACCTGGCTGCCCAGATCGCCCGGCAGGCCAAGGTGTTGGACGACAACTCCAACTTCGCCGTGGTCTTCGCCGCCATCGGCATTACCTTCGAGGAGTCGGAGTTCTTCGTCCGTGAGTTCAAGCGCACCGGCGCCATCGAACGCACCGTGCTCTTCACCAACCTGGCCAACGACCCCGCCGTCGAACGTATCGCCACCCCCCGCATGGCCCTGACCGCCGCCGAATACCTGGCCTTTGAAAAGGACATGCACGTGCTGGTGATCCTGACGGATATCACCAACTACGCCGAAGCCCTCCGCGAGGTCTCCGCCGCCAAGAAGGAGGTCCCCGGCCGCCGCGGCTATCCCGGCTATCTGTATACCGACCTGGCCACCATGTATGAGCGCGCCGGCCGCAAGCTGGGCTGCAAGGGCTCCATCACCATGATCCCCATCCTGACCATGCCGGAGGACGACAAGACCCACCCCATCCCCGACCTGACCGGCTATATCACCGAGGGGCAGATCATCCTCTCCCGCGACCTGTACCGCAAGAACATCCTGCCGCCGGTGGACGTTCTGCCCTCCCTGTCCCGCCTGAAGGACAAGGGCGTGGGCGAGGGCAAGACCCGCGAGGATCACGCCCCCACCATGAACCAGCTCTTCGCCGCCTACGCCAGCGGCAAGGAGGCCAAGGAGCTGATGACCATCCTGGGCGAGGCCGCCCTCAGCCCCACCGACCTGCTCTACGCCAAGTTCGCCGACGAGTTTGAAAAGCGCTACGTCTCCCAGGGCTTCGACGAGAACCGCTCCATTCAGGAGACCCTGGACCTGGGCTGGGAGCTGCTGCGGATGCTGCCCAGAAGCGAGCTCAAGCGCATCAAGCCGGAGATGCTGGACAAGTATCTCCCGGTGAAGGAGTGATCCCATGACCGGAAAGACCATCAACCCCACCCGCATGGAGCTGACCCGCCTGAAAGGCCGTCTCAAGACCGCCCAGCGGGGCCACAAGCTCCTGAAGGACAAGCGGGACGAACTGATGAAGCAGTTCATGGAGGTGGTGCGCCGCAACCGTCAGCTCCGCGCCAAGGTGGAGCAGGGGCTGAAGGAGGCCAACGCCGCCTTTACGGTGGCCTCCGCCATCATGGGCCCGGAGATGCTGGGGCAGGCGCTGCTGCGCCCCCGCCGCAGCGTCTCCCTGGAGGTGGGCAGCAAGAACATCATGAGCGTCAACACCCCCGTCTACACCTTCCATACCGAGGGCGGTGGGGATGCCCTGCTGCCCTACGGCTTCGCACAGACCAGCGGCGAGCTGGACGCCGCCCTGGAGAAAATGCAGGCGGTGTTTGCCGATATGCTGGAGCTGGCCCAGGTGGAAAAGACCATGCAGCTGCTGGCCCAGGACATCGAAAAGACCCGCCGCCGGGTCAACGCCCTGGAATATGTCATGATCCCTCAGACCCAGCAGAGCATCCGCTATATCTCCATGAAGCTGGACGAAAACGAGCGCGGCAACACCACCCGCCTCATGAAGGTCAAAGACATGGTGCTGCAGGACGCCCACCATTACAAACCATAAGCGCTATCGCTTCTCTTCCTTTTTTACCGGCAAAGCGGCACACTTTTGTGTGCCGCTTTGCGCGTCCCATGGACACCCCGCCATGTGCCGCGGACATTTTTTCAAAAAATTTTTTGTGAAAAAATAAACACATTTCTTTCGCACTTTTCAACGTGAAAGCGCAATGCGCCCTATTTTTGCAACTTTTGCACAAATTCTTTCATTTCATTCTGTTCAAAACAACGAAAAACAGTCTTGACAACTGGCAAAAATTGCAGTAAAGTATGACCAATAATTTTGAAGGAGGTCCTACGAATGGTACACTACACGCTCTTGAAACTGACAAAAGACGCCGACGTAACAAGCATCTTCTTCCGCTGCCGCAAGGTCTATGCAGAGCTGGAGCTGGCACTTCCCTTCCTGCACGATACCCAGGTGTACCGCTGCGAAACCACACGGGGCTCCAATGCGGATATCATGGTCGTCGCCCGCCTGGACGGCCCGGAATATCTCAGTGATTATCTGCGCGCCCCCAAACTTCAGGCTTTTATGCACGAGATGAAGGACTACGTCCTGGACTGTGTCTCCTTTGATGAAAAGGAAGCCTGCTAACATAACTCTCTCCTTTTACCGAAAAAGCTGTGGCCCTTCGCGGACCACAGCTTTTTCCTGTACATACTCTTTTATTGCACCAGCAGCAGTACCGCCGCCACAACGGCGATCACCGCGCCTACGGCACTGATGACGCCGTATATCTTCCGGGACTCCGGATCATGCTTCTCCTTGGACAGGTAGTACAGTCCCGCACCCAGGACCAGCACACCGATAACGATGGCGATGATTTTGATGACCATTTGTTTTCTCCTCCTATTTTAAATTATTTTCTTTTCCAATTCAATAAAAACGCCGAGTTGGTGATGACCAGCACCGAGCCTGCGTTATGTACCAGCGCCCCCACCACCGGGTTCAGCGTACGTAAGCGCACAATAACCACCCGCATGGCATCTCACCCAACGATGTGAGATAATATCCCAAAACTTGAAAAACGCACGGTGAGTTTTTCGAGAAGGAGGGAGAGATGCTATCAAATGGCAGATGTATTGGCAGTGCGGGACGACTATTGGTGATACCCTCTGTACGGTTGGAAATGGGACAATTTGAGCAGGGTGATTAGTGTGATGTTCTGTATTGCCAGACGGTATGGTTTAAATTCGGCAGGTTTCTCATGCGTTCATATGTAAGGGTACTCATATTTTGGCCGGAAAGAGAAAGAACCTGCTTTGTATGTCTGTGGCTGGACGGGTGCGTTGCAAAACCGCGAAGTGTTGTTGCAAAACTGAATTGCAAGCGTAGCCCCGAGCGTATCAATAATGATACGCTCGGGGCTACAACTCGTCGAAAACAAGCGATGCCGTGTGTAAAAGTGAGAAAAAGCTCGGAAAATGGCAGTCATTATGAACAAAACGAAGTGGCACACAACTGACAAAATAAACAAAAAAATTGTAGAAAAATGAAATTTAATGTATAAACTTAAAATTGGCACGATTATTGCTATATATAATTAGCAAAAGGCCAATACCGTGCCGAAAGGCACAAACATTTTACAGAGGAGATAGATCATGGAAAAGAAAGTCGTACTCGGTATCATTCTGGGTGACCACGCAGGTTCCAGTCCGGAAATGGTTGCAAAGGCTGTACTTGCGAATGACGGGAAGTATATTCCTGTTCTTGTGGGAAATTTGGAACGATTCCGGATATCTTGCCAAAATGTGGCGGGATTTGAAAATCTTGACATCCGTCCGTTTGCCGGTCGTCCTACCGAGGGCGGCGTGAACGTGTGTTATTTCTGCGATGTTCCGGCAGGCCCGGATATTCGGTTCTCCACGGTAACATCCGACAGCGGAAAGCTGCAGTATGACAGCATGATAAAGACGATGGAGCTGGAGCGCGCCGGTATCATCGACGGCTTCTCCATGGCTCCCATTACCAAAGCGGCATTCCACGAAGCCAAGCTTCCTTATAGTGCTGAATTTGATCTGTTTAAAGAGTATTATCACGCCGATTCCTGCAGCGCCGTGATCAAGTGCGAGGATATTTTCCGCGCCACTGTGGTGGGCCACTGCGCGTTCCGGGACATTGTCAGCAAGCTGACGCCGGAGGGGATCGTTGCCACCGCCCACAAGCTGCTTGGCGTAATGCGCCTGTTCCTGCCGGAGGATCGTTGCAACATCGCCGTGGCGGCGCTGAATCCCCACGCTGGCGAAAACGGCCTGTTCGGCGATGAGGAAGCCACCATTATCCAGCCGGCAATCGATGTGCTTCGCAATGAGGGTGAAAAAGTTTTGGGTCCCAGCCCTGCAGATACCGTATTCCTGAAGGCCCGCAGCGGTGAGGTTGGCGGCGTGGTGTTCCTGTATCACGATCAGGGCAACATTGCCATGAAGAGCTGTTTCTTCGGCGATGGTGTGCTGATTTACTCCGGCATTCCCGCCAATGTGGTCTCTGTCGGCCACGGCCCCGCCTACGGTAAAGCGGGCAAGGGAACGGCAGATCCCAAGAATATTATCTCCAGCATGGAGGTGCTGTATAATCTGGCTCTGAAGCGCCCGATGCACTGATATGGATACACATATGATTACATTTCAGGATGATTATCTGAACATTTTTACCCGCAGCTATTTATGGCAGACGAAGCACTATAACGTGTTTTTTGATGGAGGGCTTGCTTCCGGCGCTGCCGGCAAACTGCCCTACCTGCGGGATGGCCGGGAAAGCGTGCTGCTGCTGACTCACGGCCATTGGGATCACATCGGCTGCGACAGCGTGACGAAAGCCTGTGGCGGCCGTGTGCTGGTGGGCAAGGGTGACGAACGGCATATCACTGATTACGACTGGCTTTGGCAGGGACTGTTTGCCCAGTTTGCCGACGACTTTGCGCTGCCTGCCGCCCGCCATACAGTCTTCTGGTCGGAGGTAGGCCAGCCCGTAAAGCCGGATGGCTATCTGGAAGATGGTCAGGTGCTGACTTTTAATGACGCGGCATTCCGCGTGATCGCCATCCCCGGCCACTCTATGGGCAGCGTGTGCCTGATGGAAGAAAAATCTGGCGTCCTCTTCTGCGGTGACGGCGTCATCGGTGACGGATTCTTTTCCGGATGCCCGCAGATCACGGATCTTGACGCCTATATCGCCTCCATGGAGAAGCTGCAGGCCGTCTCGCCCAGTCAGATCATAACGGCCCATACCCCGGTCATTGACGGCGAAGAATGGCAGGCGCTGCTTGACCGCAGCATCGACTGCGCGAAGCGGATGCTGGGCCATGTGGAGCGTTACGCCGCCGAAAACGACGTCCTTACCGTTTCTGGTGCTGCTCAGGCCATTGCCAACGGAGAAGGCAAGGGCGTGGGAGGCGGCACCTGCACCACTGCTGTAGCCGCATTGATGCGCATGAAAGACGAACGGGCACAGCAGGCGCTGAAGGGCTATCTCCTTCGGGTATAAGCCCATAAATACCCGCAATCTATTTTCTGTATTTTTCGGCAAACGCCGTGAAATAAAAAATCAAAAAAATTTACTAGGAGGAACAATCAATGAAGAAGTTTTTATGCATGCTTCTGGCACTGGTCATGGTGCTGAGCTTGGTCGCCTGCGGCCAGACGGAGCAGCAGCCCGATCCTGCCACTGACGGCAGCGACGCCAATGTGGAGAAGGTCGTCATGAAGCTGGCCGGTACCACCACCGCCGATCCCAACCTGGGCGAGTATCAGGCGATGCTGAAGATCGAAGAGCTGGTCGAAAAGTACTCTGAGGGTACCATCGATGTCGAGGTCTATCCCGCTTCCCAGCTGGGCTCCAACGTGGAGTTCTCCGAGGGTGTGGCGCTGGGCGAGATCGAGGCTGCCATCTGCGGTTTCGACGGCCTGGGCAACTACGCTCCCGTGGCCAATGCTCTGTGCATGCCTTACCTGTTCGATTCCAACGAGGATGCTATGGCCAAGATCTGGGGCGATACCGATGTTCATAAGGCCCTGGACGAAGCCTTCGCCGAGATCAACCTGCAGATCGTGGGCTATGTGAACCGCCCCTTCCGCGTTGTCTGCAACAACAAGCATTCCATCAAGTCCCCCGAGGATATGAAGGGTCTGGTCCTGCGCAGCCCCACCTCCCCCGTGAACACCGCCATTAACTCCGCCATGGGCGCTTCCCCTGTTACTATCTCCTGGGGCGAGGTCTACACCTCCATGAGCCAGGGCGCCTGCGATGCCGTTGAGAACGCCATCACCGAGCTGCACTCCATCAACCTGGAGCAGCAGTGCAAGTATATCTCTGAGACCAACCACACCGGCGGCCTGATCCCCATCTTCGTCAGCAAGGCCTGGTTCGACGGTCTGGCTCCCATCCAGCAGGAAGCCATCATCAAGGGCTGCGCTGAGGTCACCGATTGGCGCACCAACGCCCTGCAGGAAGAGGTCGACGCTGCATGGAAGTCCTTCGAGGACGCTGGCGCCGAGGTTCTCCGTGCTGAGGATATCGACTTTGACGCTTTCAAGGAAGCCACCAAGGACGTGGCTGCTGAGTTCATCGCCAAGGGCGACTTCACTCAGGAGTTCTATGATGCTCTGAAGGGCTAATTTTTAGAAGAGAGCTGTTAATTGCTATTCATCCGGCATGGGAAGAGGGAGCGTTCCCTCTTCCCATGCAGTCCTAAGTTGAAGGGAGACGGCAACGCTTTTTGCCGCATCCCATCAGCTTAGGGCTGAGAAAAACACACTTGGAAGGAGAGATACTTTGTGAAGATCAAGAACACCGTGGACAGGATCTTCGGGGGCATCGTGAAGGGCTCCCAGGTCGTTGCCGCCTGCTTTTTGATCGTTATGATCATCGCCGTCACCGTACAGGTGATCGGTCGTGTGTGCCACTTCAAGGTGCCCGTTACCGAGGAGATCGGCACCTATTCTCTGATCTGGATGACCTATACCGCTTCCATCGCCGTTACCGCCAAGGGCGAGCACCTGACGGTGGACCTGTTCCTGAACCGCTATAACGACAAGACCCGCCGCGTAATGCGTATTCTTATTGACGCCATGATCATGATCTTCTGCGGCATGCTGATGGTATTCGGCTTCATGCTGGTGGGCAACAAGATCATCGTCAACGGCCGTACCCCTGCCCTGCAGATCTCCCGCGTGTGGGTCTACCTCAGTGTGCCCATCGCCATGACCTTCAACACGGTCTATACCCTGTACGACCTGATCGTTGCCATTTATGACTTCGTCTCCGGCGGCAAGGTCACTGCCATCGAAAATGCGAAGAAGGCCGAGGCCGAAGCCGCGCTGCGCGCCGAGGAGGCCGAGGAGGAAGCTGCGATCCGTGCCGCCATGCTGGGCGACAAAACTGACGAGAAGGAGGATTGATCTCATGATCGGAGCGATTATGTTTATTCTGTTGATCGGACTGATGTTCCTGGGTGTGCCCATTGCGTTCTCTATGGGCCTTTCCGCCATCCTCATGCTGCTGATCAACGCTACCGCCACTCCTGTGGCCATTACCACCCGCGCTGTCAACTCTCTGGATTCCTTTACCACCATGGCCATCCCGTTCTTCATGATGGCCTCCTTCATTCTCACCGGCTCCAAGGTGGGCGTGAAGATCTTCCGCTTTGCCGGTACGCTGGTGCGCCACCTGCGGGGCGGTCTGGCCCATGTGAACGTGCTGACCTCCATGATCATGGCCGGTATGTCCGGCTCCGCCGTGTCCGACGTGTCCGGCATCGGCCGCATGGAGATGGACGCCATGGAGGAGGCCGGCTATGATAAGCCCTTCTCCGCCGCCGTCACCGCGGCGTCCTCCACCATCGCGCCCATCATTCCTCCCAGCACCTCCTGCGTGCTGTACGGCTCCATCACCGGTGTGTCCATCGGCGCGCTGCTGATCGGCGGTCTGCTGCCCGGCATCCTGATGGGTCTGCTGCAGATGGTGCTGTGCTGGTTCATCAGCAAGAAGAACGGTTATCCCCTGCAGAGCAAGGCCAGCCGTCATGAGATCTGGGTCTCCTTCAAAGATTCCTTCGCCGCCATGATGATGCCCGTGATCCTGATCGTGGGTATCCTCTCCGGCTACTTCACTCCCACCGAGGGTGCCTGTGTGGCCACCGTGTACTCCATCCTGATCGGTATGTTCGTGTACAAGACCCTCACTCTGAAGAAGCTCTTCAAGATCCTGATGGATACCTCCGTGTTTGCCGGAGCCACTCTGTTTGTGCTGTCCATGGCCTCCATCTTCGGCCTGGTGCTGACCCACAACCAGATCCCCACCAAGCTCACTGCTTTCTTCCTGGGTCTCAGCGACAACAAGTACATCCTGCTGTTCCTCATCAACATCCTGCTGCTCATCCTTGGTATGCTGATGGAGGGTAACGCCATCTACATGATCATGGGCCCCATCCTGGGTATGCTGGCCGTGCAGTTGGGCTGTGATCCCGTGCACTTCGGTATCATGGTCATCTTCAACCTGACCCTGGGTCTTATCACGCCCCCCGTGGGCCTGTGCCTGTTCCTGACGCAAAAGGTCGCCGGTATCACCACACACCAGATGATCAAGAGTATTATGCCATTCGTGTTGATGATGATCGCCTGCCTGTTCATCATCACCTACTGGCCGACCATCGTTGTCTGGCTGCCCAGACTGTTCCACCTGTGCTGAGGAGAAACATATGACAACTTCTTTTGACTATACCGGCACCGTCGTGGCCATTACCGGCGCGTCATCCGGTATCGGCCTTGAGATCGCGAAGGCGTTCTATGAGGCCGGAGCCTCTTTAGCGCTGTGCTCCCGCAGCGCGGATCGTGTGCGCGAGGCAGTAAAGAGCTTCGCCGCGCCGGATGACGCGCACGTGTTCATCACCTCCTGTGATTCCAGCGTGGTTTCCGACATTCGTGCCTTCCGGGACGCCGCTGTGCAGCGCTTCGGGCGCATCGACGTGTGGGTCAATAACGCCGGTATTGAGCATCCCTGCCCCACGGTGGATGTGAGCGAGGAGATTTTTGACAGCGTGGTGCACACCAATTTCCGGGGCTATTACTTCGGCTGCCAGGCCGCAGCCCAGGACATGCTCAAGCGCAGAAGCGGCGTTATCATCAACATCGGCTCCGTCAACGCCGTTACCGTGGTGGTGGGTCAGGCGGTCTACGCCGGTACCAAGGCGGCCATCAGCCAGATGACCAAGTCCTTTGCCCGTGAGTGGGCACCGGATGGCATCCGCGTGAATTGCATCGGTCCCGGCTCGATCCCCACCAAGATCAACGAGGCCAAGTATAAGGTTCCCGGTGCTGAGGAGGCCATGTGCGCCAAGATCCCCATGGGACGGCGCGGTCAGCGCAGCGAGATCGCCGACGTGGCGCTGTATCTGGCGTCGGATGCCTCCAGCTATATCACCGGGCAGACAATTTTTGTGGATGGTGGTCTTACGCTGTGCCACGGCTGATATAATGCTTGCATCCATGGAACATTATGGGGTAAAATATTGGGAAAGAATCTAAAACATCCAATCGGTCTACCCCAGAAACGAGGACGGTGTACCATGCAAAACTTAAGAATGAAACCGCGAATCGGCTTTGTGCTGGGCGATCAAGCGGGAATTGGCCCGGAGATTGTCCTGAAGCTTCTGCGTCGTCCCCATTTTTATGACAGATGTCGGCCCGTGCTGATTGGCAATTATCAGCTTTTAATGGCTATGGCGCAGCGCATATATCCTGAATGCCTGCTAACCTCTTATCAGCCAGAGGAAGCCATGCGGGTAGATTGGGATGACCTGGATTCCCAAGGTGTCCCTGTCGTCAATATTGACGGTGATGTATCGCATGTGATTTTGGGCATGGTGACCAATGCTTCCGGGCAGATATCCTATCAGAGCATTACCACCGGCTATGAACTGCTGGAGTGCGGCGCGATAGAAGGCCTGATTCTGGCACCGTCTACCAAGGAGGCTATCTCTAAGTCTGGGTGTGGTTTTCACTCGGAATATGAGATTTTGGAACACTGTGCAGGTATCCATGAGATCCAAACTGCGGTGAAGGGCGGCGATGTGATCCGCATGTCCGCAGTGGGGCATGTGCCCTTCCGCGAGATCGCTACGCTGCTCTCTAAAGAGCGGGTAACGGAAACGGGGCGGCATCTGGCTAAGTTGGTCACGGCCATCCGCGGAGAGCAGCCCCGCCTCCTTGTGGCGGCATTGAACAGTGTCGAAGAAGGGCTTGGCGAAGAGGAACGTGAGATCATCATCCCGGCCATAGAGCAATTACGAAGCGAAGGAATTGAGATTGACGGCCCCTTTGGCGCTGAGACATTGATTTTCCGCGCCCAGCGCGAAGGCTATAACGGCATCGTGTATATGTACCACGATCAAGGCAATATCGCGATGAAGGCGCAGATGTTCCAGACAACAGCTTGTATTTATACAAACCTGCCCTATCCCGTGTTGTCCACGGGCCACGGAAGTGCCTTGGACATCGCGGATTTGGGGGTGGCGAATCCCACCAATATCTCCTATGTGCTTTCCGTTGCGACCGATATGATCCAACGGAAGCGTGAGGAAGAGATGTCCCTGCTGGCACAGGCATTATAAGCGCAGAGGTGAACAGATGAAAGAGTGCGGCATCAGCGAAAATATTCAAAGAATACTGGATGCAATGCGCATTCCGGTCATGCTGTGTGATGAAAACGGGACGGAGATCTATCAGAACCGTCTCTGGATCGGCATGCGCAAGACGCTGGATGCACACCGCAAAACACTGTCACAAGGTATTCGCGACGCCATGAGCCGCATGACGGAGGTCTCCACACAGACAGAAGACTTTATTCTTGCTATCAATCCTTTCCTTCGCGACGGTAAGGCATATGTAATGTGTCAACTGGTCATGGAGACAGGAGAGGACGCACTGCTGCGCCGTCTGGATGATGCTACGGAGCAAAACGATTCCTATCGTCAGCGGTTGTCGAACTTTGGCGAGCGCAACTACATTGCCAACAGCAGCCAGATGCTTCGTATTTTTACAAAGGCAAAGCAGGTGGCTGTCTATCCAACCTCTATCATGATTCTGGGGGAAACTGGCGTGGGCAAGGAGGTGTTGAGTTCTTTCGTCCATAACAATAGTGACCGAAGCGATAAGCCCTTCATTAAGATCAACTGCTCTGCAATCCCGGAGCCGCTGATGGAATCCGAACTGTTCGGCTATGAAGCGGGCGCCTTTACCGGGGCACGAAATAAAGGGAAAAGCGGCTTGTTTGAATTGGCGAATCACGGCACAATATTGCTGGACGAGATCGGGGATATGGCACTCCCCATGCAGGCGAAGCTGCTGCGCGTCATTCAGGAGAGCGAGATCCGCCGTGTAGGCGGCTCTAAAGCCATTCCAATCGACGTGCGGATCATTTCTGCCACCAGCCGCGACCTGGAGGCTATGGTCACGGAAGGAACTTTTCTGGATGCGCTCTATTACCGCTTAAATGTTGTGGAATTGCAGATTCCTCCCTTGCGGCAACGCCGCGAGGATATTCTGCCGTTGGCGGAATACTATCTGCAGTTTTTCTGCGAGAAGTATAAGTTCAAGCGGGAATTTTCCCAGGCCACACGTGAATGCTTCAATCAGTATGATTGGCCCGGAAACGTTCGTGAATTGCGCAATACCGTGGAAAATCTTGCGGTATCCGCTGTGGGTCAGATCATCGACAGCGAAGATCTTCCGGCGCGGCTTCGCAAAAAGGGTGAACATCCGGGCGAGGAAAAATCACTGTATTTGGCTGCCGGCGGCAGTATGAAGCAGGCAGTGGAGGAACTGCAAAAACAAATGATAGAAAATGCGCTGCGCCAGCAGGGCAGCCTTCGCAAAGCAGCAGTGGTGTTGGATATGGATCCTACCACACTACACAGACTGGCAAAAAAATTGCAAATCGAAACATGATGTCCGCTTTTGCGGCATCGCCACTATGAATTTTGAAAAGGAGAATACATTATGAGTAAGATCGGTTTCATCGGCCTGGGTATTATGGGTACTCCGATGTCTAAGAACCTGAAAAAGGCTGGCTATGATCTGCTGGTTTCTGATCTGAATGAAGCGCGTCTGAAAGAAGCGGCTGACTTTGGTATTGCTGTGGCGAAAAACGCCCGCGAGATCGCCGAGAGCTGTGACATGATCATTACCATGCTGCCCAACAGCCCCCATGTGAAGAGCTTGCTGTGCGGTGAGCAGGGCATCGGTCAGTATTGTAAGCCCGGTACGCTCATTGTGGATATGACCTCCGGCGCCCCTACGGATTCCAAAGAAATTTATGCCGAATTGAAAAAGTACGACGTACATTTCATTGATGCGCCTGTGTCCGGTGGTGAGCCGATGGCCGTGGCAGGCACCTTGGCTATTATGGTAGGCGGCGATAAGGAAGATTTCGAGCGCGCAAAGGATGCTCTTTTGGTCATGGGTGCTTCCGCCACGTGGGTGGGCCCCATTGGCAGCGGCAACACCTGCAAGTTGACGAACCAGATTATTGTGGCGGTGAACATTGCTGCACTGGCTGAGGGCCTGATGTTGGCCGAAAAAGCTGGTGCCGACACGCAGCTGGTGTTTGAGGCCATCAAGGGCGGCCTAGCTGGCTCCAATGTGATGAACGCCAAGGCACCCATGATGCTGGCCGACAATTATAAGCCCGGCTTCCGTATCGACCTGCATATCAAGGACTTGACCAATGCTATGAATACCGGAGCGGCCTGTAACGCGCCGCTGCCTTTGACTGCGGAGATGCTGGAGATTTTGAAGAAGCTGTCTGCTGACGGCAACGGCTCTTGCGATCATAGCGCTATTGCCAAGCACTACGAGGAATTGGGCGGCGTAAACTTCGCAAAATAAACCATGCAAAGAAAAGGGGGAAAGCGAAGCTTTCCCCCTTTTTCCGAAAGGAGAGATGACCATGAGTAAATATGTCCTGATTCCAGACTCTTTTAAGGGCACTTTGTCGTCGGCTGCCATCTGCCGCGTTATGGCCGAGGAGATTTGTGCCTTGGAGCCCGACGCGCGAATTGTGTCGATTCCAGTCGCCGATGGCGGTGAGGGCACCGTGGAAGCATTCCTGACGGCGGTAGGCGGTGAGCGCATCGAAGTTGCCTGCAAGGGGCCGTATTTTGAGGATATCACCGGTTATTTTGCCATGTTGCCGGGCGGCATCGCCGTTGTGGAGATGGCGGTGGCCGCTGGTCTGCCTATGGTGGGCGAACGCCGTAATGCCGAAGCCACCACCACCTATGGCGTGGGCCAATTGATCGCCGCTGCACTGGACCGTGGTGCTAAACAGGTGATTTTGGGGCTGGGTGGCAGTGCTACCAATGATGGTGGCTGCGGCGCGGCGGCTGCCTTGGGCGTGGAATTCCGCAACGCGGCGGGAGAGACGTTTATCCCTGTGGGCGGTACGCTGAAGGATATCGTCTCAGTCTCACTGGCGCATGCGCATTCTCTAATCAAAAACGTACCCTTTACTACCATGTGCGACATTGACAATCCCCTGTGCGGGGAGACCGGCGCCAGCGCGGTGTTCGGCCCGCAAAAGGGCGCGGACGAAGCCATGGCGGCGCGTCTGGACGCGGGGCTGCGGCATTTGGCGGACGTAGTGGCCCGTGATCTAAAGCGCGATATCCTGCACCTGCCCGGCAGTGGCGCGGCAGGCGGTTTCGGCGGTGGCAGTGTAGCGTTTTTCAACAGTGTGTTGCGCATGGGCATTGATATCGTGCTGGATATCACACAGTTTGACCGCCTGGCGGCAGACGCAGATCTGGTGCTGACGGGCGAGGGAAAACTGGATGGACAGAGCTTGCGGGGCAAAGTGGTCATCGGTGTGGCTCGCCGCGCAAGACAGCTGGGTGTCCCTGTGGCTGCTCTGGTGGGCGCCAGCGAAACGGATGTCAATGCGGTGTATGACGAGGGTGTCAGTGGTGTTTTCCCCATCAACCCCATGCCTCAACCATTTGAGGCGGTGCGGGAGCATGCAGAGGAAAACCTGCGCTTCACTGTGAGCAATCTAATACGGTATACGGAGCGGCTGAGATGAGCGGTAGGATTTTTGGTCATATGCCAGACGGCAGGCCGGTAAAGCAGTATGAAATTCACAATGGACGTATGACTGCGCGTGTTACCGATCTGGGTGCCGCGTTGGTATCTTGTATGATCGATGGGCGTGATGTTGCATTAGGCTATGAAACGGCAGAGGAGTACTTGAGCAACGCTGGTAATATGGGAGCCACGGTAGGACGATACGCCAACCGCATCCGCAATGGGCGCTTTACCCTTAACGGAACAACTTATCAGCTGCCTTGCAATCGCCCGCCCCACTGCCTCCATGGCGGCAAGATCGGTTTTCATCAGAAACTGTGGCGCGTGACACACTGTACAGAGAGCTCCATTACCTTGATGCTCTTCAGCCCGGACGGTGACCAGGGCTTTCCTGGCAATCTGACGGTCACGGCGACTTATTCTCTAAGGAATAGTACGCTGGAGTTGATGTATACGGCGGTGTCCGATACAGACACCATTTGTTCTCTGGCCAATCACAGCTATTGGAATCTGGCGGGGCATGATGCAGGATACTCGGCGCTGTGTGAGCACATATTTACAATCCCGTCCGCGGCACTGTGCGAGCTGGACGGTGATACTGTGCCGACGGGGCGGTTGTGTCAGGTGGAAGGAACGGTGTTCGACTTGCGCGGTGGTGTGCGCCTGGGTGATGTACTGGATGACCCGGCGCTGAAGCCCACGCGTGGCTTTGACCATCCATACGTCCTGTCTGGAAAGTGGGAGTGTGCAGCTTCGGTGAGTTATGACGATATTGCTATGGAGGTATGGACGGATGCGCCGTGCATGCAGGTCTATTCCGGAAATGGCCTATCGCTTATCCGTGGAAAGAGCGGAGTACAGTATGGGCCGCAGACAGGCTTTTGCTTGGAGACCCAGCAGTTTCCGGACGCGCCCAACTGCCCGTCGTTCCCCAGCGCTGTGCTGTGTGCCGGAGAGGAAAAGGTATACCGCACAGAATACCGTTTCATAAAGGAGCTTTGACACTATGGAAAAGCATCAAATTTTGGCCATTTACGGTACAGACTATACCGACATGACGGTACGCCTGCTGGAATCGGCCGACTTTGAAGGCCTGGTGCCTGATCGTCATGCCCGCATTGGTATCAAACCAAATCTGGTGGTAGCGGCTACGGCTGATGGCGGCGCGGTGACCCATCCGGAAATCATAGAAGGTGTGATCCGCTTTCTGCGAGGTCGTGGATATGACAATTTCTGCGTTCTGGAAGGCTCCTGGGTGGGAGATCGAACAAAACGTGCCTATGAGGTCAGTGGTATCGGGCCGGTCTGTCGCGAGTGTGGGGTGGAATATATCGATCTGCAGACGGACAGTGCGGTGCAAGTGGACGCAAAGGGCTTCCGTGTGGATGTTTGCAGCAAGGCGCTTGAATTGGACTTTTTGATCAACTTGCCCGTTCTGAAGGGGCACTGTCAGACCATAGTTACCTGCGCGCTGAAAAATCACAAGGGGCTGCTTCCCAATCAAGAAAAGCGCCGTTTCCATGCGGAGGGGCTCCATAGTCCGATTGCGCATCTTGCCTCAGTATTTTCCAATGAACTGATTATTGTGGACAATATCTGCGGAGATTTGGATTTTGAGGAAGGAGGCAACCCCGTCACCATGAACCGCATTCTCTGTGCACGTGATCCGGTGTTGGTAGATGCCTTTGCCTGCCGTACATTGGGCTACGACATGGAGGAGGTGACGTATATCTCCCTAGCCGAAAAACTTGGGGTAGGGTCAGCGAATGTGGAGAAGGCAGAGCTGATAGAGCTCAACAAGGGCACATTCGCTGCTCCGACGCGCACCACGCGCCGGGTCAAAAGACTGGCAGAATATGTGGCAGCCGACAATGCTTGCAGTGCCTGCTATGGTATGCTGATTCATGCGTTGGATAAGTTAGAGCGACGCGATGAACTTTGGGGCCATCAGGAAAAAATCTGCATCGGACAAGGATATCGAAAAAAAGGAGGCGCAATCGGCGTAGGGAGATGTACAGAGGGCTGTGCCGTATCCTGCAAGGGGTGCCCGCCCACGGCCGCGGATATCCTGACGTTTTTGGAAAGTAACTGGCGATAATACCGCAAAAGGAGAACATACATGAGCAGAATGTTAAAAAGCCCCGCAAAGTATGTGCAGGGAAGAGGCGTTATGAAAGAGCTTAACCAATATCTGCAAGGAATGGGTAAGCACTTGATGATCCTGCAGACCGCGGGAGGTACAAAACGCAACATGGCAGTGCTGGATGCCTGCTTTGCCGACAAAGGATATACAATTGATTACCAAGAGTTTGCAGGGGAGTGTACCCGCGTTAAGATTGAGAATTGGGCGCAGCATTGCAGGGATATTGGCATCACTGCCGTAGTGGGAATCGGCGGCGGCAAGGTGCTGGATACCGCCAAAGGTATTGCGTATCATACGGGATTGCCTATGGTCATTATCCCAACCGTCTGTGCTACAGACGCGCCGTGCTCATCTCTGAGCGTCATGTATACCGATGACGGCGTGTTTGACGCATATCTTTTCTTGGATGCTTGTCCTGATGTTGTTATCGTTGATACGGAGGTTATCGCAAAAGCACCGGCTAAAATGCTAGTGGCCGGCATGGGGGACGCTATGGCAACATGGTTTGAGGCCCGCGCCTGCCGTGCTTCCGGCAGCAACAATCAAGTGCATGCCAAACCTACTTGTGCCGCCACGGGCCTTGCGAAGATGTGCTGGGAGGTTCTGAAAGCGGATGGCCTTAACGCGAAGCGGGCGGTGGAGGTAGGAGCTGTGACAACAGCTCTGGAAAATGTGGTAGAGATCAACACATATTTATCCGGTGTAGGTTTTGAAAGCGGTGGCCTGGCTGCGGCACATGGCATTCAAAAAGGATTCACAGTGATCCCGGAATTGCATGAGGCGTTACACGGTGAAAAAGTGGCTTTTTGTACCTTGGCGCAATTAGTGCTGGAAAACGCGCCTGTTACGGAAACTAACGAGGTGTTGGACTTTTGCCTGAAGGTGGGCTTGCCTGTTTGCTTTGCAGACCTGGGCTATGAGCATGTGGAAGCTGTAGCGGTCCACCGTGCCGCAGAGAAGGCTTGTGTGCCTGGTTCTACCATCCACAACTTGCCCTTTGAAGTTACGTCAGATATGGTTGCGGACGCTTTGCTGGCTGCTGATGCACTGGGGCAAGCTTATAAAGAAGACCACGCATAGGATATTCCAAGTAAAAACAAAAAGCGAGAGAAACCATATCGGGGAAGTTTCGGGAGACAGCCTGCGTCAATTGCAGGCGAATAGAGATCGTGAAGAGACCGCTTCTGTGGCAGGAATGTGAAGAATGTCCGCGATAAGAACACACTTGTTTCAAACAAGATGTTTCCACCTCAAAAACTGCTTTTTTCGGGAAAGTCGATTTTCCCTGTATGTAAGCCAAAAATCGAGGGTCGGAAAAATTCTTTGAGGTGGATACACATCCTCCTCGGAGGTATCCTCCATCCCACAATACTGTATTTGGTCAATATAGCAGGGGCGTATCAAAGTATGTATATAGACCTCTACCAGAAGTTCCGCCCCAAGGACGACGGGGACAAGGAGAACATCAACGACGGCATTGAGTTCGAGATGGAACTGATCCGTCAGGTGGAGATCAATATTGACTATATCCTGATTCTGGTGGCACGGTATCATGACTCTAACTGCACAGATAAGGAGATTTTGGGCGCTATCGACCGCGCCATCGATTCCAGCATCCAGCTTCGCAGCAAGAAAGACCTTATCGAAGGCTTTATCGACACCATCAACGCTTCTACCGAGGTAGACCGGGATTGGCATCTCTATGTCCACCAGCAGCAGGAAACCGATCTGGAGAATATCATCGAAGAGGAGCGATTAAAGCCTGATGAGACCCGCCGTTTTCTGGCAAACTCTTTCCGCGACGGCGCGTTGAAAACCACCGGCACAGACATTGACAAGCTGATGCCGCCGGTGTCCCGCTTTGGCGGCGGCAGCCGCGCCGAAAAGAAGCAGGGCGTTATCCGGCGGCTCTCCCGCTTCTTCGAGAAATATCTCGGCGTTGCGTAATAAACCGCTGTGTGCTATGCTGAACAAAGGGGGGTGTCTCCATGAACTGTCCGACCTGCGGCGCACCAGACGTGCGTATTCACGGCGATCAATGGGAATGTACATGGTGTTGTGACTTCGGGTTTCTCTCAAGTGATGACCCCGGAGCGCGCAAGGCCGCACGCGAACGGCAAAATGCATGGTGGCAAAGTGCCGCCGTGACCACGCGCAATGCCGCCCTGACGTTCGTGGAGGCGGTTACAAGGCTGCTGCCCACATATCCAGAATCAAAAACCTTCGCATGGAGGGTAGTACTCTGCCAAGTTTCCGCTGGGCTCATCGAAAGCGGCCTGTGGAACAAAACATGGGATGACGAGGTGGACGACTCCGTCATCGGACGCATTTTCTACCCCTACCGGTCATTGGCCAGTGATTTAGCGGATTTCAGCGGCATCAGCAATAGACAGGCCATGGAGCGGTCCGTACGCTCCAAGAAGCCGCTGTTTCAGGCGGAGGGGCAGCTGACAGATAAGGTCTGCGGCAAGTTTTGGGAGATGATGATCGAACAGCTGCCGCCCTACGACAAGGAAGACCCCTCCATGCAGGATGGACACCTCTATATGGGCCGTGTCTTCGGCGGTAAGAATCGCGCAGAGAGTGCCATAGAGGATGCTTTATGCAGCATTCTCCCCTTAGCGGCGTTCTTCGCAGGATGCATCGGGGAAAACGCGGATACCCGCAATAATCGTTTTTTAAGGTATTTCACCGAACATTGGAAGCGGCTTCGCGGCGAAAAGGTCGATCCCATGGACTATGCAGACTCCGCCGTGGCGCGGATCGTGGCGCAGTTCCCGGAACTGAAGAACGAGTACGCACGTGCGGATCTTTTCAATATGTTCGGCGAGGATCTGCTGGAGAGGATCTACAACACCAATCCGCAGAGGGCCATCGCCATGTGGCACTCCCTGCCACAAAAGCAAGCGCCGTTGCAGGACGACGGCCTTTCCGAGGACTTCTTCTGCCTGATCGATTTCCTTTGGAGGAGTGAGGAATGTGATGAAGACGCCCTCACGCCGCTGCTGGACGCCGTACAGCGGGACGAGACTCTCGCGGAGATGGTCTTTCGCAGCCACTACGTGTGTACACTGCACCTGTACCTCATCCAAACAGCCATCGAGCAGGGAAAAACTGCGCTGGCGGAGCATCTGTACGCCCTGCTGCAATCAAATCCTCTGCCGCGAGAGAAGTGGCGTGAAGATCCCGATGCGTTCACGGCCCTGATGAAAGATCTCTACAACACAGCGGGCCATGTGCCAACATATCAGTACTGCTCTGTGCAGGTGGGAAACAATCGGCCGTACGCCTATTTGACCGCCGGTTTGTCGGTAAAGAGGGGCGACCGCGTGCGCGTTCCCTACGGCAAAAGGAATGAGCCGAAGGCGGGCGTTGTCCGTTCCGTGGGCGACTACACCCGCGACACCGCCCCGTGGCCGCCGGAGAAAACCAAGCGTGTGCTGGAGATACTCCCCAAGCCGCAAGAGCCCGTAAAAAAAGAACCCGCCGCGCCAAAGCCGCAGCAGGTTGAAGATGAAACCGCAAAGCCGGAAGCACCGCCCATCACGGAGGAAGCGAAACCGGCTTCGGGCGCAGGCGCTGCCCCTGCGGCAGAAACGCCGCAGGAGACTGCTCCGCCCAAAGAGCGGAAAATCGTTCCCATTCTTGTTGCTGTGGTGTTGACGCTGGTCGTGGTTGGCGTGCTGGTAAATAGTCATAACCGGCGTGTCGCATGGGAACAGCAGTACCAGACTGCGGCAGCGTTATTTGCGGAAGGCAGCTACAAAAAAGCGGCGGAGCTGGCGGAAAGCGTGCCTACACACATAGCCGAGCAACCTGCGCTGCTGACCGTAGCCAAGGCGGGTGTGCTGCTGAACGCCAATACAGAGGAATCGCTTCGTGATGGACTTGATCTGCTGAAGTATGCGCGGGATCTCGGCTCCTATAGCGAACAGGGTACAACCCTGCAAGCGGAGCTGACTGCACGGCTGCAAGAACTTCTCTATGAGAAGGCCATTTCCTTGCTGCACAAAGGGGACGCATACGCGGCCCGCGACTGCCTGCGGGAGTTGGGCGATTACAAGGACGCCGCAACGATATTGGCATATACGCATGCGCTGATCGATTCTCAGTCGTTCAGTGTGATCCTATACCGTTGGGCGTTGGAGTCGCTGCAAGCAATACCCGCAGACTACAACGGTGAATTTGCGGAGGAGATCGCCGCGCTCCGGGATGCGCTGCCGGGGAAAATTGCAGAGCAGGAGCAGATCGATGCAGAGCGCGCCGCCAGCCTTGCCCAGCAGCAGAAACCGAAGCCGCCCCAGACCTTCAACTACGGCGGCGGCACCGACACCGGCCCCGGCGGTGGGCACAGTCTCCGTGAGGACTACGACAACCCGGAAGACCTCTACGAGGACGGCGACTACGACGACCTTGATGAGGCCTGGGATGAGTGGGAGGAAGGGTGGTAACACCTGATTCGCACTTGCAGACAGATAAAGCCGGCGCAGCATTTCCCTGCGCCGGCTTTCGCATCAGCTACCCTTGTGCCATATTTTGTACTTATGAAAATGTGGCCTACGGGGTGTTCTTTTTTACTTTTGCAGGAATCAGTCGATCATGCTCTTCAGGTCCTCAGCCACGATGATGGGGCAGGCGGTAGCGGCCTTGACGTCATCCACGGTGAACTCAGGATTGATCTCGGTCATCACCAAACCCTTGTCGGTGACTTCCATAACGCACATCTCGGTGATGATCTTGTTGACGCAGTGGGAGGCGGTCAAGGGCAGACGGCACTTCTCGAAAATCTTGGGGTTGCCCTTGGCGGTGTGCTCCATGCAGACGATGCACTTCTTGGCGCCCACGCACAGGTCCATAGCGCCGCCCATACCGGGCATCTTCTTGCCGGGGATGATCCAGTTGGCCAGATTGCCCTCCTGATCCACTTCCAGAGCGCCCAGGAAGCAGGCGTCCACATGGCCGCCGCGGATCAGGCCGAAGTTGGAGGCGGAATCAATGAAGCCGCCGCCGTAAGCCACGGAGGAAGGAGAACCACCAGCGTCCACGACGTGGTAGGGATCGTAGTTGGCGTCGCCCTCTTTGGGGGACTTGCCGGCGGAGACGATGCCCAGCTCGGCATGGATGATCAGCTCAACGCCCTCAGGCAGATAGTTGGGGATCATGGTGGGCAGGCCGATGCCCAGGTTCACCACGTCGCCATCCTTCAGTTCTTTCGCGCAGCGCTTGGCGATAAAGCCTTTGATCTCGGACTTTTCCATTACTTTCTTTCTCCTTCCACGATGTAATCCACGCACATGCCGTAGGTATGAACGTTCTCAGGCTCGATCTCGCCCACGGGGACGATGTACTCGCACTCGGCGATAACGGTATCAGCGGCGGTAGCCATGACAACGTTGAAGTTGCGCATGGTGCCCTTGTACCAGCAGTTGCCGAACTCATCGCACTTGTAAGCGCCCAGCAGCGCGAAGTCAGCGTGGACGGGCTTCATCAGCAGATAGTCCTTGCCGTCGATGGTCTGACGGCCCAGGCAGAAGGGGGACTCCTCCACCAGGGTATCGATGCCCACGGGGGTCAGGACGCCGCCCAGACCGGCACCGTCGGCGCGGATGCACTCAGCCAGAGTGCCCTGGGGCAGCAGGCAGACTTCCAGGGTGCCCTCGGTGTTCTGCTGGCCCACTTCGGGGGTCATGCCCACATGGGTGGCGATGACGCGCTTGACCTGATGGTTGTGGATCAGCTCGGCAATGCCGAAGAACTCCTCGCCCTTGGGACCGGTGGCGCGGCCCATGTCGTTGGCGATCAGGGTCAGGTCCTTGGTGCCCAGCTTGACCAGTTCCTTGACAATGGCGCGGGCCTGGCCGCAGGCCAGGAAGCCGCCGCACATAATGGTAGCGCCGTCAGGGATCATTTTTGCTGCCTCAGCGGCAGTCAGTACAGGTTTCTTTGCCATTTCTGTTCCTCCTACTTTTTTATGACAGCGGCCACTGAGCCACCTGCGTTTGCAGCCGGTCCAGTGGCGCTGTTCGCGTTTTACTTCATGCCGCGCTTGACCATCTCGGTCACAGCGAAGGAAGCCACGTCGTCGGCGTACTTGCCGGCGCCGAAACCAGCGTCAAAGCCCAGCTCCTTGGCCAGCTCATGGGTGATACGGGGACCGCCGCAGCAGACCACGAACTTATCACGCAGACCCTCGGCCTCCAGCAGCTCGATGAGGTTGGTCAGGTTCTGGATATGCACGTCCTTCTGGGTAACGGTCTGGCTGACCAGCAGAACGTCTGCCTTCAGCTCCAGCGCCTTCTTGATGAACTCCTCGTTGGGAACCTGAGAGCCCAGGTTATAGGCCTCGATCATCTCATAGCGCTCCAGACCGTAGTGGCCGGCGAAGCCCTTGCGGTTCATGATGGCGTCGATGCCCACGGTGTGGGCGTCGGTGCCGGTGGAGGCGCCCACCATCACGACCTTGCGACCGATATGCTCGCGGATGTAGTCGTTGGTGGCTTCCATGCTCATCACGTCGGACTCCACGGTGATGACGTGGATATCCTCATAGTTGACGGAATGGACACAGCTGCCGTAGACCACATAGAAGGTGAACTCTTTGTCCAACGGGGCGTGGTACGCCACGTTGGGTTCTTCCAGTCCCATCTTCTTGGCGATCTGACGGGCGGCTTCCTCGCCGCGCTCGTCGTCCTTGATGGGCAGGGTGAAGCTGGTCTGCACCTTACCGTCGTTCATGGTGTCGCCATAGGGCTTCAGACGGGTCAGATCCAGCGTGGTATCGAAATCGATCTTATGGGTATTATACAGTCCGCTGCTCATTCTCCTGCCACCTTCCCTTTCATGACTTCAATGAACGGATTGAAGTATTTGTCGTCCTTGACCACAACACCGGCCAGACCCTTGCCGCCGTCCTTGGGACGCTTGACATCGGCGAAGATGCCCTTCTCGATGGTGGTGAACAGGCCCAGCTTCTCGATCTCCTTCAGCAGATCGGTGGCCTTCACCAGTACCTCGTTGGCGCGGTTGCGGATGATGCCGTTCTCTTTGTAGGTCAGCTCGTCGCCCAGATCCTTCATGGTGCGGAAGATATACTGGGCGTTCTCGATGGACAGAGCACGGTCGGACATGAACGGGGTGTGGATGGCCTCGGTCATCATGCCCAGCAGGTGCAGCTTCTGATTGGTCAGGATGGTCACCATGTTGAACAGGGCGTCCTGGATGTGACCGCGGAAGATGTTGCCGGTCATGAACTTGGTGGGAGGCATGTACTTCAGGGGCGCGTTGGGGAAAATCTCACGTGCCATCTGAGCCTGCGCCAGCTCATACAGGAAGGTGTTCTCCACAGCGGGGTCCATCTCGAAGGCGTGGCCCAGGCCCATCTGCTCCTCGCGCATACCGGCGTCCTTGGCAAATGCCTCGTTCAGGAACTGGGAGGCCAGCACAGTGTGGGCGGCGGTGATGGCATCGTCGGTGGTCAGGTAGTTATCCTCACCGGTGTTGATGATAACGCCGGCATAGCCGTTGATGACACGGGAGAAATACTGGTCGACGATGGTGCGCTGCATGTTGATATCGCGAAACAGGATGCCGTACAGAGCGTCGTTCAGCATCACGTCCAGACGCTCCAGAGCGCCCATGGCGGCGATCTCAGGCATGCACAGGCCGGAGCAGTAGTTGCACAGGCGGATGTAGCGGTGCTGCTCCTCGCCCACTTCGTCCAGGGCGGCGCGCATCAGGCGGAAGTTCTCCTGGGTGGCGTAGGTGCCGCCGAAGCCCTCGGTGGTAGCGCCGTAAGGCACGTAGTCCAGCAGGGACTGGCCGGTGGTGCGGATGACAGCGATGATGTCGGCGCCCTGCTTGGCAGCGGCCTTGGCCTGGGTGATATCCTCATAGATATTACCGGTAGCCACGATGACATACAGGTAGGGGCCTTCCTTGTCACCCCACTCGTTCAGGTACTCATTGCGCTTGGCAACGTTCTTGTTGATGCGAGCCACGGTGGCGTCCACCACGGGCTGGATGGCGGCGCGAACTTCCGCATCGGTGTGAGCGGTGATCTTGCTGAGATCCAGCTCGCCGGCGCTGACAGCCTCTGCCACGCCCTGGGGATCCTTGCCGGTTTCCACCATAGCGTTGCCGATCGCCCAGGCGGCGCCCATAGGCAGGATGGAGTTGGCCATCAGGTGGTCAACGACCACGTTGGGCATGGGGACGTCCATATCGTTGACGCCATCGATGCCCAGCAGACGGCAAACCGCACGCTCCACCGTGACGGTGGTATGCTGGTCGATAAAGCGCTGGGTGTCGTCCGCCACCTTGGCAGCGGAGGCACGCGCCTGATTGACCAGCTCAAAATTCAAGCCGAGTTTGCTTTCCATTATCGTTACCTCATTCAAAAATCATAGCAAATTCGGCAGCAGGCAGGCCTTGCCCGCCTGCTGCCGAAAAAAGGGTCTTTTGCGTTTGCTGCTTTTGCAGTGCACATAACCAAGTAAGCGAAGATTTGATCGATGAGAGCTATGCGGCAGAGATTTTTCGGTGGAAAAAGGCGCTTTTCCGCAGGAATACTTTGTGTATTTCAAGGGAGAGCAACGCGTTTCCGGCGTAAAAGAATGCCGCAGAACCGAAGTCGAGTCAAATCAGAGCTTACTTCTTGACATGGCGCTCGTTGCGCAGCAGCTTGGTGGGCTCCAGATAGCGCTGGGCAGTGCCCTCGGCGACCCAGGCCACACCGGTCTTCTCCACCTTCTTCTTGCCGGTGCAGACGTCGCAGTGGCAATCCTGAACATAATGCTCGGGCTGGGTGTAAGAAGTGATGACGCCCTCGAAGTTACGCAGGATAACCTTGCGGGGAGTCTCGGAAATCAGGTAGTTGGGCATAACGGGAGTCTTGCCGCCGCCGCCGGGAGCGTCCACCACGAAGGTGGGGATGCAGTAGCCGGAGGTATGGCCGCGCAGAGCTTCCATGATCTCGATGCCCTTGGACACGGGAGTACGGAAGTGGCTCAGACCCAGGGAAGGATCGCAGGCATAGATGTAGTAGGGGCGGACACGCATCTTGACCAGACCGTGGACCAGCTCCATCATCACGTGGGAGCAATCGTTCACGCCGGCCAGCAGCACGGACTGGTTGCCCAGGGGGATACCGGCGTCAGCCAGCATGGCGCAGGCCTTGGCGGCTTCGGGAGTGAACTCCTTGGGGGTGTTGAAGTGGGTGTTCAGCCACACGGGATGATACTTCTTCAGCATCTCGCACAGCTCGGGAGTGATACGCTGGGGGCACACCACGGGGGTGCGGGAGCCCAGACGGACGATCTCCACGTGAGGAATGGCGCGGACGCGCTTGATGATGTACTCCAGCACATCGTCGTTGACCATCAGGGCGTC
>CAKTMW010000014.1 GCA_934574095.1 uncultured Oscillospiraceae bacterium | reverse complement strand
AGCGCCATACCCATGGCGGCGGCGGTAAAGGGTCCGGTGGACTGGGTCACCATGTCCGTCAGCGCCTGGGCCACCTCCCGGTGGGTGCGGCAGGTGACGAATTCCACCCTGCGGGGATAGACGCGACGGTCCAGAATGCGGACCTCGCCGCTGTCGTACCAGGCCACGTTTTCATACTGCATCATAAAGGCAAGGCCTTTGTCTGCTCGTTCCATGTGCGTTCTCCTTTTCTCTCATGCGCCGTACAGCCGCTTGGCGGCGGCTCTGGCGTCGTATAATATCCGTTCCCTGTCCAGCGTCAGGTATTCACCGTTTTCGTACAGCACCCTGCCGTCCACCATGGTCATGCACACGTCGGCGGCCTGTGCACTGTACACCGCCAGCCCCGCCGTGTCCAGATGGGGGGCAAGGTGGGGCGCGCTCAGATCAATGGCCATGATATCCGCCCGCTTTCCGGCCTCGATGGCGCCGGTGTCGTCCCGGCCCTGCAATTTCGCACCGTTGATCGTCGCCATGTCCAGCACCTGCGCCGCCGGCAGGATGGCCGCGTCATGGCGGTATCCGTTATGGAGGATGGCCGCCAGATGCAGCTCCTCCAGCATGTTGAGATTGTTGTTGCTGGCGGCGCCGTCGGTGCCCAGCGCCACGTTGATACCCTCTGCCAGCAGCTCCGGAACCGGCGCGAACCCGCTGCCCAGCTTCATGTTGCTGGTGGGATTGTGGATCACGCTGACGCCTCTTTCCCGCAGCAGCGCCCGGTCGGACTCCGTCACCCACACGCAGTGGGCGGCGGCGCAGGGTACGTCGAATACCCCCAGATCGTTCATCCACGCCGCCGGGGTCTTGCCGTATTTTTCAAGGCAGCCGTCGTGCTCGCTTTTCGTCTCGCTGAGGTGGATGTGCATCCTCACGCCGTTCCGGCGGCACCAGGCCGCCGTGCCCGCCGCCACATGGGGATTGCAGGTGTACTCCGCGTGCAGGCAGCCGTCCACCCGAATGCGTCCCTCGGCGGCGTTGTGCCAGTCCTTATAGAATCGTTCCAGCTTCCGGGCACTTTCATTCTTCTCGTAGGGCTCCGCGGGGTCGAAGGCCTGCACCGGATAGCAGAGGTTGGCCTTGATGCCGCACACCGCCACCAGCTCCGCCGCCTCCCACGGGAAGAAGTACATATCGGAAAAGCTGGTGGTGCCGCAGGCCAACATCTCCAGCAGCGCCAGCGCCGTACCGGCCCGGATATCCTCCGCCGTCATGCGGCCCTCCACGGGAAATACGCTGTCAAACAGCCACCTTTGCAGCGGCAGGTCAGTCCCCACGCCCCGCAGCAGCGTCATGGCGGCGTGGGTGTGGGCGTTCACCAGGCCCGGCAGCAGCAGCTTGCCGGACATATCCTTCTCGCAGTCGAAACGCCCCTCCGGGCGCTCCGCGCCCACAGCGGTGATGGTGGGACCGTCGATGGTCACATAGCCGCCCTCGATCACGCCCTGCGGGGTATAGACCCACGCGTCTTTCAGTAAGGTGGTCATTCTCTCACATCCTCGCCAGCACCTTTTTCAGATAGGCGCTGAAGTTGTCGGCCACCAGATGGCCCACCTCGTTGACCTCTTCGTCGGTCAGGGGCTGATCCAGAATCCCCGCCGCCATGTTGGTGATGACGGAGAAGCCCAGACAGGGCAGGCCGCAGTGAGCCGCCGTCAGCGCCTCGGTCACGGTGGACATACCCACCGCGTCGCCGCCCAGGGTGCGGATAGCGCGGATCTCCGCCGCCGTCTCAAATTGGGGGCCCTGCATGAAGAAGTAGCAGCCCTCGTGGAAGGTCAGGCCGCTGCCCTGGGCACAGTCCCGTGCGATGGCCCGCAGCTCCGGGCTGTACATCTTCTGCACGTCGAAAAACCGGGGGCCGAACTCCGGTACATTGGGGCCCCGCAGAGGGGAATAGCCGGGCAGCATGATCTGGTCGTTGATGATCATAATGTCGCCGGGCTTGAAGCTGAGATTCACGCCGCCGGCGGCGTTGGTCAAAATCACCGCCCGGCAGCCCAGCAGCTTGAACAGGCGGATGGGCGCGGTCAGCTGGGGGAAGTCGTACCCCTCGTAGGAGTGGAACCGCCCGGACATGCACACCACCTTTTTCCCGGCCACGGTGCCGCAGATCAGCTTGCCCGCGTGGGTGGCCACGGTGGAGCGCAGGAAGTTGGGGATATCCTCATAGGGGATCACCACCGGGTTTTCCACCTGCGCGGCAAACGGCCCCAGAGACGAGCCCAGAATAATGCCGATCTCCGGCTGAAAATCCAGCTTTTCCCGGACGTATTGGGCGCTTTTTTCAAAAAATTCATAGGTGTATTCCATGGAACGGCCTCCTTTTTCATTCTATATGAGATAGTATCACATTACCCGCATGGTGTCAATTTCACGCCCTTCCACAATTTTCGCCCCGTTTCCTTTCAGAAAGGTCTTGCATTTTTTTGTTTTCATGATACAATAACGGTGACAAATCTTAATGGAGGTACTCAAAATGGCTTATCAGATCGGTTCCGCTTGCGTCAGCTGTGGCGCTTGCGCAGACGCTTGCCCCGTGGGCGCTATCTCCCAGGGCGATTCTCAGTACGTGATCGACGCTGGCGCTTGCCTGGACTGCGGTTCCTGCGCAGACACCTGCCCCAACGGCGCTATCAGCCCCGCTGAATAAAATGCGTACATGAAAAATGACCGGTGCATCGCACCGGTCATTTTTTGCCTTGCACAAAAGAACTGTGGTTCTTTTGTGCAAATAAGCTTCGCTGCGACCCGCATTCGCCCGCACACATCATGTGCGGGCGAACACTCTCTCCGCGCAAAGTATTTTTCCGACGCACATGTCGTCGGAAAAATAATCAATTTTCTTCGCCGCCTGCCGGCGGCGAATTCTGCGAAGCTTTTTGTTGTGTGTTCTCTGGCAGTATGCTATACTATATGTTCAGAAAAGGAGGGCTGTCCATGGAACGCGCGGAACGCCTGTGGCCCGACGGGCCGCGGTATCTCTATGACGAACAGTGCTTTCCGCCCTCCACGGATTCGTTCCTGCTGGGCAGCTTCGCCAGCCTGCGCCGGGGCGAGAAAGTCTGCGACCTGGGCGCCGGGGCGGGCCTGCTGGGGCTTCTGCTGCTGGCAAGGGAACCCTCATTGCAGGTAACGGGCGTCGAGCGGGACGCCCACGCCTGCGCCATGCTGGCGCGGAACGCCGCGGAAAACGGCCTGCCCATGACGGCGCTGCAAACAGACCTGCGGCAGCGGGAGACGCTGCCTGCCGGCGCCTTTCAGCTGGCGGTGTCCAACCCACCCTATTTCGCGCCCCACACGGGAGCGGTGGCGGAGGGTGCGCGGGGCGACGCCCGCGCTGAGCTGACCGCCGCGCTGAAGGATATCTTTGCCGCCGCCGAACGAATGCTGCAATGGGGCGGCCGCTTCTGCCTGGTGTACCGGCCGGAGCGTCTGGCGACGCTGATGACCGCCGCCGTGACCCACGGCTTGGAGCCCAAGCGGCTGCGGATGGTGCAGCACACCGCTCGCAGCGCCCCGTCGCTGGTGCTGCTGGAATGCCGTCGGGGCGGAAAGCCGGGGCTTTCCGTGGAGCCGCCGCTGCTGCTGCGGCTGGAGGACGGCGGCGAATCCCCCGATGTGCGCCGCGCCTACTTCAGAGACAAGGAGTAATGCATATGCCCGGAACATTATATCTGGTGGCCACCCCCATCGGCAATCTGGGAGATTTTTCGCCCCGTGCCGTGGAGACGCTGCAAAACGCCGACTTCATCGCCGCCGAGGACACCCGCGTGTCGGTGAAGCTGCTGAACCATTTCGCTATCAAGAAGCCACTGGTCAGCTACCACGAGCATAACCGCGCCTCCGCCGGACAGGCCATTCTCACCCGCCTGCTGGGCGGCGAGACCTGCGCGCTGGTGACCGACGCGGGCATGCCCGCCATCAGCGACCCCGGCGAGGACCTGGTGCGCCTGTGCGCCGAAAACGGCGTGCCGGTGCTGGCCATTCCCGGCTGCTGCGCCGCCGTGTATGCGCTGGCGGTGTCCGGCCTGCCCACCGGGCGCTTCACCTTCGAGGGTTTCCTGCCCTCCGGCAAAAAGGAGCGCCGTGAGCAGCTCCACCAGCTGACCGGCGAGACGCGCACCATGATCTTCCACGAAGCGCCCCACCGTCTCCGCGCCACGCTGGCGGACATGGCGGAGGCCTTCGGCGGCGAGCGAAAGATTGCCCTGTGCCGGGAGCTGACCAAGCTTCACGAGGATACCGTGCGTACCACGCTGGCAGCGGCGGCGGACTACTACGCCGCCAACGAGCCCCGGGGCGAGTACGTGCTGGTGGTGGCAGGGCGGGAGAAGTCCGCAGCCGCCGCCCTGACGCTGGCCGAGGGCGTGGCGCTGGTGCTGCGCCGCCGCGAGGAAGGCATGCGGCTGAAGGACGCCGTCCGCGCCGTGGCCGACGACACCGGTCTGAGCCGCAACGCCCTGTACGACGCGGCGCTGAAGGCGTAACGGCTGCTGTCCCCTTACGGAAGAGAAACAAAAAGCGGATAAACGTTCATAGGGGCCGACAAAATCGTCGGCCCCTATGAACGTTTTGCCCGTATCGCCGCGGGCCGGGTACGGCGTGAAAAAACATACCGCCTTTTACGCGCCTGCCTCACCTTGCCAAACCCTCGCCCCTGTGCTATAATCAAAACTGGAGAATTATCTTTATAAAAGGAACTGGAATATGACCACGCAGGATTACCGTACCCGCAGTCCATTGCGGATATTTTTAAGCTATTTCAAGCCCCATTGGAAGCTCTTCACCCTGGACATCAGCTGCGCCATCCTCATCGCCATGGTGGACCTGGCCTTCCCGCTGATCTCCCGCGCCGCCCTGTACCACTGGCTGCCGGAGAAGAACTACCGGGTCTTTTTCCTCGTCATGGCCATCGTGGCCCTGGCCTTTGTGATCCGGGCGGGCCTGTACTACATCGTCACCTACTGGGGCCACACCTTCGGCATCCGGGTGGAGGCGGATATCCGCCGGGACCTGTTCCATCATATGCAGATGCTGGGCTTTGATTTCTATGACCGCAACCGCACTGGCCAGCTGATGAGCCGCCTGACCACCGACCTGTTTGAACTGACGGAGCTGGCCCACCACGGGCCGGAGGACCTGACCATCTCCCTTATCACCATCGTGGGGGCCCTGGCGGTGATGTTCACCATCCAGTGGCGCATGGCCCTCATCGTCATGGCCATCATCCCCATCTTCCTGGTGGTGCTGATGCTGCTGCGGGGCGGCATGAGCCGCGCCTCCGTGGCCGCCAAGCAGAAGACCGGCGCCATCAACGCCGAGATCGAGTCCGGCCTCAGCGGCATCCGCACCGTCAAGGCCTTCGGCAACGAGGGCATCCAGCAGCAGCGGTTCGACTGCGCCAACGAGACCTTCAAGACCGCCAAGCGGGGCTTTCACAAGGAAATGGGCCGCTTCAACGCCACCATGGAGCTGTTCGTCACGCTGTTGAACGTGGCGGTCATCGCCGGCGGCGGCTGGCTGATGATGGACGGCCGCATGGACCACGTGGACCTCATCACCTTCAGCCTGTACATCACCACCTTCATCACCCCGGTGCGGAAGCTGGCCAACTTTGCCGAGCTGTTCTCCAACGGCTTTGCGGGCCTGCACCGCTTTATCGAGCTGATGGCCACCGACCCCACCATCGCCGACGCCCCTGACGCCCGGCCCATGCCCCATATCCGGGGCACGGTGGACGTGAACGGCGTCAGCTTCACCTACGACGGCGCGGACGAGGTGCTTCACAATGTCACACTGCACGTGGCGCAGGGTGAGACGGTGGCGGTGGTAGGCCCCTCCGGCGGCGGAAAGTCCACGCTCTGCCAGCTGATCCCCCGGTTTTACGACGTGACGGCGGGCAGCATCACCATCGACGGCGTGGATGTTCGCCACATCAGCCTGGACGATCTGCGCCGGGCCATCGGCGTGGTGCAGCAGGACGTGTTCCTCTTCGCCGGAACGGTGCGGGAGAATATCCGCTACGGCCGTCCCGATGCCTCCGACGCTGAGGTGGAGGCCGCCGCCCGCCGCGCCGAGATATACGACGACATCCTGGCCATGCCCCAGGGCTTCGATACCTACGTGGGCGAGCGGGGCGTTCTGCTCTCCGGCGGACAGAAGCAGCGCGTGGCCATTGCGCGGGTGTTTTTGAAGGACCCGCCCATCCTGATCCTGGACGAGGCCACCTCCGCTCTGGACAGCGTCACCGAGGCGAAGATACAACACGCCTTCGATATGCTGTCCCGCGGCCGCACCACGCTGATCATCGCCCACCGTCTCAGCACCATCCGCGGCGCCGACCGCATCCTGGTGGTGCAGGAGGGAGCCGTCACGGAGCGGGGCAGCCATGAGGAATTGTTGGCAAAGCAGGGCGCTTACGCCCGGCTGTATCATACGCAGAATTTGGGGGAATGGAACCATGAAGCAAGAGAAAATTGACCGCATCAACGAGTTGGCCCGCAAGGCCAAGGCCGACGGCCTGACCGTGGAAGAGGAGGCCGAGCGGGAGGCCCTGCGCCTGGAGTACAAGGAGGCCATTCTGGGCAGCCTGCGCAGCCACCTGGACAACACCTGGATCGTGGACGAGAAGGGCAACAAGCGGAAACTGAAGCCCAGGGGGGAGAAATAATGGAATATCATTACAACTATCGCGGCGGCGAAAGCGGCGGCCCTTCACAGGGACAGCCCACCCCTCCCGCGTCCAATAACGGCGGCAAAAAGCAGGACAACGACTTCGGCGCGTGGCTGCTGATCGGCATCATGTTCCTGGTGGCCTGGCCCATCGGACTGATCCTGCTGATCAAAAAGCTCACCGATAATCCGCAGAAGGTCAAAAAGGTCGCCTCCGATACGGCGGCCCGTGTCCGCGCCGCCGGCGCCCAGCAGCAAAAAAAGCAGCAGACCGCCCAGAGTGTCCAAAAGGCGGAGAAAAAAACCAGCGCTGTGGAAAAGGTCACCCAGACGCCCCAGCCCTCCAGCGGCGGCGCCAGGACCATGAAGATCATCGGCATCATTCTGGCGGCTCTGGGCGGCGCGGCGATGATGAATGTGGTATTCAATGATTTGAGCTATGCCGTCAATTATCACGAGTGGTGGTACTTCCTGCGGCAGCTGTTCTATCCCACAGGTCTGTTGGCGGGCGGCGCCGCCATGCTCATCGGCGGCGGCGTCATGAACCGCAAGATGCGCCGCTATGCCAAATACCTGGCCTGCGCCGGCAGCCGCGACGCCGTCCCCCTGGCCCATCTCATGAAGGCCGCCGACGTGGGGGAGAGCAAGGCCGAGCGCGACCTGGAAGCCATGGTGGAAAAGGGCATGTGGGGCCCCACCTCCTATCTTGACCGGGGCAACGATATGCTCTTCCGCTCCCAGGACGCCGCCAACGCCTACTTTGCCGCCAAGCGGGCCAACGCCCCGCGCCCCGTGGCCCAGGAGCCCCAGGCCGAGGGCTATGAGGGGATGCTTCAGGCCATCCGGCGGGCCAACGACCGCATCGACGACCCGATCCTCAGCGCCAAGATCGACCGTCTGGAGACCGTTACCGGCCAGATATTCAAGGTCATTCAGGAGCAGCCCGCCAAGAAGGAGAAGGCCGG
Source organism: uncultured Oscillospiraceae bacterium (assembly GCA_934574095.1). Taxonomy (GTDB): domain Bacteria; phylum Bacillota; class Clostridia; order Oscillospirales; family Oscillospiraceae; genus Vescimonas. The sequence goes on along the minus strand of CAKTMW010000014.1, from coordinate 34,423 downwards.
CACCTTCCTGAACTACTACCTGCCCACCACCCAGAAGCTGCTGGACAGCTACGCCGACTTTGAGGAGGCGGGGGTCAGCGGCCAGAATCTGGACCAGGCCAAGACCCGCATCGCCGACACCATGGACAACATCATCGCCGGGTTCGAGCATCAGCTGGACGACCTGTACCGCGACGCCGCCATGGACATCGACAGCGACATCCGCGTCATGGAGACCATGCTCAAGCGGGATACCTCCACCGTGGCCGACGACTTCGGCCTGGACGGCGGTACCGCCGTGCAGATGCCGGACACGGAAATCGAATGATAGAAGAGAGGGAGAGGTGAAGTCTCTCCCTCTTTGTCTGTTAGGGCGAAACCTCCCACAAAAAAACCGGCCTCCCGGCCGGTTTTTTCTATCACATTTTTTCCTTCTTCCCCGGCACGTTGGCCGCGTATACGCATACCAGGATCACCGCCACGCCCAGCATCTGCCAGACGCCGAAGGGCTCCTTCAGCAGCACCACGCCCGCCAGTACGCTGACCACCGTGGTCACATTGCTGAACAGCGACGCCTCCGATACCGTCAGCCGCGCCGTGGCGAAGTTCAGCAGGAAGTACGCCACCACCGAGGACACCAGCCCCAGATAGATTACCGCGCCCCAGAACGCGCCGCTTTCCATGGCGGGCAGAAACGTCTCCGCCATGTGGCCCGCCCCCTGGATCAGCGCCGCCGGGATGAAGAACGCCATGCCCACCGTGAACATCACGTAGGTCACCTCAAAGGCGGTGAACTTCTCCGCCGCCCGGTGGCTCAGGGTGTAATACGCCGCGTCGCAGCCCACCGTCATCAGCAGCAACAGCAAGCCCAGCAGAGAGATGTGGGTCTCGCCGCCCATATAGATCAGCGCCACGCCGCCGATGCACAGCACCGCGCAGATCACCTGCCGCCGGGTCACCTTCTCGTGCAGCACCAGCACATCCATCAGGATGCAGGCGATGGGCACCACCGCGATGATGGTCCCCGCCACAGCGGAGGAGGTGTACAGAATGCCGTAATTCTCGCAGAAGAAGTACAGCACCGGCTGGATCAGTCCCAGCAGCACCAGCGAGCCTACGGGCTTTCCCTTCAGGGAGAAGGCAAACAGCGCCTTGCCCCGCACCTTGCCTACGATGGCGTTCACCAGGATCGCCAGCGACATGGCCCCAAAGGCGATAGCAAACCGGAACGCCAGCAGCACCGTAGGTTTGGCCACCTCCAGCGCCAGCTTGGAAAACATAAAGCTCATGCCGAAGATAGCGCTGGCCAGCAGCGCAAATACCAGCGACATGGTGTGCATCTTCTTGTTGTTCATACGCATCATCTCTCTTTCAAAGTACGACATATCTTATCATATTAAGGGTTTTTCCGCAATGGGGAATATCGCAAGAGGCGAATTGCGCAAGCCTCCTTGAAATGTCATTCCGAGCCAGTGCTCACACTGGTGTGGAAATCCGTCCCTTTATTTTATAAAGAAAACGGATTGCCGCGTCGGCCCTGTGGGCCTCCTCGCAATGACATTGCAACACAGCTGTTTCTCAAAAGAACAAAGCAAAAGCCGGGCGGGCGGCCCGGCTTCTGCTTTTACCATAAATCATCGGAAACATGCATTTCACTTTGTCATGCGGCTTCTGCAAGGTGTTACTTGTTGGTGACACGACTGACGACGCCAACGACCACCAGCAGAACGGCAAGACCGGCCAGCAGCAGATTCAGACCCATAACCGTCGCTCCTTTCTTTTGGATTCCTAGGTTGGTTATAGCATATCACGGGGAAGTCCATTTGTAAAACGCATCATTTTCATTATTCTCATGAAAAAATATTTGAACCCGGTTAAGTGTTTTGCTATAATAGAGCAAAAGGGAGGAGGATGACCATGAGCCTGACCAAATACGAGATATTGCTGAAGGCCGCCGAGTGCGGCAGCTTCACCCGCGCCGCCCAGGAGCTGAGCTTTACCCAGTCCGGCATCAGCCATGCCGTCAGCTCCCTGGAGGAGGAGCTGGGAACCAAGCTGGTCATCCGCAGCCACGGCGGCGTAACGCTGACGGCGGACGGCCGGGCGCTGCTGCCCTATTTCCAGAAGATGTGTACCCTTCAGCACCAGCTGGAGCAGAAGGCCGCCGACCTGCGGGGCATGGACACCGGTCTCGTCAAGGTGGCCACTTTCACCAGCGTGTCGGAAAAATGGATGCCCTACATATTAAAAAGCTTTCAGGAGCTCTATCCCAAGATCGAGTTTGAGCTGCTGCCCTCCAACTTCAATAATGAGATCGCCGACTGGGTCACCCACGGTCAGGCGGACTGCGGCTTCGTCAGTCTGCCCACCGACCCGCGTCTGGACTGCTGGCTGCTGCAGCGGGACCAGTGGAAGGTCATCGTTCCCTGCAATCACCCTCTGGCGGGCCGGGACCCCTTCCCGCCGGAGGCGTTGGAGAAATACCCGGTGATCCTGCTGGACGAGGGCGACGACTACGAGATACAGGAGGTCTTCGACACCCTTCATATCCAGCCCAACGTCCAGTACACGGTCCAGCAGGACCAGACCATTCTGGCCATGGTGTCCAGCGGCCTGGGCATCAGCATCATGGAGGAGCTGATGCTCCAGCGGTGCGTGTACCCGCTGGTGTCCTGCCGGCTGCCCCGGCCCTTCTACCGCAACATCGGCGTCTGCGTCAAGGATAAAAACGCCATGTCCCTGTCCACCCAGCGGTTCATCCAGCATGTCCGCCGCTGGGTCCTGGCCAACGGCGCACTGGAAAGCTGATTCCTATTTCAAATATGCCGCCATCGGCGGCATACCGCGGTTCTTCACTTTCTTTTTTCGCTGTTCTCTGAAGGTATCAGAAAAGCGCCCTGTTGGGCGCTTTTCTGATACCTTTATTCAATGGTCCCGCCGCCCAGCACCTCGTCGCCGTCGTACAGCACCGCCGCCTGCCCGGCGGTGATGGCCCGCTGGGGCTCGTCGAAGGTCAGCCGCAGCCGTCCCTCCGGCAGCGGCTCCGCCAGCGCCGGTGCCTCCACCTGACTGTACCGTGTCTTTGCCGTGCAGCGGAAGGCCGCGGCAGGCGCTTCCCCGGCGATCCAGTTGACCCGGCAGGCGGTCATCTCCCGGCGGAACAGCTTGTCGTTGTCCCCCAGCACCACGGTGTTGTCCGCCTCGTGCTTCGCCAGCACGTACACGTGCTTTCCCACCGAGATGCCAAGGCCCTTCCCCTGACCGATGGTATAGCAGGGAAGCCCCCTGTGCCGTCCCAGCACATGGCCCTCCTCGTCCACGAAATCGCCGGGCTCCAGCGCCACGCCCTGTCCCCGCAGGAACGAGACATAGTCGCCGTCCGGCACGAAGCAGATATCCTGGCTGTCGGACTTGTCGGCGTTCCGCAGTCCCGCCTCGCGGGCATTGTCCCGAATGGTGGGCTTGTCGAAATCTCCCACCGGCAGCAGCAGATGGGCCAGCTGATACTGCGTCAGCTGGTACAGCACATAGCTCTGATCCTTCCGGCGATCCGCGCCCCGCAGCAGACGGTAGCGCTCCGCCGCCTCGTCATAGGCGATCCGGGCATAGTGCCCCGTGGCGATGTAGTCATACCCCAGCGTCACCGCCCGGTCCAGCAGCGCGCCGAATTTCAGGCAGCGGTTGCAGTCGATGCAGGGGTTGGGGGTGTGTCCGGCGCAGTATTCCGCCACGAAGTGGTCCATCACATCCCGGCGGAAGGCGTCCACCTCGTTGAATACATAAAATTTCATCCCCAGCCGGTAGGCCACGGCGCGGGCGTCCTCGGCGTCGTCGGCGCTGCAGCAGCGGCTGTCGCTGTTGGGGATCAGCTTCAGCATGGCGCCGTCGCAGTCATAGCCCTGCCGCCGCAGCAGCAGCGCGGCGGCGCTGCTGTCCACACCGCCGGACATAGCCACCAGCACCCGTTTTCCTTTGTTTTGCTCCATAGGTTTACCTCACTATTGTTTGGGGTAGAATCATCCTTATAAAAAGTGTAACCCCGGCTTCCGCCGGGGTCAAGCAAAACTTTTTGATTTCAGTCCAAATGCTTTTCGTAAAACGCCCGATAGGGCAGGGCGTCGCTCAGTTCCATCATCACGTGGGAAAAGCCCCCCGCGTAGTCGTACCGGCCCTCCCGCAGCTGGCCGCCGTCCCGGCGGACGTGAGGGATCGCCACCGTCACCAGCGTTCCCTCGCCCTCCCGGCTCTCCAGCAGCAGGCGGCCGCCGTGGCCCTCGGCGATCCGGCGGCAGATGGGCAGCCCCAATCCCATGCCGTAGGCGGGCGGCATGACCTGGGCCTCGCCGGCCCAGCGGACGAACAGCGTCTCCATCCGCTCCGCCGGGATGCCCCGCCCTGTGTCCTTTACCCGCAGCAGCACCTGTCCGCCCCGGACCTCCAGCGTCACGGTGACGGTCCCGCCCCTGGGCGTGGCCTTCAGGGCGTTGCTCAGCAGGTTCCACACCAGCCGCTCCCAGTACGTCCGGTCCACCGCGGCCACCACGTACCGTTCCCGGCAGTCGAACCGTACCTCCACGCCTGCTTCGCGGGCGATGGAATCCGCCTGGCGGCACAGCTCATCCAGCAGCGCGGCCAGCTCCTCGTTCCGCGTCTCAAAGGGCTTGTCCGACGCCAGCTCCGGCCCCATGGCCAGATTGCCCACCAGCCGCAGCATCCGGTAATAGCTCTGCCGCATGACGGCGGCCTCGTCGCTGTCGCCCTGCCGCTGTGCCAGCCGCTGGGCCGCCATGTGAAGATTGTTCAGCGGAGAACGCAGCACAGCCGCCACACCGGGCAGCACATTGGCCAATATCCGTTTTTCCTCATCGCTGAAAGCCGCCATCGTTCCCACCTCTTTTCTCTGTCATCCTGCCCCGTCAATGGGGCACTATCCGTGGGAAATAGCGGGTTAGTAGCTATATCATACCAAGTGACCAAAAGAAAAACAAGATATTTGTTGAAGTTTGTCGAAAGATGTCGAAAAAATTTTGAAAAGGGTATTGCATTTTCCACGAGAATTGCATATAATTCTAAACATACCATATGTTTGATATATTCCATCAGGAAGGAAGTTTTGATTATGAGCATTAAAGTTGGCATCAATGGTTTTGGCCGTATTGGCCGCATGGTCCTGCGTTGTTCCCTGAATCACCCTGAGATCGAGATCGTGGGCATCAACGATCTGTGCCCCGCCGACTATCTGGCTTATATGGTGAAATATGACACCATGCACGGCAAGTTCGCCGGCGACATCTCCGCTGACGGCGCCAATATCGTGGTCAACGGCAAGGCCATCCCTGTGTTTGCCGAGCGTGACCCCGCCGCCCTGCCCTGGGCCAAGGTGGGCGCCGAGTACGTCATCGAGTCTACCGGCCTGTTCCTGACTAAGGAGAAGTCCGCCGGTCACATCGCCGCCGGCGCCAAGCACGTGGTCATGTCCGCCCCCTCCAAGGACGACACCCCCATGTTTGTCTGCGGTGTCAACGATGACACCTATACCAGCGACATGAAGTTCGTGTCCAACGCCAGCTGCACCACCAACTGCCTGGCCCCCATCGCCAAGGTGCTGAACGACAGCTTCGGCATTGCCGACGGTCTGATGACCACTGTTCACTCCACCACCGCCACCCAGAAGACCGTCGACGGCGTGTCTCTGAAGGACTGGCGCGGCGGCCGTGCCGCCTCCGGCAACATCATCCCCAGCTCCACCGGTGCCGCCAAGGCCGTGGGCAAGGTCATTCCCTCCCTGAACGGCAAGCTGACCGGTATGTCCATGCGTGTTCCCACCCTGGATGTCTCCGTGGTGGACCTGACCGTGAACCTGACCAAGCCCGCCTCCTATGACGACATCTGCGCCGCTATGAAGAAGGCCAGCGAGGGCGAGCTGAAGGGCATCCTCGCCTATACCGACGAGGCTGTCGTGTCCTCCGACTTCCTGGGCGACACCCACACCTCCATCTTCGACGCCAAGGCCGGCATCGCCCTGACCGACACCTTTGTCAAGGTCGTCAGCTGGTACGATAACGAGATGGGTTACTCCGACAAGCTGCTGTGCCTGATCGAGCGTATGTACGCCGTGGATCACAAGTAATCTGGCACAAAATCTCGTTTTTGATTTGTTGTAGGGGCCGATGCCCACATCGGCCCGCACAACGAGTAAAATTTGCAAGGTCAGTTATAAATTAGTCCTTTTCCAAACTTTTGAGTTTTCCTTCTTTTTTGTTCCAGGAAAAACGCCGCCTTTGTGGCGGCTTTTTTCCTATCCCTCAATTTTCGTGTGCCATATTATCGGGATAAGGGCGATTTTTCTGAAACTGCCCCTTCCATTTCCACGGAATGTATGGTACAATAGGTACAAGCGCCACAGGCGCGCAGGAAAGGAAACATCCCTCATGGAAAGCAACGCACTTCTCAACGCGACGCTGTCTCTGGACAGCGATATTTCCCTGTATGCCCAGCTGGTGGGCATCATCAAGCGCAACATCTCCACCGGCGTCCTGGCGGTAGGCGACCTGCTGCCCAGCGAGGCCGAGCTGTGCCGCTCGCTGAACATCAGCCGCAACACCGTCCGCCAGGCCATCGGCGAGCTGGAGGAGGAGGGCCTGGTGGTCCGTAAGCGCGGCCGCGGCACCTTCGTGGCCGACCCGTCCACCAACCGCCGTGGCGTCCGCTACTCCTTCACCACCGAGGTGTCCTCCATGGGCAAGGAGCCCAGTAGCACCCTGGTGGATTTCCAGATCACCACTCCCTCCGCCATCATCTGCGAAAAGATGGAACTGCGGGAGGGAACCCCCGTCTACTGCTTCACCCGTATCCGCAACGTGGACGGCGAGCCGCTGATTTTGGAGACCAGCTACTATCCCCAGTACATCTACCCCAACCTGACCCGCGACATGGTCCAGACCCACAGCTTCTACTCCCTGCTCTACCACGTGGGCATCACCCCCTTCGCCGCTGAAGAGAGCTACGAGGCCGTGACCCTGGACAGCGACAGCGCCAGACTCCTGGGCGTCGAACCCAATAGCTGCGCCTTCTACCACCAGCGCCGTACCCGCACCGAGGACGGTCGTGTCTACGAATACACCCGCAGCTTCATCCGGGGCGACCGCGTCCGCCTGGACGTACATATGCAGAAATCCGGCATCCACTTTACCCGCAGCATCGACTGAAACACCGCCCTACGGGGCCATAAATAGGAAAGGAAGCACTACCATGGGTAAATTTGTCGTCAAAGCCACCAAGACCGGTTTTGTGTTCAACCTGAAAGCCGGCAATGGCGAAGTCATCGCCACCAGCGAAATCTACACCACCGAAGCCACCTGCATGAAGGGCGTGGAATCCGTCCGCAAGAACGCGGCGGACGCCAAGCTGGAGGATCAGACCGTGGCCGAGGTGGCCGCCGTCACCAATCCCAAGTTCGAGCTGTACACCGACAAGGCCGGCGAGTTCCGCTTCCGCCTGAAGGCCCGCAACGGCGAGATCATCGCCGTCAGCGAGGGCTACAAGGCCAAGGCCTCCTGTCTCAACGGCATTGACTCCGTGCGCCGCAACGCCCCGGACGCCGCCGTGGAAAAGCTGGAGGGCTGATATTGCTTTGTGCCAAAGAGAGAGCCGCAAGGCTCTCTCTTTCTCTTTTGAGAAGGTATACGCTGCACTATTCGTTTGTAGTTATTATTTCACTATATAATTATAATATACTAATTTTTCTCCTGTCAAGATACACTATACTTATAAATGAGGTGTGTATATGGCAGACGTTATCAAAATCACAAAAAAATCCCACCGTCGCGGCGATGATGGTTATAAGGTCGTATCCGTCCGCATGAAGGATGAGCTGATCGCCCGTCTGGACGAACTGTCCGCAAAAACAAATCGTTCCCGCAATGAATTGGTCAATCTCCTTCTGGATGCGGCCATTGACATTGTAAAGGTGGAGGAATGACCTAAGACCGCCATCGGCGGTCTTTTCTTTTTGCCGCTCCTCAAAAGCCTCCCTCTGTGAGGGAGGTGGCATGACCGCAGGTCATGACGGAGGGAGAGAATTTAAGCCTTTTATTCTCTCCCCCAGTCAGCTTCGCTGACAGCCCCCTCTCAGAGGGGGCCAAGAACGGATTGCCACGCCAGTCTGCGGACAGGCTCGCAATGACAGGCTTTCAACAACCCAGGTCTCCCAGAGGATGCTTTTGTCGTCGCTCCCTTTTTATTAACCGATATTGGTCAATACCAATATACATCATTTTCGGTTAACATGCAAGTAGAAAGTGGGGCTTGCATGTTATGATCTCCTACGACAACCTCTGGGAAACCATGAAGAAAAAGGGTATCTCGCAATACACCCTTATTAAAAAGTACGGTGTCAGTCCCGGACAGTTGACCCGGATGAAGCGCAACGAAAGCGTCAGCACCCATACTATTGAAATGTTCTGCCGCATATTAGCATGCGACGTAAGCGATGTTATGGCGTATCTCCCCGATGAAGAAAATTAGGCAAGGCAGTGGACTCTTTCTCCTCACCGCCTTGCCTTTTCCCCTTCCCTGTGCTACAATATCCCCGTAAAACCGCAACAATTCCGAAAGGAGCAACAATACTATGGAACTGAAAGATATCCTCAGCCGTGTGGACCACACCCTGCTGAGCCAGAGCGCCACCTGGACGGAGATCAAAACCATCTGCGACGACGGCGTGAAGTACGGCTGCGCCAGCGTCTGCATCCCCGCCAGCTACGTGAAGCAGGCGGCGGAGTACGTGGACGGCAAGATCGCCGTCTGCACCGTCATCGGCTTCCCCAACGGCTACGACACCACCGCCGCCAAGTGCTTTGAGGCCGCCGACGCCGTGAAGAACGGCGCCACCGAGATCGACATGGTCATCAACATCGGCTGGGTGAAGGACGGCCTGTACGACCGGGTGCTGGACGAGATCAAGCAGGTGAAGGCCGCCTGTAACGGCAAGCTGCTGAAGGTCATCATCGAGACCTGTATGCTCACCGACGCCGAGAAGATCGAGATGTGCCGCGTGGTGTCCGAGTCCGGCGCGGACTACATCAAGACCTCCACCGGCTTCGGCGGCGGCGGAGCCACCCGCGAGGACGTGGCCCTGTTCAAGGCCCACGTGGCCCCTCACGTGAAGATCAAGGCCGCCGGCGGCATTGCCAATCTACAGGACGCCGAGGACTTCGTGAACCTGGGCGCGGACCGTCTGGGCACCAGCCGTATCGTCAAGGCCGTGAAGGCCATGGAACAGAAATAAGGAGGAAACGCTATGCCTACCCCCCACAATAACGCCGTCAAAGGCGATTTCGCCAAGACCGTCCTCATGCCCGGCGACCCCCTGCGGGCCAAATTCATCGCCGAGACCTTCCTGACCGCCCCCAAGCTGGTGAACAACGTTCGCGGTGTCCAGGGCTATACCGGCACCTATAAGGGCGTTCCCGTCTCCGTCATGGCCAGCGGCATGGGCATGCCCTCCATCGGCATCTATTCCTATGAGCTGTACACCCAGTACGATGTGGAGAACATCATCCGCGTGGGCAGCGCCGGGGCCATGCGGGCCGACCTGGAGCTGGGCAGCGTGGTGGCCGGACAGGGTGCCTGCACCAATTCCAGCTTCGCCGACCAGTACGAGCTGGGCGGCAGCTTCGCCCCCATTTGCGACTTCGGCCTGCTGATGGCCGCCGTGGACAGCGCGAAGGAGCTGGGCGTCAGGATGCCCGTGGGCAACCTGTACTCCTCCGACACCTTCTATGACGCCGCGCAGCGCAATATGCGCTACGCCAAGATGGGCGTCATGGCGGTGGAGATGGAGGCCGCCGCCCTGTACTGCACCGCCGCCTACACCGGCAAGCGGGCGCTGGCCATCTGCTCCATCTCCGATAATCTCATCACCGGTGAAGAATTGTCCGCCGACGAGCGACAGACCACCTTCACCAACATGATGAAGATCGCCTTGGAGATCGCCGTAAAAATGGACAAGCAGTAAATTTTCTGTGACAAACGGCCTTTTGTGCGCGATGAGCGCACAAAAGGCCGTTTCTTGCGGAGCGCTGCAAAATAACACTTGCTTTTACCGTAAGCACCTGCTAGAATAGCGGTGTATGGCGGTCAAGCCATGCGCGATCTCTCCTGTCAGGAACAGGAGAAAATTTTGAGAAAGGTAGATTAAGCACATGAAAAAGTTTCTTGCTCTGATTCTGGCTCTGGTCATGGCGCTGTCCCTGGTCGCTTGCGGCGGCGGCAACACCAATACCGATGACAACCAGAACACCGACGACGTCAACACCGATACCGAGTACAAGGTCGCCATGATCACCGACTACGGCGATATCACCGACCAGTCCTTCAACCAGACCACTTACGAGGCCTGCAAGGAGTACTGCGAGGCCGGCTCTCTGGACTTCAAGTACTTCAAGCCCGTGGGCGACTCCACCGCTGACCGTGTCGCCATGATCGAGAGCGCCATTGACGAGGGCTTCAACATCATCGTGATGCCCGGCTACGCTTTCGGCGGCGCTATCGTCGAGGCTGCCCCCAAGTACAAGGATGTTAAGTTCGTGGCTCTGGACGTTGCCAAGGGCGACTATCTGGAAGCCGGTGTCACCGCTGCCGGTGAGCAGTATGACTACAACCCCGACAACTGGGATCTGGCCAAGTACGCTGACCTGAGCAACGTCTACACCATGATCTATCAGGAAGAGCTGTGCGGCTACATGGCTGGTTACGCCACCGTGAAGATGGGCTACACCAAGCTGGGCTATGTCGGTGGTATGGCTATTCCTGCCATTACCCGCTATGGTTACGGTTTCGTGCAGGGTGCTAACGCTGCCGCCAAGGAGTTGGGCGCCACTGTCGAGATGAAGTACATCTACGCTAACACCTTCTCCCCCGACGCCAGCATCACCGCTGCTATGGATGCCTGGTATACGGAGGGTACACAAGCTGTGTTTGCTTGCGGCGGCGGCATCTATGTCTCCGTTGCCGAGGCTGCCAAGAAGGCCAATGCCAAGATCGTCGGCGTTGACGTGGACCAGGCTCCCATCATTGACGCTCTGGCCAACGAGGATACCACCATCACCTCCGCTATGAAGGGTCTGGCCTCCTCCACCAAGGCTGCTCTGAAGGGCATCATCGAGGATGGCAAGTGGGACGAGCTGGCTGGCAAGATCGACAACCTGGGTCTGGTTTCCGCCACTGACATGGACGCCAACTATGTCGGCATCCCCACCGGTGACGGCACCGCTTGGTGCGACACCTTCACCACCGACGATTACGCCGCTCTGGTGGCCGCTATGTTCGATGGCACCATCACCGTCAGCAACGACATCACCAAGAAGCCCGCTGACTTCGCCACCGACATCACTCTGACCGACCTGGGTACCCTGAACTAACAGAGTTCCCCGTCGTACAGACGCGATACAGGCAATTAAGCAATAAAAAGTACGCAGCCCAAAGCTGCGTACTTTTTTTGCATGTTTCCCAAAAATACTTTGCTTTACGCCGTCCGTTATAGTATACTATATATGTTAATCTGTGGTTTCCGTCCCCGCGCACAGCGAAACGCGGCGGGCCATAAAAACGGAAGGAGGGCGAAACACTTGGAATCACCGTATGCCATTGAAATGCTGAACATCACCAAACGGTTCCCCGGTATTATCGCCAACGACAACATCACCCTGCAATTGAAAAAGGGCGAGATTCACGCCCTGCTGGGCGAAAACGGCGCGGGCAAATCCACGCTGATGAGTGTTCTGTTCGGCCTGTACCAGCCGGAGGAGGGCGTCATCAAAAAGGACGGTCAGGTGGTGTCCATCAAGGATCCCAACGACGCCAACGCCCTGGGCATCGGTATGGTCCACCAGCACTTCAAGCTGGTGGAGTGCTTCTCCGTGCTGGACAATATCATCATGGGCGTGGAGCCCACGAAGCACGGCCTGCTGCAAAAGAAAGAGGCCCGCGAAAAGGTTCTGGCCCTCAGCGAGAAGTACGGCCTTCACGTGGATCCCGACGCTCTCATCGAGGATATCACCGTCGGTATGCAGCAGCGCACCGAGATTTTGAAGATGCTCTACCGGGAAAACGAGATTCTCATCTTCGACGAGCCCACCGCCGTCCTTACTCCCCAGGAGATCGACGAACTGATGGAGATCATGCGCAATCTCTCGGCTGAGGGCAAGTCCATCCTCTTCATCTCCCACAAGCTCAACGAGATCATGGCCGTGGCCGACCGCTGCACCGTCCTGCGCAAGGGCAAGTACATCGGCACCGTAGAGACCAGAAACACCTCCGCCGAGGAGCTGTCCGCCATGATGGTGGGCCGCAACGTCAACTTCCACGTGGAGAAAAAGCCCGCCCAGCCCGGCGACGTGGTGCTGGACGTGGAGCATATGACCGTGGCCAGCAAGGTCCACAAGAACAACGCCGTCAAGGACGTGTCCCTAAAGGTCCGCCGGGGCGAGATCGTCTGCATCGCCGGTATCGACGGCAACGGCCAGACGGAGTTCGTCTACGGCCTGACGGGCCTGGAGCCCCTGGTCTCCGGCAAGATCACCCTCTGCGGCCAGGATATCACCCACGCCAGCATCCGCCGCCGCAGCACCATGGGTATGTCCCACATTCCGGAAGACCGTCATAAGCACGGCCTGGTGCTGGACTACACGTTGGAGGACAATCTGGTGCTCCAGCGGTACTTTGAGCCGGAGTTCACCAGCAAGGCCGGCTTCCTGCGCCGGGACAACATCCGCAAGTATGCCCAGCGGCTCATCGACCAGTACGACGTCCGCAGCGGCCAGGGTCCCATCACCGTTGCCCGCAGTATGTCCGGCGGCAACCAGCAGAAGGCCATCGTCGCCCGCGAGATCGACAAGGACCCCGAACTGCTGGTGGCCGTCCAGCCCACCCGCGGCCTGGACGTAGGCGCCATCGAGTATATCCATAAGCAGCTGGTGGCCCAGCGCGACGCGGGCAAGGCCGTGCTGCTGGTCTCCCTGGAGCTGGACGAGGTCATGGACGTGCCCGACCGCATCCTGGTCATGTACGAGGGTGAGATCGTGGGTGAGCTTGACCCGAAAACCACCACCCAGGAGGAGCTGGGTCTCTACATGGCAGGCGCCAAGAGAGATGAGGTGAAGGCATGAAGAAAAACATCCTCAAGAATAACGGCGTACAGTCCCTGATCGCGTCGCTGCTGTGCATCGTGCTGGGTATGCTCATCGGCTATATCGTGCTGCTGTTCATCAACCCCACCGGCGCGGGCGAGGCCATCATCACCGTCATCAAGAACTTCCTCAACTATAACCGGGCGGATACCCAGCTGAAATACCTGGGCAACACCCTGGTCAAGACCGCGCCGCTGCTGATGTGCGCTCTGTCCATCCTGTTTGCCTATAAGGTGGGCCTGTTCAACATCGGCGCATCCGGCCAGTACACCGCCGGCGCCTGCGCCGCTCTGTACGCAGCGCTGCAATGGCACTGGAGCTGGCTGCCCTGTATGCTGCTGGCCATTGCAGCCGGCTGCGTCATGGGTGCCATCGTGGGCCTGCTGAAGGCTTACTGCAACGTCAACGAGGTCATCAGTGGCATCATGCTGAACTGGATCATGCTGTATACCGCCAATATGATCCTGGCCAACGTCAAGGAGCCCACCAGCCCCTACACCATTCAGATGCGCGGGGCCAGTCTGCTGCCCAGCCTCGGCCTGGACAAGCTGTTCAACGGCAACTCCTATGTCACCATGGCCATCCCTCTGGCCATTCTGCTGGCCGTCGTGGTGGACGTGGTGCTCAACAAGACCCGCTTCGGCTACGAACTGCGGGCCACCGGCAACAACAAGTTTGCCGCCAAGTACTGCGGCATGGCGGAAAAACGCAACATCATCCTGACGCTGGTCATCGCCGGAGCCCTGTCCGGCCTGGGCGCCTCTCTGCTGTACCAGAGCGGCTACGAGCAGTGGCAGGTGACGGCCTCCTCCGTGCCCGCCATGGGATTCAACGGCATCGCCGCCACGTTCCTGGGCGGCCTGAATCCCATCGGCACCATCTTCGCCTCTTTCTTCATCCAGCACATCACCTCCGGCGGCGCGTATGTGGATAAGACCATGTACTGCTCTCAGATCTCCGATCTGATCTCCGCCATCATCATCTATCTGTGCGGCTTCGTGCTGTTCATGAAGTACGCCATGAACGCCGCCATTGCCCGGCGGGAGGAAAAGGCGGCCCACGCGGCCAAGGCGGCAGAGGAAGCCTCTGCCGGTCAGGAAGGAGGCGATCAGTAATGGTATTGCTGCTGCAATATACATTGATCTTCGCCTCCGTGCTGATGCTGGTGGCACTGGGCGGCTGCTTCTCCGAGCATTCCGGCGTCATCAACCTGGGCCTGGAGGGCATCATGGTCATCGGCGCCCTGGGCGGTGCGCTGGCCATGCGCTACATGGCGAATCTGCCCCCCTTCCTGATGGTGGTCGTGGTGCTGCTGTGCGCCATTGCCGCCGGTGTGGCCTACTCCAGCCTGCTGGCCGTGGCCTGCATCAACTTCAAGGCGGACCAGACCATCGTGGGCACGGCCCTGAACCTGCTGGGTACGGCGGGCGCCACCGTCATTGTCAAGGCCATTAACACCGCCGCCAATCCCGACGACGTGTCCTCCGCCATTCAGTACGTGGACCAGAAAAAGGCGTTCATCGCCCGCTGGGGCGACTTCGAGTTCAACTGGTTCATGGTCATCGCCGTGGTGATCCTTGTGGCGGCCTATGTGCTGCTGTACAAGACCCGCTTCGGCCTGCGTCTCATGGCCTGCGGCGAGCATCCCCAGGCGGCGGACTCCGTGGGTATCAACGTCTATAAGATGCGCTGGGCCGGTGTGCTGATCTCCGGTATGCTGGGCGGCCTGGGCGGCATCTGCTACATCCTGGCCGGCGTCAGCGAGTGGCGGTTCGAGACCGGCGTGTCCGGCTTCGGCTTCCTGGCCCTGGCGGTCATGATCTTCGGCCAGTGGAAGCCCACCCGTATTGCTCTGGCGGCGCTGCTGTTCGGCGGCTTCCGGGCGCTGTCCAACGTCTACTTCGGCTTCGACTTCCTGATGGCCATGAACATCCCCGGCCCCATCTACAATATGATGCCCTACATCATCTCCCTGGTGGTCCTGGCCTTCACCTCCAAGAAGTCCCGCGCCCCCAAGGCAGAGGGTATCCCCTACGACAAGGGCCAGCGGTAATTTGATTTTTTCAAAAAAACAGGACACGGATAATTCCGTGTCCTGTTTTTGTACGCCCGCGTATAGCGGTAAGGTTTGTTTACATGTCCGTAGGGGCGGGGTTCTACCCCGCCTGCCGTTCAAAAAAGAGCGTCCTTATGCCGAGCGGGAGGGGCAGAGCCCCTCCCCTACGAATGGTTACAATAGAACCCTGTAGGGCGGGGTCTATGTGCCCCGCCGCCCCGCGCTGGAGAGATTTCGCCCTCCGGGGCGAGGACGGCCTCCGGCGGCATACCACAATTTTTCACTTTTCATTCTTCACTGCAAAAAAGAGAGCCGAATTGGCTCTCTTTTTTTGTTATCATCGTACCTGCCCATTTCCTCGGATAATAAACTTATACGTACTCAGCTCATCCAGTCCCATGGGTCCCCGTGCGTGGAGCTTCTGGGTGGAAATGCCCATCTCGCACCCCAGGCCGAACTCGCCGCCGTCGGTAAACCGGGTGGACACGTTCACATATGCCGCCGCGCTGTCGGTCTCGTTGACGAACTTCTCGGCGTTCTCCGCGCTCTCCGTCACGATGCAGTCGCTGTGCCCGGTGGAGTGGGCCAGAATGTGGGCGATGGCCTCGTCCACGCTGTCCACCACCTTCACCGCCAGGATGTAGTCCAAAAACTCCGTGTCAAAGTCCTTTTCACCCGCCGGAGTGCCGGGGATGATGGCGGCTGCCCGCTCATCCAGCCGCAGCTCTACCGGGACCTGTCCCGCCGCGAGCCGGTCGTCCACCACCGCCTTTTTCAGCATGGGCAGGAATTTTTCCGCCACGGCGCTGTGTACCAGCAGCACCTCCTCGGCGTTGCACACGGAGGGGCGGCTGGCCTTGGCGTTCACCACGATGTTCACCGCCATATCCAGCCTGGCGCTCTCGTCCACATACACATGGCAGATGCCCGTGCCCGTCTCGATGCAGGGCACCGTGGCGTTCTCCACGCAGGAGCGGATCAGTCCCGCGCCGCCGCGGGGGATCAGCAGGTCCACCAGTCCCTTGGCCGTCATGATGTCGGCGGCGCTCTGGCGGCTGATGTCCTCGGTGATGTTCAGGATGTCCGGGTTGCCGCCGGCGGCGGTGATGCCCGCCTTCAGCGCCTTCACAATGGCGTGGGCGGAGCGGTACGCCTCCTTGCCGCAGCGCAGTACGCACACGTTTCCGCTCTTCAGCGTCAGCGCCGCCGCGTCGGAGGTCACGTTGGGACGGCTCTCATAGATAATGGACACCAGCCCCAGGGGCACCTGCTTCTTATAGATGGTCATGCCGTTGGGTCGGTGCACCTCCGACAGGATGCGCCCCGTGTGGTCCGGCAGGGCGGCAATGGCCCGGATGCCCTCCGCCATGCCTGCCAGCCGTTTTTCATCCAGATAGAGCCTGTCCATCATCACGTCGGAGATGTGGCCCCAGGCCTCGCCCATGTCGTCGTCGTTGGCCGCCAGAATGGCGTCGGTGTCCGCCAGCAGACTGTCGGCCATGGCCAGCAGCAGGGCGTTTTTCGTCTCGTTGGAGGCGTTGCAGATGTCTTTCCACGCCGCCTTGGTCTTTTGCAGAATATCGATGGTGGTCATTTATGTTCCCTCCTTTGCCAGAAACCGGGTGCCCACCGGCTTGCCCGCCACAATGTCGTATAAAAGCTCCGGCCGCTGTCCGTTGGCGATGACCATCTCGCAGCCCGCCGCCGTGGCCACCTGGGCGGCGTGGAGCTTCGTCGCCATGCCGCCGGTGCCCAGAGCCGAGCCGCTGCCACCGCCCAGAGACAGAATGTGGTCGTCGATGGTACTTACGGTGCTGATGAGCTTGGCGTCCGGGTTCTTGTGGGGATCGCTGTCATACAGCCCGTCGATGTCGCTCAGCAAAATCAGCAGGTCGGCCCCCACCGCCGCCGCCACAATGGCGGACAGAGTGTCGTTCTCGCCGATGGTATTCTCCACGCCGATCTCGTCGGTGGCCACCGCGTCGTTCTCGTTGATGACCGGCAGCGCCCCCAGCTCCAGCAGCCGGAAAATGGTGTTGCGCATGTTGCGGCTGCGGTGCTCGTTCTTCACGTCCTCGCCGGTCAGCAGCACCTGGGCTACCGTGTGGCTGTACTCGTTGAACAGCTTGTCGTAGGTATACATCAGCTCGCACTGGCCCACGGCGGCGGCCGCCTGCTTGGTGGGCATATCCTTGGGCCGCCCCGGCAGGTTCAGCTTGCCCACGCCCATGCCGATGGCGCCGGAGGACACCAGAATAATCTCGTGTCCCGCGTTTTTCAAATCGCTGAGGACCTTGCACAGCTTCTCCATCCGCTGGATGTTCAGCCGCCCGGTGGCGTGGGCCAGGGTGGAGGTGCCGACTTTTACGGTGATTCGCATACGCTCCCTCCTTTGGGATCATGATGTGGATGCCGGGATAGAATTTGAACTCTATTATAGCGCCTTTTTTCGGAATTTGCACGTATTTTTTTCGCTAAAAACCGACAGGAACCGCCTCAGAACAGAAACCGGCACGCCGCCAGGGCAAAAAGAGCGGAAACCACGGCCTGAAGCGCCTTTGCCAGCAGGTAGCGGCCCATGAAAATTCCAGTATCTTCCAGGACTGCCGCCGTCTGGCAGTGGACCGACACGCCGCCCCACCCCAGCAGGGCCGATGCCAGACAGAAGCCCGTCGGCGAATCGGGCAGGGCGGTGATGCCGGAGGTCAGCTCCAGAAGCCCCAGGGCCGCCATGGGGACGGCGGGCCACAGCTGCCGGATAAGGGCCATCAGCGCCAGAAAATAAATGACGAACGCACAGACGTTGACCATAGAAAGTGCGGCATTTCGCGTAACGGACACGAAAGTGGAGGCTTTAATTGGTACATTAACGGCGTTTATGGGTACAAAAAAGCACCTTTTTTCCCCGCTATGGCCCCCGTGAGCCATTTCACCGAATACCCCCAGCAGTCCGCCCGCCGCCAGCGCCGCGAGCACGTGGATGCCGTACAGCGCCCACCCCGCCCGCTGGCTGCCGAACACCCCCGCCCCGGCGATGGACAGGATGAAGGAGGGCCCGGCGTTGTTGCAGAAGGTCAGCAGATTTTCCGCCTGCCGCAGGGAGATCGTCCCAGCCCGGTACAGCTCGCCGATGGTGCGGCCGCCCACGGGATAGCCCCCCACGATGCCCAGTAGAAACACGGCTCCGCCCACCGGCAGGCCCAGCCGCCGCAGCGTATCGAACAGCCCCCAGGCCACCGCCAGCGACACCGTGACGAAGAAGGGGAACAGGGAGGGGATGACGGATTTTCCGCACAGCGAGAGCCCCTGCCGCACCGCCTGACCAACCGGCTGGTTGTGCCGCAGCAGCAGCGCCATCAGCCCCAGGAGCGAGACGGCCAGCAGGGTGGTCGTCAGTGTTTTTTTCATGTCCATCACCTCGCCAAAGCCTATGCGGCGGCGGAGGCGGTGATGCCGGACAGGCAAGTTTTCCGCCGCCGCCGCATACACATCCACAGAGGTGACGGCTATGGGAGAAAAGCTGCGCAAACGCTTGGTGCAAAAGACGCTGGAGGCGGCGGACCGGCTGGACCTGCCGCCGGTGCTGGCACCGGATATCCCCCGGATGGAGCTGCTGGGCAGCCACGCTTTCTATATGGACCGGCACCGGGGGGTGCTGGGGTATTCCACGGAGGCGGTGGACATCAACGGCGGGTCGGTGGTGGTGCGGATCACCGGGCGGGACCTGCAATTGCAGGCCATGACCGAGCAGGAGCTGCGGATCGACGGCACCATCGAAAAAATCGAACTGGTGGAGTAGGGCATGTACGCAAAGGTTTGGAATTATCTGCGGGGCAGCGTATGGTTCCGGTGCGAGAGTCTGGCGCCGGAACGGGTGCTGAACCTGTGCGGCGTCCACGGCGTACCCTTTTGGGACGTGCGGTGGGAGACGGCGGAGCGCTTTACCCTGCGCACCACCCGGCAGGGGGCGGCGGACCTGGAGGGGCTGGCGGCGGAGTGCGGCGCGGTACTGACCCGGCTGGAGGAGCGGGGCGCGCCGGTGGACCTGGGGCGGATGCGGCGGCGGTACGTGCTGTGGTGCGCCCTGGCGCTGACGGCGGCGCTGCTGTGGTATGGGAATACTTTCATCTGGGATTTTCAGGTGACGGGCAACGACACGGTGTCCACGGAGAAAATATTGCGGGCGCTGGAGAACTGCGGCGTGGGCGTCGGCACCCGGTCGCTGAGTTTTGACCAGGAGGAGCTGCGGAACCGGGTGCTGCTGGAGCTGGGGGATATCTCGTGGCTGTCGGTGAACATCACGGGGTGTACGGCCCATGTGCAGGTGGTGGAGCGAAAACGGCCGCCGGAGATGGCGGACCGGAAGGGCTATACCAACGTGGTGGCGGCGCGCAGCGGCCTGGTGACAAAGGTGGAGGCCTGGGACGGCCACGCGCTGGTGGCCAAGGGCGACACGGTGCAGGCGGGACAGCTGCTGATCTCCGGGGTGGCGGACTCCCCCTCGGAGGGGGTGCGGTTCATGCGGGGCAGGGGAAAGGTCTGGGCCCGGACATGGTACACCCTGTCGGCGGCGGCGCCGCTGGCGCGGGAGGAAAAGACGGGAGAGGGCGAGACCTATTCCCGCTGGGCCTTGGATGTGGGAAAACAGCGGATAAAATTGTACGGAAAGGGTAGCATGTTGGGGTCGGGTTGTGATAAAATAGTAACGTATCATCCGGTGACGCTGCCCTTCGGCCTGCGGCTGCCCCTGACGCTGGTAACGGAGGAGATCACCGTGCGCACCGCCCAAGCGGCGGAGCGCACCGAGGCCCAGGCCAAGGCCGAGGGCCAGGCCCAGCTGCTGGCGCAGCTGGAGCAGATGCTGACGGAGAACGGCCAGGTGGTGAGCACCACATTTTCCACCCGGCGGCAGGGGGAGATGCTGGTGGTGACGCTGACAGCGGAGTGTGAGGAGGAGATCGGCGTCAGCGTGGCGGTGGCGGTGGGGAGCGATCCGAGCGCTGCCAGTGGCAGATGAAGCGAGGTGAGCGAGTGGCCGCGGTCAAAATTTCGGCGGCTTTAATGCCGCAGCGAAATTTTGGGCACCGCAACAGGACGTGTTGCTGAAGGCAACTGGGGAACCATCGACGGGCAGCCCTTCGGCCAGATGCTTATGGGCAATCCTTCTGTCAAAATTTTCGATTTTGACACCTCCCTCTCAGAGGGAGGCTTCGGGGCAGTGTACCGCTGCCGCTGATGCCAACGCCGAACAACGCTGCTGCGTCTATTGTGCGGCGGCCTGAGGGCAGGCCGCCCTACGCAGCGGCCACCGACAGTATTTTGTAGGGCGCGATGCCCACGCAGTGGAGCGAAGCGGAACAAGTACCCTTGGGGTGCATCGCGCCCCACGGTAAATGGGCAGGTGCGGTGGTGAACGGCGGGAGGGGCAGAGCCCCTCCCCTACGGACAAACATAAGAGCTCACAGCAACATCGGCCCGGACAGAAAACTGCTGCGGCAGTAGACGGCGGGGCACATGGGCCCTGCCCTACGGAACCCCCACAAAATAACAAACACATTTTCCTTTCAGAAAGAAGGCTATATATGGAACAACGCATCGGTATTGAGCGCATGGAGGAGGCCATCAATCTATTCGGCTCCTTTGATGAAAATATCCGCCTGCTGGAGACGGAGTTTCAGGTACAGGTGGTGAACCGGGGCGGCGAGATCGTCATCTCCGGCGAACCAGAGAACGTAATGCTGGCGGAAAAGGCCGTGCAGGCTCTGCTGACCCTCAGCGCCAAGGGCGAGGCCATCAACCAGCAGCACGTGCGGTACGTCATCGGACTGTGCCGCAGCGGCCAGTCCGAGCGCATCAGCGAACTGACCCAGGACGTGATCTGCATCACCAGCAAGGGACGGCCCGTGAAGCCCAAGACCATCGGCCAGAAGCAGTATGTGGACTCGGTGCTGCACAACACCGTTACCATTGGTGTAGGCCCTGCCGGTACCGGCAAGACGTATCTGGCGGTGGCGGCGGCAGTGGCGGCCTTCCGGGACAAGCAGGTGAACCGCATCGTGCTGACCCGGCCCGCCGTGGAGGCGGGCGAGCGGCTGGGCTTCCTGCCCGGCGACCTGCAGAGCAAGGTCGACCCCTATCTGCGGCCTTTGTACGACGCCCTGTTTGACATGCTGGGCGCGGAGACATACCAGAAGTATCTGGAGCGGGGCAACATCGAGGTGGCGCCGCTGGCCTATATGCGAGGCCGGACGCTGGACGACAGCTTCATCATTCTGGATGAGGCCCAGAACACCAGCCGGGAGCAGATGAAGATGTTCCTGACCCGTATGGGCTTCGGCTCCAAGGTGGTCATCACCGGCGACATTACCCAGATCGACCTGCCCACCGACAAGGTCAGCGGCCTGAAGGAGGCCATGAAGGTGCTGCGGGACGTGGAAGGCGTGGGCATCTGCCAGCTGACCCAGGAGGACGTGGTGCGCCACGTGATGGTGCAGCGGATCATCGAGGCCTACGCCCGGTACGAGGACAGGAGGAAGAAATAATGGCGAAGCGGCATTACATCCCCGTCACCGCCGACGTGCCGGGGGTAAGCGACGAGAAAAAGGCGCTGATCCGCCGGGTCATCCGCACGGCGCTTTCTATGCAGGGGGTGGACTTTCCCTGCGAGGTGGACGTGCTGGTGACAGATGACGCGGGCATCCATCAGATCAATCGGGATATGCGGCAGGTGGACAGGCCCACCGATGTGCTGAGCTTTCCGGAGTTCGAGCTGACGCCCGGTGAGCTGCCCGGCGCGGAGGACGCCGACCCCGGCACGGGGCTGGTGCCGCTGGGCGACATGGTGCTGTCCATGGAGCGGGTACAGGCCCAGGCCAAGGAGTACGGGCACTCCAACCGCCGGGAGCTGGCGTATCTGGTGGTGCACTCGGTGCTGCATCTGCTGGGCTACGACCATCTGGACGAGGGGCCTATGAAGGCCAAGATGCGGGAACGGGAGGAGAGCATTATGGCGGAATTGGGGTTGGAGAGGTAAGGAAGTTTCGTGGCTGCGGCCACGAGGTACTTTTGGCCGCTGTCCCAAAAGTACCCAAAAGGACAGCTTAAACCTGCGGTTTAAGAATCCGCCCACGCTATGCCTACGCTCATATTTGATACCTTTTACCGCGCGTTCACAGAACCCGGTGGTTATCGTTACGTATGACGAATCGTCTGCCCCTCTTGCGCCGCTGCCGCTCACATTCTCAACGGTAGGCGCCAAAGCGCTGTTCGGCGTAGGCATCAGCGGCAGCGGCGCCGGGAGGTGAAGGAACCGGAGGTTCCTTCTGGCGCTTTTGCCTACTTTTGCCGCTATTGGCAAAAGTAGGTCGCTCCGGAGAGCGAAACTCTCCAAAAACATTGCTCAAACAAAAGAAAGTTGAGGATCACCTGAATGAACATTACGAAAACTGCAATGATTACCGTGTGCGGACGGCCCAATGTGGGCAAGTCCAGCCTGACCAACGCCCTGGTGGGCGAGAAGATCGCCATCGTTTCCAAGAAGCCCCAGACCACGAGAAACCGTATCTACGGCGTGGTGAACCGGGGCGACACCCAGTTCGTGCTGCTGGACACGCCGGGCCTGCATAAACCCCGCAGCCGCCTGGGCGACTACATGGTGAAGGTGGTGCGGGAAAGTCTCAGCGCCGTGGAGTGCGCGCTGCTGCTGGTGGAGCCCATCGCCCATGTGGGCGAGCCGGAGAAGCTGCTGCTGCGGCGCATTGAGGAGGAGCAGCTGCCGGTGGTGCTGTGCATCAACAAGGTGGACACGGTGGAGAAGAAGGACGATCTGCTGGCGGTGATCGCCGCGTACAACGAGGTGTACAGCGGCTTTGACGCTATTATCCCCATCTCCGCCCGCACCGGCGACGGACTGGACGAGCTGCTGGAGCAATTGCAGAAGTACGCCCAGGAGGGGCCGCAGCTGTTCCCCGACGGCATGACCACCGATCAGCCTGACGCGCAGGTCTGCGCCGAGATCGTGCGGGAGAAGATGCTGCAATGTCTGGACAAGGAGATCCCCCACGGCACGGCGGTGGAGGTGACGCGGTTCTCGGAGCGGGACAGCGGGATCATCGACCTGGATGTGACCATCTACTGCGAGAAGGCCAGCCACAAGGGCATCATCATCGGCAAGCACGGAGAGATGATGAAGCGCATCAGTTCGCTGGCCCGGCAGGATATTGAGAAATTTATGGGCACGAAGGTGTACATGGAGGCCTGGGTGAAGGTGAAAGAAAATTGGAGAGATAACGTCAACTTCATTCGCGCCCAGGGCTTCAACGAGGAGTAAATTACCAGACATGAAACCACGGTCTTCGCGTCATGCTAGGCATGAGGTGAGAGCGGTGGATTACTGGGAACTATTTTGGGACACCGGGGCGCCGGAGGCGTGGCTGATGGCGAAGGACACGGAGGACGAGGCGTGGACAACGGAACATTCGTGACCCCAGGTCTGGTCCTGCGGGAGACGGAGACCAAGGAATCGGACAAGATATTGACGGTGCTGACGCCGGAGCTGGGCCGCATCAGCGTCATTGCCAAGGGGGCAAGGAGCCGGCGCAGCAAGTACACTGCCGCCTGCCAGCTGCTGGCCTATGACGAGATGACGCTGCGGCGGAAGGGCGAGTGGTACTATCTGGCGGAAGCCGGGACCATCGAGCTGTTTGACGGGGTGCGGCAGGACATTGAAAAGCTGGCGCTGGCGGCCTATTTCGCGGAGCTGACGGAGGCGGTGTGTCAGGACGCCATGGCGGCGGCGGACATATTGCCGCTGCTGCTGAACGCCCTGTTCGCCCTGGGGATGCTGGGGAAGCCCAACCGGCTGGTGAAGACGGCGTTCGTGTGGCGGCTGCTGGCGGAGGCGGGGTTCGCGCCGCTGGCGGACGGCTGCGCCGTATGCGGGCGGGAATCGCCGGAGGCGCCCATGCTGGACGTGAGCCAGGGGCTGCTGCGGTGCGGCGGCTGCCGGGTGACCGGCGGCGGGCTGAGCCTGCCGCTGACGCAGAGCGCCGTGCAGGCGCTGCGGTACATCCTGTATTGCCCGCCCAAGAAGCTGTACGGCTTTTCGTTGGACAAGGCGGGGCTGGTGATGCTGGACCGGGCGGGGGAGGCCTTCTGCGCGGTGCAGCTGGAGCGGGGCTTCCGGACGCTGGATTATTATAAGGCGTTTTTGGCGGAGGAGTAAGGGGGTGTCCGCGCCCCGGCGGGGAGGGGGAATGTTTCGCGCTCCGGCGCGACCTACTTTTGTCAACAGTGACAAAAGTAGGCAAAAGCACCGGAAGGAACCTCCGGTTCCTTCACCTCCGGGCGCGCTACGCCCTTACACAAATTTGCGGCCATATACCACACGTTCGCATGAGGTTTCCTTTTTCGTTTTGTTATCGAATCGTCTCTGCTCCTGTGCCGCTGCCGCTAATCATTACACCGAACAACGCTTCTGTTTCTACCGTTGAGAAGATGAGCGGCAGCGGCGCAAGAGGGATAGACGATTCGTCATACGCAGCGAAAACAACCGTGTCCTGTGAACGCGTGGTATATGGTGTCAAATTAAAAACAAGGCATAGCGTGCGCGGATTCTTAAACCGCAGGTTTAAGTGGTGTTTTTGCTTACTTTTGCCACCATGGGCAAAAGTAAGTCGCCCCGGAGGGCAAAATGCTCCCCCACAACAGAAACAACAAGCTAAGGATACAACATTATGAGTGAATTATTTGAAAAATCCATACGGACGCTGGAGCTGCCGGCGGTATTGGAAATGCTGTCGGCCAAGGCCGTCAGCGAGGCGGCGCGGGAAAAAAGCCGCCATATCATGCCCGCCACAGAGCGGCAGGAGGTATTGCGGCTGCTGGACGAGACGGACGCCGCCAAGGAGCGGCTGGGGCTGTACGGCTCCCCCAGCTTTTCCGGGGTGAAGGACGTGTCCGAGCCGCTGGCGAGAGCCGACCGGGGCGGCATGCTGAACACCCGCGAGCTGCTGAACATCGCAGGACTGCTGACAGCGGCCCGGCGGGTCTATGAATACGACGCCGAGCGCAAGGGCGAGGCCACGGCCATCGACCGGTTTTTCAGCGCCCTGCACACCAACAAATATCTGGAGGACCGCATCCACGGGGCTATTCTGGACGAGGAGACCATCGCCGACACCGCCAGCGCCGAACTGACGGACATCCGGCGGAAAATGCGGATCGCCGCCAGCAAGGGACGGCAGATTTTGCAGAAGATCATCTCCTCCCCCTCCTATGCCAAGGTATTGCAGGAGGCGCTGATCACCCAGCGGGACGGGCGGTTCGTTGTGCCGGTGAAGGCGGAATGCAAGGGCAGCCTGCCGGGACTGGTGCACGACATCTCCTCCTCCGGGGCTACGCTGTTCGTGGAGCCTATGGGGGTGGTGCAGGCCAACAACGAGCTGAAGGAGCTGGAGGCCCGCGAGGAAAAGGAGATCGAGCGTATTCTGCGGGAGCTTTCCGCCCAGTGCGCCGACGCCATGGAGTACATCCTGCTGGACTATGACATGCTGGTGCATCTGGACATGATCTTTGCCCGCGCCCAGCTGAGCTATACCATGAACGCCAGCCGCCCGGAGGTGGTGCGCAAGGGCGCGATTTCACTGAAGCGGGCGCGGCATCCCCTGCTGGATCAGGCCAAGGCCGTTCCGGTGACGGTGGAGCTGGGCGGCGACTACGACACGCTGGTCATCACCGGCCCCAACACCGGCGGCAAGACGGTGACGCTGAAAACCCTGGGCCTGCTGTGCCTGATGGCCCAGTGCGGCTTGCATATTCCCGCCGACAGCGGCTCCACGGTGCGGGTATTTGACCGCATTCTGGCGGATGTGGGCGACGAGCAGTCCATCGAGCAGAGCCTGTCCACCTTCTCCGCCCATATGTCTAACACGGTGGAAATCCTGCGGCAGGCGGACGACGACAGCCTGATTTTGTTCGACGAGCTGGGCGCGGGCACCGACCCGGTGGAGGGTGCGGCGCTGGCCATCGCCATTATCCAGCACGCCCGGTCAAAGGGTGCGCTGATCGCCGCCACCACCCACTACGCGGAGCTGAAAACCTTCGCCATGACCACGGCGGGGGTGGAAAACGCCAGCTGCGAATTCGACGTGCAGACGCTGCGGCCCACCTACCGTCTGCTGGTGGGCATCCCCGGCAAATCCAACGCCTTCGCCATCTCCCGGCGGCTGGGACTGGACGAGAGCGTCATCGCCGACGCCAAGGCCCAGATGGACAGCGAGTCCCTCCGCTTTGAGGACGTGCTGGCCCAGCTGGAGGAGAAGCGGCAGCGGCTGGAAAAGGCCCAGACCGAGGCCAACCGCCTGTGGCAGCAGCGGGAGGAGGACGCCCGCAAGGCACGTATCTTCCGGGAGCAGATGGAAAAGGCCAAGGAGAACGCCCGCGCCAAGGGCGAGGCCGAGGCCAAGCGCATCGTGCGGGAGGCTCAGCAGAAAACGGAGGAGATATTCGTCCAGCTAGAGGAGCTGCGGAAGCAGCAGACCCGCGCTGCCAACTTCCAGCAGGTGAACGACGCCAAGGCCGCCATCCGCCACGACTTGAAGGAGGCGGAGGCGGTGCTGCACAGCCGGGATCAGGAGCCGGAAGCACCTGCGCCCAGCCGCCCCATCGCCGTGGGCGATCTGGTGGAGCTGGCGGGAGTGAAGACCGCCGCCACGGTGCTGAACGTCAACGGCGACGGCTCCATGCTGTTACAGGCCGGGAAGATGAAAATGACCGTGAAGGCCGGGCAGGTGCGGCTGCTGGAATCCGCCGAGGAGATCGAAAAACGGAAGAAGCAGGCGGCCGCCGCCCAGCGGAAGAACGTGTCACCGCAGATTCAATTGGCGGCCCGCGCCGCCTCCGAATTGGACATCCGGGGCATGGAGACGCTGGAGGCCGAGAGCGTGGTGGAGAACTACATCGACGCCGCCGTCATGGCCAAGCTGGGCACCGTCACCATCATCCACGGCAAGGGCACCGGCGCGCTGCGCAAGGCGGTGCACGAAATGCTGAAGCGGAACCGGGCGGTGAAGTCCTTCCGGCTGGGCCGCTATGGCGAGGGCGAGGCAGGCGTCACGGTGGTGGAGCTGAAATAGAGCAGTTTTTGGCGAATGTGACAGTTTTCACACTCATTTTTGTTGGCGGGCGTTGATATTTTGTGGGAATGGCTATTGCATTATGCCGCCGTTTCGATATAATAGTAATAGTGTGAGTATCGGCATGAGCCGAGATTCTGACGTGAAGGAGAACGGACAATGTATACGAAGGAAGTTACCGTGAATAACGAGGTCGGCCTGCACGCCAGACCCGCCACCTATTTTATTCAGAAGGCCAACGAGTTTAAGAGCGGCATCTGGGTGGAGAAGGAAGAGCGCCGCGTGAACGCCAAGAGCCTGCTGGGTGTGCTGAGCCTGGGCATCGTGAAGGGGACCACCATCACCCTGATCGCCGACGGCAGCGACGAGAACGCCGCCGTGGACGCCCTGAGCGAGCTGGTGGAGCATCAGCTGGGCGAGTAACATCTGACAACAAAAACACGCCTGACCGGAGGGTCAGGCGTGTTTTTTGTTTGTCAGGCAGGTGAGTGTTTCACGCTCTATGGTGAAGTATTCCGCGTCTTCGGACGCGGGACACTTTTGGCCTCGGCCCCAAAAGTGTCCAAAAGGGCCGCTTAAACCTGCGGTTTAAGAATCCGCCCACGCTATTCTTTATGCAAATTTATTGCCTTATACCACGCGATTACGGAGACTGTTTATTTTCGCCGCGTATGACGAATCGACCTTCTTCTTGCGCCGCTGCCGCTCATTGCTGCAACGGTAGAAGCTGTTGCGTTGTTCACGGCGGCCTGCTCTTAGGCCGCCGCCACAAAACGACCAATAAAAAAGACGGCCAGCGGCCGTCTTTTTTGTATATCAATCGCTGTCCAGCTTGAGAACGGCCATGAAGGCTTCCGTGGGAACTTGCACCGTACCAAGGTTACGCATCTTTTTCTTGCCCGTTGGAAAAGCTTCGCTTTTCAACGGCGCTTCGCGCGCCAATTTGAATGACGCCGCACAGCGGCGGCTCGCTGACGCTCGCAAGAGGGCAAGAATTAGTCGCTGTCCAGCTTGAGGACGGCCATGAAGGCTTCTGTGGGGACTTGGACCGTGCCCAAATTCCGCATCTTTTTCTTGCCCTCTTTCTGCTTCTCCAGCAGCTTCTTCTTGCGGGTGATGTCGCCGCCGTAGCACTTGGCCAGCACGTCCTTGCGCATGGCCTTGACGGTCTCGCGGGCAATGATGCGGCCGCCGATGGCCGCCTGAATGGGCACCTCGAACAGCTGGCGGGGGATGTTCTCCTTCAGCTTTTCGCACAGGCGGCGGGCCCGGCCGTAGGCCTTATCCCGGTGGGCGATGAAGCTGAGGGCGTCCACGCCGTCGCCATTCAGCAGCAGATCCACCTTCACCAGATCGCTGGTGCGGTAGCCGGACAGCTCGTAGTCCAGACTGGCGTAGCCCTTGGTGTTGGCCTTGAGGGTATCGAAAAAGTCGTAGATGATCTCGTTAAGGGGCATCTGATAGTGCAGCTCCACCAGATGGGTGTCCAGATACTGCATATCCTTGAACTCGCCCCGGCGCTCCTGACACATGGGCATGATGTTGCCCACAAAATCCTGCGGCGTGATGATGGACACCTTCACATACGGCTCCTCGGCATGCTCGATGCTGCCGGGGTCGGGGTAGTTGTGGGGGTTATCCACCTTCACCATGGTGCCGTCGGACTTGTACACATGGTAGATAACGCTGGGCAGAGTGGTGACCAGATCCAGATTGAACTCCCGCTCCAGCCGCTCCTGAATGATCTCCATGTGCAGCATGCCCAGAAAGCCGCAGCGGAAGCCGAAGCCCAGCGCCACAGAGGATTCCGGCTCGAAGGTCAGGCTGGCGTCGTTCAGCTGGAGCTTCTCCAGCGCGTCCCGGAGGTCGGGGTACTTGCTGCCGTCCTCGGTGTAGATGCCGCAGTACACCATGGACTGGGCGGGGCGGTAGCCGGGCAGGGGCTCGGCGGCGGGCTCGGCGGCGTCGGTAATGGTGTCGCCTACGCGGGTATCCTTCACGTTCTTGATGCTGGCGGTGAAATAGCCCACCTCGCCGGCTTGCAGACAGTCGGTGGGTTCGTTGCCCAGGGGCTTCAGATAGCCGCACTCCAGAATGGTATAGTCCGCGCCGCTGGCCATCAGGTGGATGGTCTGGCCCTTGCGGATGGTGCCCTCCATGATGCGGAACAGCACCACCACGCCCACATAGGGGTCATACTGGCTGTCGAACACCAGCGCCCGCAGGGGGGCCTTGGGGTCGCCCTTGGGGGCGGGAACGTTGTTCACCACATCCTCCAGCACGGCCTCGATGTTGATACCCAGCTTGGCGGAGATCTCGGGGGCCTCCAGTGCGGGCAGGCCGATGATGTCCTCCACCTCCTGCTTGGCCTTCAGGGGGTCGGCGGCGGGCAGGTCGATCTTGTTGAACACCGGCAGGATCTCCAGGTCGTGGTCCATGGCCAGGTAGGTGTTGGCCAGGGTCTGGGCCTCCACGCCCTGGGTGGCGTCCACCACCAGCAGCGCGCCCTCGCAGGCGGCCAGGGAACGGCTGACCTCGTAGTTGAAGTCCACGTGGCCCGGCGTGTCGATGAGGTTCAGGGCGTAGGTCTCGCCGTCCTGCGCCTTGTAGAAGATCTGCACGGCGCGGGACTTGATGGTGATGCCACGCTCACGCTCCAGGTCCATGTTGTCCAGCAGCTGGTTTTCCATTTCCCGCTCCGGCACGGCGTTGCACTTTTCCAGCAGGCGGTCCGCCAGCGTGGACTTGCCATGATCAATGTGGGCGATAATGGAAAAATTTCGAATGTGGGATTGGTCAAACATATAATGAAAGCCTCCTTGAGGAAGTGTCAGATTTCGTAGGGGCGGACGACTCTGTCCGCCCGCAAAAAGCTATCCTGTCAACGTCAGGGCGGACAGAGTCGTCCGCCCCTACAAGCCGTTTAACGAGCATGCACGAATGGCGGTCACATCACCCTGCGGATCAAATTCACCGTTTCCCCGCCAGTTCGTCCACGTTGTGGACCACCTGGGCGGTGCTCTGGCCCAGGCCGGGGGCGGCGGTGAGGGCGTCGGAGTTCAGCTCCGGCAGCTGCTCCGCGGCGGACAGGGCCCGCAGGTAGGCCGCACGGCTGCGGAGCATGGCGGCGTCCACCACACCGGCGTCAAAATCCACCGCGTCGGTGGCGAAAAAGTCCTCGTTGCCGCCAGAGTGGCGGTAGAAGTGCCGCAGCAGGGTATAGAGCCCGGTGCTGAGATAGTCCCCGGCGGCGGTGATGGCCGCCCGGTCGCCCCATTTGCCCAGCAGGTCGAACAGTACGCCGGTGGTGTTGACCACCAGCTTCTTTTGCAGCGTGGCCAGAATACTGCCCTTCAGGGTACCCTTTTCATCGCTGGCGTCATACAGCTCCGCCGCTTCGATGATGCTGCCGTCGCGGCTGGAGCTGCGGCCCAGCAGATAGTCCGCCGACACGTGATAGAAATCGCAGGCGCGGGTCACAAAGGCCAGACCCGGCTCGCGGATGCCGTTTTCGTAATGGCTCAGCAGCGCCTGGGAGATGCCCAGGGCGGCGGCCGCCTTGCGCTGGGAAATGCCCGCCTCCTGCCGCAGCAGGGACAGGGTACGGGAAAAATCAGTTGCCATGTTGCTCTCTCACCCTTATTTCCGGTTTCTTTTGCTTCTTTCGACTGAATACAGCCTGTAAATTATACACCGTGTTATACGGTTTGTAAAGAGGAATTGGGAGAAAAACTCCCGCGCACCGCGCGGGAGTCAAAAGCCGCAATGATACCGAAGCGCTTATGCCCGGTTCTTTCTGTCACACACCGAAATGCCCAGGGAGCACAGGATGCCCGCCGCGGCCAGACCGATGATCAGGAAAAACGTGGCGTTATAGGAGCCGCTGGCATCAAACAGCGCGCCGGAGATGGTGCTGCCGAAGCTGGCGAAGATCAGGTTGCTGTTGATGAGGGGGAAGTTGACCGGATAGTGCGCCGGACCAAAATAGGCGCGGCAGAAGGCGGAGTTGGTGGGGGTCACGCCGGAGTAGGCCAGACCGCCCAGCACAAAGCCGATGATGACCACCACGATGCTGCGGGTGCTCAGCGCCAGGATCAGCACCCCGGCGGTGATAATGAACAGGATGTTCACCAGCTGCATGGACAGGCTGCGGCCATACTTATCGTACATACCGCCGAACAGCACACGGCCCACGGCGTTGCAGATGGAGATCAGGCCCACGATGGTGGCTACCGCGCCGGCGGTCTGGTCGGCGCTGGCCTCCCACACCACGCCGCTGGCCTGAGAGATCAGGGCAAGGCCCGCCGCGCTGACGGCGATGGCCCACACATAGTACAGCCAGAAGGTGGGCTTTTTCACCATTTCCAGGGGCTTATGGTCGCGGCCCACCACCTTGACGGCGGTCTTGCCGCCCTTGGCGGCCGGGGCCACGAAGTCCGCGCCGGGCGCCACAAAGAAGAAGGAGCAGATAGCCAGCACCACAAAAATGATGACGCCCAGCACCACGAAGCTGACCCGCCAGCCGCCGATCCAGTCGGGCGTCCACGCCTGATAGAGCTTGCCGATGATGAAGCTGCCGCCGCCGAAGCCCATCAGCAGCACACCGGAGATCAGGCCGGGACGGTCGGGGAACCAGCGCACCATGGTGCTCATGACGGCGTTGTAGCACAGGCCGGAGCTGAGGCCGCACAGTACGCCGAAGCCGATGTACAGCATGGCCACGGACTGGGTGCGGCTGGCCAGAAAGAAGCCCAGCAAAAACAGCACCGCGCCGATGCGCACGGACATTTTGGCGCTGAGCTTGCCGCTGAGAAGGCCGCACAGCAGCGAGCCGATGCAGAACAGGATCATGACGATGGTGAAGGTCAGGCTCAGCTGCGCTTTTGTCCAGCTGGTGAACTCGGCGGCGATGGGGGTGCTCAGCACGCTCCACGCGTACACAAGACCGGCGAACAGCAGCACGATCACGCCCACGATGGCGTAGACCCAGCGGTTCAGTTGTTTCATAGGGAAGCCCTCCAAATATCTGTATTCTGTGATTTTTTTCACACTCTCTAACCAGTTTACCAAATGATTCAATGAAACACAAGAGCCCCGTGGAGAAACATCCACGGGGCTCTGTTTCGTATTAAGAAATATTATCG
Source organism: uncultured Oscillospiraceae bacterium (assembly GCA_934574095.1). GTDB lineage: Bacteria > Bacillota > Clostridia > Oscillospirales > Oscillospiraceae > Vescimonas. Next base: position 1,920 of record CAKTMW010000014.1, on the reverse strand, counting down.
GGCATCCTTGCCGATTTTCAGGCCCGCTTCAAAGGCCTGCCTGTTCAGGGGCAGCAGCTTGGGCTTTTTGCCCAGCTTGTGCTCAATGGTCTGCCACACCACGTTCTCCGGAACGACCTGCGTATAGCCCACGTAAGCGCCCAGCATGATGATGTTCAGCACCTTGGCATTGCCCATCTCCAAAGCCATTTCGGTGACGGGGACCTTCACCACCTTGATATCCTCGCGGGTGATGGCACTGGTGACGATAGAGCTGTTGATGAACAACGTGCCGCCGGGCACCAGCTTATAGAGGAACTTGTTGAGGCTGGGGTCGTTCATGACGATGAGATCGTCCATGCTGTCGCCCAGCGGCGCGCCGATATCGTCATCGGAGATGACCACGTAGCAGTTGGCCGTGCCGCCACGCTGCTCCGCGCCGTAGGAGGGGAAAAAGGTGACATTTTTATCCGTGCTGTCGCAGGTGGCTTCCGCCAGGAATTTGCCCAGCGTCATGACGCCCTGACCGCCGAAGCCGGCCACCATCAGATTCCGTTCCATATTCACGCCTCCTCCTTGCTCTTATCCCGGATGACACCCAGCGGAAATTCCTTCAGCATGTTCTGCTCCAGGAAGTTCAGGGACTCCAGCGGGTCAAGGCCCCAGTTGGTGGGGCAGCTGGTGACGATCTCCACCATAGAGAAGCCCTTGCCGTCCAGCTGGTTCTGGAATGCCTTCTTGATAGCAGCCTTGGTCTTATTGACATTGGCAGGCGTGTTGCAGCTGGTGCGCTCCAGATAGTAGGGAGCCGTCAGCTGATTGAGGATCTCGCACATGTGCATGGGGTAGCCGTGCTCCTTCGGATCACGGCCTTTTGGGGCGGTGGTTGCCTTCATGCCCACCAGCGTGGTGGGGGCCATCTGGCCGCCGGTCATGCCGTAGATGCCGTTATTGACGAAGATGACAGTGAAGTTCTCACCACGGTTGGCGGCGGACATGGTTTCCGCCAGACCGATGGAGGCCAGATCGCCGTCGCCCTGATAGGTGAATACCAGGGACTCCGGGTTGCTGCGCTTGGCACCGGTGGCCACCGCGCAGGCCCGGCCGTGGGCCGCCAGAAAGTAGTCATAGGTGATGTAATCCATATGCAGGCCGCAGCAGCCCACGCCCACGGCGCAGGCGGCCTTGTCCAGCAGGTTCATTTCCTCCAGCACCTCGCCGATGAGCTTGATGATGGTGGAGTGCATACAGCCGGGGCAGAAGCCGGACACCATGTCGGCCTTGATGCCTTTCGTTCTTGCGTAGACTTTTTCCATATTCCGGCGCCTCCTTTCAGCGTTCCAGCAGCGCCTTGGCTGCCTGAATGACCTCGTCGCGGCCCATGATCTCGCCGCCCGCGTGGAGACAGGTGTGGATGGGACAGCGATCCATGACCGCCAGCTTCACGTCGTGGATCATCTGGGCGGGGATGGACATTTCCACATCCAGAATGGCCTTCACACGGTCGAAGTCCAGTCCGGTGTAGGTGTCATAGGGAAATGGGTTGAGAGTCTTGGGGCGGATGAAGCCAACCTTGCAGCCCTGGTTACGCAGCAGCTTCACCGCGCTGCGGGCGATACGGCCGCAGATGCCGTAGCCGGTCAGCACCAGCTCCGCATCGTCAAGGAACAGGGTCTCCACCTGCACGTCCTTTTTCCAGCTGTCGTACAGGGCTTCCATCTCCCGGCAGGCCTGCTCCTGATCCTTGGTGGACCAACGGCCTGCCGCCACGATACCGCGGGGCTCCCTGGTGGAGTCGTGGCCCACGGCGGAGGTGGGACGCAGGGCGTCCTTCAAGGCTTTCACTTCCTCGTCGCTGCGCATTTCCGGCAGCTCCACCGGCTCCATGATGGTGCCCATGACGCCGTCGGTGAGGATGAGAACGGGGTTATGATCCCGCTG
>CAKTMW010000013.1 GCA_934574095.1 uncultured Oscillospiraceae bacterium | reverse complement strand
GCGTCCAGGATGCTGGGGCGGCCCTCCTCCACGGCGGCGACGAACTCGTCGATGACGCCGGAGGACGCCTGCTGGGCGTCGTCGTTGGTCTGGAGCCGGTCCAGCGCGTAAAGCACCTGGGTGCCGTCGGCGTTGACGATCTTCAGGGAGTACTGGGGATCGGCGTACAGCTTCATGATGCCCTTCTCGCAGAACAGCGTGGTGGCGTTGCACTCCTCACCGTAGTGGGTCCAGCTGGTGGTGACCGTGCCCATGGCGCCGTTGGCGAAGGTCAGCACCTCCACAGAGTTGTCGTCCACCTCGATGGGCGTACCGTCGGGGAACTTCTTGTCCAGCACCTTCATATTGGAATAGACGGAGGTAATCTCCGCGCCGATGAGATAGCGCATCAAATCGATCTTGTGGATGCCCAGGTCGGCCATGGAGCCGAAAGAGGCGCTGGCCTTCTTGAAGAACCAGGTATTGGCGCTCTTGTCCATGCTCCACATCTCCGGCCCCTTGTGGCCGAAGGTAGTCTGGAAGGTGATGACCCGGCCCATCGCGCCGGAGGACAGTATCTCCTTGGCCTTCTTATGGGCGGGAGCCAGCCGCTGGTTGTGGCCGATCATCAGGCGCTTGCCGCTCTCCTTGGCGGCGGCCACCATGGCCTCGCACTCCTCCAGTGACACGGCCATGGGCTTCTCGCACAGCACGTGCTTCCCTGCCTTCAGCGCCTTGATGCTGATCTCGGCGTGAAACGCATTGGCCATACAGACGGACACCGCGTCGATCTCAGGGTCCGCCAGCAGCTCGTCCACGCCGGCGTATACCTTGCCGCCGTACAGGTCCACCAATGCCTGGGCCCGCTCCGGGATCAGGTCATAGAAGCCCTTGATCTCCACATCGCTGTTGTGGAAATACTCATACCCGTGGCGCTGCTTGGCAATAGAACCGCAGCCGATGATACCAACCTTCAACATATCGCTCCACTCCTTTTGATGGTGTTTTATGGTTCGCTCCCGGCCGCCACAGACTCGCGTACCACCAGCTTGTGGGGCAGGAACGTATGTGTCCGGGAGACCTTTTCGCCTCCCAGCATACCCAGCAGTATTTTCAGACTCACCTGTCCCATCTCATAGCAGGGCTGGGCCACCGTGGTCAGGTGGGGATGGAACATGGTGGTGTAATCCACGTCGTCAAAGCCGGTCACCGACAGGTCCTCCGGCACCCGCAGTCCCTTGTCGTGGGCCCGCGAGATCACGGAAAGCGCCAGAATGTCCGACACGCAGAACACCGCCGTGGGCCGTGGTTTGACCGCCAGCAGCTTCTCCGCCGCCGCCAGACCGGAGACGAACGAGTAATCCGCGTCCGCCAGCGCCATCAGCTCCTCCCCGCAGGGCAGGCCCGCCTGACGCAGCGCGTCCTGATAGCCCTGCCGCCGCTGCTGGGTGGAGATAAAGTCGTTGTCCGCGCTCAAAAGCGCCACCCGCCTGTGGCCCTGGCCGATGAGATACCGGACCGTCTCCGCCGCGGCGGTATAGTTGTCGATGGACACCGTGGGCTGCTCCAGCTCCGGCACATATTCGCAGCACTGCACGATGGGATGCCGGGCGACGTATTCGTTCAGCCGGGGATTGTTCCTCCGGCAGCCCAGAAAGATGGCGCCGTCCGCCCGGTGGGCGTCCAGCATTTTCAGAAACCGCTCCTCGTTCTCCGCCTGTCCCCCGGTGTTGCAGATCAGCACACTGTACTCGCAGTCATGGGCCAGATCGCCGATACCGGTCAGGATGCTGGAGTAATAGGGGTTGGAGAAGTTGGGCGCCAGCGTCAGGATCACCCGGCTCTCGCTGCGGCGCAGGTTCCGGGCGGACTGGTTGGGGATGTAATCCAGCTCCCGGATGGCCGCCATCACCCGCTGGGCGGTGGCAGGCTTCACCGACTCGCTGTTATTCAGCACCCGTGACACCGTCGCCACAGAAACACCCGCATATCTCGCTACCTCTCCGATCGTTACCATGCGGGTCCTCCGTTTCCTGCGTTTCAAAATGTAATGGATTACATTTTTTACATGATTATCATACCAGTCTCCACAGCCCTGTGTCAAGGAATATGGGCAAATGTACAAGATTTTCAACTTTTTGGCCAAATCCAGCCGAATGCTTTCATGTAGTTTGCACAATCCTGGCGCGTCGCGCCTTTTATCCCTTGACAAAGCAAAATTTTATGATTACCTTATACTCACCGAAAACATTTGTCTTTGAAAGGAGCATTCCATATGAAGCTCGGTCTTGTTACCGCTATTTTAGAGCAGTATGACTACGAGAAAATGATCGACACCGTGTCTGAAATGGGCTTTTCCTGCGTGGAGGTGGCCTGCTGGCCCTCCGGCAAGGCGGAGCGCCGCTATGCCGGCGTCAGCCATATCGACGTGGCCCGCGTGTGCGAGGATGACGCCTACGCCAAGCATATTCTGGACTATGCCGCCGCCCGCCATGTTGAGATTTCCGCCCTGGCCTTCTACCCCAACACCATGGACGGCGACCTGGAAAAGCGCCAGGCCAACGTGGAACATCTGAAAACCGTCATCCGCGCCAGCGCCAAGCTGGGCGTCAATATGACCACCACCTTCATCGGCCGCGACCAGACCAAGAGCGTGGAGGAAAACCTGGAGCTGGTGAAGGAGGTCTGGCCTCCCATCATCGCCCTGGCAGAGGAGCTGGGCGTGAAGATCGCCATTGAGAACTGCCCCATGCTGTTTGGCCGCGACCAGTGGCCCGGCGGCCAGAACCTGATGATCACGCCCCCCATCTGGCACAAGGTCTTTGACATCCTGCCCAGCGAAAACCTGGGCATCAATTACGACCCCAGCCACTTCGTCTGGCAGATGATCGACTATATCAAGCCCCTGTACGAGTTCAAGGATAAGATTTTCCACGTCCACTATAAGGATATCAAGATGTTCCCCAACAAGCTGGAGCGCGTAGGCGTCATGGCCTATCCTCTGGACTTCATGAGTCCCAAGCTGCCGGGTCTGGGTGATGTGGACTGGGGCAAGTTCGTCTCCGCCCTCACCGATATCGGTTATGACAGCTACACCTGCATCGAGGTGGAGGATAAGTCCTTCGAGGGCAGCGAGGAGGCCGTCCTCAACTCCCTGCGCCTGAGCAAGCGCTATCTGGAGCAGTTCGTCATCTGATCTCCCTACCATCGACTGACAAGGCCCGTTATGGTCCCCTTTTATGGGGTCCATAACGGGCTTTTATGTACCTTTTCTGCACCTATAACCGCCCTTTATGTACCAATAAAACCACCATTTTTTCCTCATTTTGGCAGCTGCCTCCTTTACACGGCGGCAAAAACAGGGTATAATGATGTGTTCAATTGTGTAAAAGGAGCAACTACATGAAGGTCAACCAGATCAAAGCGGGAGCTGTTCTCTCCTATGTTTCCATGGGGCTGAGCACCATTATCTCGCTTGTCTATACGCCCATTATGCTGCAGCGGCTGGGCGAAAGCGAATTCGGCGTCTATCAGGCGGTGCTGCCCATCATCTCCTACCTGAATCTTCTCAGCTTCGGCCTGGGCAGCGCCTATGTGCGGTACTACTCCCGGTTCCGTGCCGCCGGAGATAAGAAGGGCTGCGCCAAGCTCAACGGCATGTTTTTGGTGACATACCTTATTTTGGGCATACTGGTGCTGGTCATCGGCTTCGGACTGTCCTACTGCGACGTGATCTTCGGCAAAAAGCTGACCCCTGACGAGATCGCGCTGGCGGAAAAGCTGCTGCGGATCATGACGGTCAACGCGGCGCTGACCTTCCCCATCAGCGTGTTTGAGTCCCATGTGACCATCAACGAGCGGTATCTCTTCCAGAAGATCGTGGCCATGGGCAAGCAGGTGCTGAACCCCCTTATCATGATCCCGCTGCTGATCATCGGCTACGGCAGCGTGACGCTGACTATCGTGTCCCTGATCTTCACCATTCTCAGCGGCTTTTTGAACATCGGCTACTGCCTGACGAAGCTGCGGATGCCCTTTGCCTTCCACGGCTACGACTTCCGGCTGCTGCGGGAGATGTTCGGCTTCACGGTATATGTATTCATCGGCATTGTGGTGGATAACGTGAACTGGTCCATCGACCGGCAGCTGCTGACATGGTTCCATGGCTCCGCCGCCGTAACGGTGTACAGCATCGCCGCCCAGCTGAACAACTACTTCCTGCTGTTTGGCAACGCCATCTCCAATGTCATGACGCCCCGCGTCCACCGACTGGTGGCGGAGGGCGCCTCCATGCGGAAGCTGGACGCGCTGTTCACCCGCGTGGGGCGGCTGCAATTCATTCTGCTGTCGTGTATTTTTCTGGGCTTCGTGGCCATCGGACAGCCCTTCGTGGTGCTGTGGGGCGGCGGCGAGCAGTTCCGTATCGACTACTGGACCACGCTGCTGCTGTTTTTCGCCTGCCTGTGGACCAACGTCCAGACCGTGGGCATTGAGATACAGCGGGCCAAGAATATGCACAAGTTCCGCTCCCTGACCTATCTGGGGGTGCTGGTGGGCAACATTCTGATCTCTATCCCGCTGTGCATCAAGTGGCAGGGGCTGGGCGCCGCCATCGGCACCGCCATCGCCACGTTGGTGGGCAACGTGATATTGATGAACTGGTACTACTACCGCCGTATCGGCCTGAATATTCCCGCCTTTTGGCGTCATATTTTCCACCTGACGCCCTCCATGCTGCTGCCGGCGGCGGCGGCGGTGCTGCTGGCGGTGTTCGTTCACCCTACCACCTACTGGGGGCTGATCCCGCCGGGCTGCGCCTTTGTGGCGGTATATGGGCTTTCCGTATGGCTGTTTGGCCTGAACCGCTATGAGCGCGGCCTGGTCACCGGGCCGCTGCGGCGGCTGACCCGCCGAAGAAAGAAAGGAGGTGGCCGCCGTGCCCCGTAAATCCGGACGCAATACCAAGGGCCGCATCGTCTCGGCGGCATGGAAGCTGTTCTATGAGCAGGGCTATGACAACACCACCGTAGAGGATATCATCTTCGAGTCCGAGACCTCCAAGGGCAGCTTTTACCACTACTTTGAGGGCAAGGACGCCCTGCTGGGCTCGTTGTCCATGATCTTCGACGAAAAGTACGAGGAGCTGCGGCAGGAGATGGACCCAGATATGCACGCGGTGGACAAGCTGCTGTATATGAACCACGAGCTGTTCACCATGATCGACAACACGGTTTCCGTGGAGCTGCTGGCCCGGCTGTTCTCCACCCAGCTGACCACCAAGGGCGAAAAGCACCTGCTGAACCGAGACCGCATGTACTTCAAGCTGCTGCATCAGGTGGTGCGGCAGGGCATGGAGCGCCGCGAGCTGCGGACGGATATGACCGCCAACGAGATCATCAACGACTACGCCATGTTCGAGCGGGCGCTGATGTACGACTGGTGTCTGGCGGACGGCGGCTACGCGCTGGCCCGCAACGCCGACCGGCTGATGCCCATGTTTTTGGCCAATTATCGGGGCGAAAAATAAAATTTATTTTTTCGTCTCCCATTAGATTCACAAATCGTCTACCTCTCTTTACTTGTATTTATCGGGATTTGTCGCATTTTTAACAGAATGTAGTATAGAACTAATTCTATACTACATTCTGTATTTACGTCTAGTTAAGAGTGTGGTATAGTAGCCTGCGTTAGACCATCGATCAACAAGGACAAGCATGGTTTTGACGGGCAGAAATGCGCCCATACTGTGTCAAGTCCCTTGGCAATACGTCAAGCCCGCCAAGACGAAAAGGGCAAAAAGCGCCGGAAAGACGCGCTGTCAGGCGTGCTTGTCCTTATTGATCGATGGTCAAAGAAAGAGAGGTTTCTTAACATGACATCTGCACAAATTTGTATCATCATCGCCATTGCGGTGTACCTCATCGCCATGGTTTTCGTAGGCGTGGCCTACTCCCGCGCCAGCAAGGGCGGCGCGGACAGCTTCTATCTGGGCGGCCGCCAGCTGGGCCCTGTTGTCACGGCCATGAGCGCCGAGGCCAGCGATATGAGCTCCTGGCTGCTGATGGGCCTGCCCGGCGTGGCGTACTTTACCGGTATCGCCGACGCGGCGTGGACCGCCATCGGTCTGGCGCTGGGCACCTACCTGAACTTCCTGCTGGTGGCAAAGCGGCTGCGTATCTACTCCGCCGAGATCAACGCCATCACCGTGCCGGAGTTCTTCTCCAAGCGCTTCAAGGACGACAAGAAGGTGCTGCTGGGCATTTCCGCCCTGATCATCCTCATCTTCTTCATCCCCTATACCGCCTCCGGCTTTGCCGCCATCGGCAAGCTGTTCAACAGCCTGTTCGGCTTTGATTACATGGTCTCCATGCTGATCGGCGCGGCGGTGGTCATTCTGTACACCATCATGGGCGGCTTCCTGGCCGTGTCCACCACCGACCTGATCCAGAGCATCGTCATGACCATCGCCCTGATCGTGGTGCTGGGCTTCGGCATCGAGGTGGCCGGCGGCTGGACCGCAGTCATCGACAACGCCCGTTCCATCCCCGGCTATCTGAGCCTGGTGCAGATGACCGATATCTCCACCGGCGAGGTCACCAACTACGGCTTCATCAAGTCCCTGTCCATGCTGGCCTGGGGTCTGGGCTACTTCGGTATGCCCCACATTCTGCTGCGCTTCATGGGCATCAACGACGCCAAGAAGATCAAGATTTCCCGCCGCATCGGCAGCATCTGGGTGGTCATCTCCATGACCGTGGCCGTCACCATCGGTATCGTGGGTCTGGCTATGTCCCGTGTGGGTGAGATCGAGACCTTCGGCTCCTCCAGCGCCGCCGAGGCCGTTATCGTCAAGATCGCCGACCTACTGAGCACCCATGGCGTACTGGCCGCACTGGCCGCCGGTTTGATCATCGCCGGTATTCTGGCCTCCACCATGTCCACGGCGGATAGCCAGCTGCTGGCCGCATCCTCCAGCGTTTCCGAGGACCTGGTGAAGGAGGTCTTCGGTGTGAAGATGTCCAGCAAGGCCACCATGTGGGTGGCCCGCGTGACGGTCATCGTCATCTCCGTTATCGCCGTGTTCCTGGCCCGCGACCCCAACAGCTCCGTGTTCACCATCGTGTCCTTCGCATGGGCCGGTTTCGGTGCCACCTTCGCGCCCGCCATGCTGACGGCGCTGTTCTGGAAGCGCACCACCAAGTGGGGCATTCTGGCCGGTATGATCTCCGGCGGCGCCATGGTGTTTATCTGGAAGTATCTGTTGAAGCCCATGGGCGGCGCGTGGGGCATCTACGAGCTGCTGCCCGCCTTCATCGTGGCGCTGACCTTCATCGTGGTGGTGTCCCTGCTGACCAAGGCTCCCGACGCCGACACCGTGGCCACCTTCGACAAGGTCAAGGCCGAGTGCAAGAACACCAAGTAAACCTTACATACCAAAGCACCCTGCATCTGTGGATGCAGGGTGCTTTTTTCATTATCGCAGCTCCTCGATGGTCAGGCCGCCGCTGGTGGTGGTGACGGTCATTTCGCAGCCCATGGTCAGGCCGCGGTAGTAGTGCCCGTCCCGCTGTTGAAGGTCGGTCTCGCTCTCCAGATTGCCGGAGACGGTGTTATAGTCCAGCCAGAAGTTGGTGCTGCTGCGCAGCTTCAGCTCCACATCGCCGCTGACGGTAACGATGTCAAGCTTTTGAGGGCTGTTCCGCAGCGCCAGGTCCATCTCGCCGCTGGTACTGCCGCCGGTCAGCTGCGCAAAACTGCCGTCCCACTCGATTTCGCCGGACACGGTGCTCAGTTCCACCGCGGCAGCGTCCGCCGTGATAACGGCGGTTTTCAGGTCGCCGGAGGTACTGCTGAAGGAGAAGGCGTCCCGCACCGCCAGGGCGTCCACCTCAAAATCAGCGGACACGCTGAGCAGTCTGACCTCCGTCAGGTTTTCCGCCACCGCATGAGGAAGATACACCGTCAGTTCCTTTTCCGGCGGGTCGATAGCGCTCATCCACGTCTCATCGGCGCAGCGGATGCGCAGGGCGCCGTTGTCGTCCGTCACCACCATGGGGTGGGCGTTATAGCCGTTGTAGCCGACTTTTTCCGCCACCGTAATGGTATCATCATCCGTCAGCAGTATCTTTACATCGCCGGTGATCCAATCGATGTCCAGGACGGTGACGTCCGTCTTATCCGAGATGTAGTCTCCGCCAGTATAGTAGTCGTCCGTGGCCGGTTCCCGCGCCGGAACCTGCGTCCACTGTCCCGTGGCGGGGTCGAAATGCAGGTTCCGCAGGTCGCTGAATCTTCCGCCCAGGCAGAAGCCCGCCGTGGCAAGGCACAGGCCCAGCCCCACCAGCACCGCCGCCACGATCAGGGTGATTTTTACAGAGTTTTTCATACGTTCTCCTCCTTCCGGATGAACAGGCCCTTGATCTTATGAGCCAGCCAAACCGTCAGCTGCCACAGCAGCTTGCACAGCTCCACCGCCATCAGGCCGCCCAATACGCACAGGCCCAGCAGCACCAGACCCGCGCCCAGCAGCAGCAGACCCAGGGGCAGCGTCAGCACGGCGGCGCGGACAGCGATGATGGGCGCGGCCACTACCGCCACCGCAAGGCCCACCACAACGGCCACCGCCGCCGCGCCCAGCGCCCAGATGGACACGAACAGCGCCAGCACTACCGCCGCCGCCGCCAGCAGCAGCGGCACCCACACGGGACTGCCCACCACCGCCAGGATGATAGCCAACGGCGTCCAGCCGCTTTGGGGCTTCATGCGGGTGCTGACCAGCTTGGACAGCGGCATCTCCTGCAAAATGTTCTGGGCGATCTGGCCGGGACTGCCCAGCTTGGCGGTGGCCTCCGCCTCGGTCATGCCCTCTTCCAGCATATCGTCCAGGAGCTCACTGTAATACTCCAGGTTCCGTCGGCGCTCCTCCTCCGGGAGCTGCGCCAGCGCCCGCTCCAGCAATTGCAAAAAATCAGCCTTGGTCATTCCGCAGCCCTCCTCTGATAAATTCATACATAGTTTCCAATTCCTTCCAATCCTCCACGGCGGCGGACAGCTGCCGCTGCCCCTGCTCCGTCAAATGGTAAAATTTCCGCAAGCGGCTGTTGTGCTCCACGCTGTACACCGTCAGGGCGCCGGCGCCTTCCAGCCGCCGCAGGATGGGGTACAATGTGGATTCCGACACCTGTATGCAGACCGACAGGTCCTTGACGATCTTATAGCCGTAGGAATCCCCACGGGCCAGCGCCGAGAGTACACAGGCCTCCAGCAGTCCCCGCTTCATCTGTGGGTCAAGCATGTATCATGCCCCCTTTCGCATTATACTATATACCGCATAGTATTGTGTGTCAAGAGGGTTTGCAAAATTTTTTCAGCGGATGGGAAATACTGCCCTTCCCTGCCCTACTTGCCATTTCCGCCTGCCTGTGCTACAATAGGCGCAAAGATTCGCTTTGCAAGGAGACTGTGCCATGACGGAGAACACAAGACCCCAATTGGCGTCCCGCGAGCGCTGCACCGGCTGCGGCGCCTGCGCCAGCGGCTGCCCCAAGGGGGCCATCCATATGGTGCGGGACAAGGAGGGCTTCCTCTACCCCCAGATCAGCGAGGGCTGCGTCAGCTGCTGCCACTGCACCCACGTGTGCCCGGCGCTGAAGCAGCGGGAGGTCCGGGGCGCTCCGGCGGTATTCGCCGTGTGGAACGAGGACAAAGCGGTCTGCGCCCACTCCACCGCCGGCGGCGTGTTCACCGCACTGGCGGAGTTCACCCTGGAGGGCGGCGGCGTGGTGTTCGGTGCGGCGCTGGACGAAAAGCTGCAGGTGCGCCATATCGTCGTAAAAAACAAAGAGGATCTGCGGCTGCTGCGGGGGGCCAAGCCCATCCAGAGCGAGCTGGGCGAGACGTACCAGCAGGTGCAGATGTACCTGGACCAGGGGCGGTCCGTGCTGTTCTCCGGCGCTCCCTGCCAGGTGGACGGCCTGTACCGCTTTCTGGGCGAGCATCCGGAGAATCTGCTGACCTGCGACTTCGCCTGCGGCGGCGTGGGTTCTCCCGGCGTGTGGGCCCGGTTTGTGGAATCCATGACCTACATCAAGCGCCGTCAGGCGGTGGACGTCCACTTCTGCGACAAGCTGAAGGGGGAAAAGGACCGCCGCTTCCGGGTGTGGTTCGAGGGAGGCGGCACCTTTGACGCGCCCCTGGGCAAATGCCAGCTGGGGCGGGGCATCCTGCGCCATCTCTTCCTGCGGCCCGCCTGCTACCACTGCGGCTACGCCAACACCAACCGGCCCGGCGACCTGACGATGGCCCCGTTCCACAACGCCCCCAAGGATTTCCATCCCCAGCAGCAGAAGGCAGGTATGTCGCTGCTGCTCATCAATACGGTGAAGGGCGCCCACATCTTTGACCAGCTGCCCCTGAAGCGGGAGCCGCGCACACTGGAGGAGGCTGTGGCAGACAACGCCGCTTTCCGGTGCGCCGCCATGCAGCCGCCGGACCGCCAGCATTTTTTTGAGGAACTGGACCACCTGCCCTTCCGCAAGGTGTGCGACCGCTTCTTCTCCGTCCGGCCCTATCAGAGCAAAAAGGGCGGCGGACTGACGGCGCTGAAGGAGAAACTATGGAAAAAACACTGATGCACACCTGCTGCGCCCCCTGCTCGGTGGCCTGCATCCACCATCTGCGCAGCGAGGGGATCGAGCCGGTGTCCTACTGGTTCAATCCCAACATTCACCCCTATCAGGAGTACAAGGCCCGGCGGGACACGCTGGTGGCCTACGCCCCCACCATCAACATGGAGCTGATCGTGCAGGAGGATTACGGCCTGCGGGACTTCTGCCGCGCCGTGGCCGGGGATATCGACCACCGCTGCGGCCACTGCTATACGGTGCGGCTGGAACAGACGGCGCGATTTGCCGCCGAAAACGGCTTTGCCAGCTTTACCTCCACCCTGTTCGTCAGCCCCTATCAGCAGCATGAGCGGATGGCGCAGATCGCCCAGGAGATGGCGGAACGGTACGGCGTCAAGTTCCTGTACCGGGATTTCCGCCCCGGCTTCCGTGCCGGACAGCAGGAGGCCCGTGAGCTGGGCTTTTACATGCAGAAATACTGCGGCTGCGTGTTCAGCGAGGAGGAGCGGTATCAAAAGCAGATACAGCGGGACCTGAAGGAATCGCTGAAGCATATCGTCGGATAAAAAAATTCCTGTTTCCAAAGGAAACAGGAATTTTTTATCTTTTATTGTTCACTCCGTACCCGCCTTGCCCGCCGGTACAGGACCGCCGCCAGCATGGCGGCGTAGCCCAGCAGCAGGTAGAGCACGGCGTAGAGCACAAACGCCGTTTCAGCCATGGTGAAGAGCACCCACGCGCCCAGCAGGAACAGCGCGGCGAACAGCAGCGGCTGGAACCACGCCCCACGGACATTGCCGCCGGAGAAAATGCCCAGCAGGACCGCCGTGATGGGGTTTACGGCGAAAAACAGCAGAAAGGTGACCGCCATGCCGCTGTCTCCGGGGACCAGCGTGACGGCAAGCCACGGCAGCAGCAGCGCCACCACGGCGGCGATCAGCAGGGTAACGATGGTACGTTTCGTCATAAGTGTCCTCCTTATCGGTCGTGGGATGATTCAACGAGGTACGTTTGTTATTGGACGGGGCGATGTAGGCATCGGCCCCTACGCAGTGTTTTCAATAGCCGTCCGTAGGGGGCGATGCCCACATCGCCCCGAAACGGTAAACGCAGCCTTACCCCCCGTACAGGGCGGTGACAAGCTGGGAATAGACCTGCTCCGGGTTTTTCCGGAAGCGCTGGGCTAGGTCCTCCGCCATCTCCTTGGTGGCCACCATCAACTGTAAGCGCATGATGTTATCCACATCGTCGTTGAGACCCAGCTCCACGGTATAGGTGCCGTTTTCCCGGCGCTCTACCTGGGCGCGCACCTGGGCGCGGCGGATCAACTCCTGCCGGTGGGCGGCGATAAGGCGGTCCGCTTTCAGCCGGACGGACAGGGGCAGGCTGGACTGGCATATCTCGCTGTTTTTCAGGCCCTTGGGTGTGATGACGTATTTCTGCTCCTCATTGATCCGCAGGTGGTCGGTGCTGACCAGCTCGCTGAGACATTGGGAAAAGGCGAAATAGTCGATGCCGTCGTCGATCATGGTCAGGGCCTGCACATCGCTGAGGGGCATGGGCTCCGCCACACCGGCGGCCACATACAGGATGAGAAATTTGATCTCCAGCTTATCACGGATAAAACCAACGCTCACGCTCTCACGCTTCCTTCCTTATCGCATCTGTTATTTGTCCGTCTCCCGCACCACCACATTGGCCTCGCCCAGCCACTGGCGGCACTCGGCCAGCAGAGCGGGGTGGTACAGGCATTTGCCCGCCAACAGCTTTCCGGAGTCGGCCAGGCGTATCTTCACAGGGGTCTCCCCCTCAAACATAGTCATCACCAGGCGGATATGACGAAACTCCTTGCTGTCCATGCCGGGGAAACGCAGGTAGATGACGGCGTTTTTCTTCTCTGCCGTCTGCGCCGCCGGCACTAGCGGCACATCGCCGGTGTTCAGGGGATAGACGGTGTCGCACATGATCTGTGGCGGCTTTTCATCCCGCACCGACAGCTTGCCACGCACCACCACCGGGGTGTTGACCGCCATATACGCGCCGCACTGGTCGATGGTGCGGCTGAAACACAGCAGTTCGATAGACGCCGCCTCATCCTCCACCACCACATAGGCCATCAGGGTATTGTTCCTGGTGGTACGGGTGCGGTTGGAGGTAACGATGCCCGCCACGGTGACCAGCTGTCCGTCGGCAAAGCGGGTGGGACCGTCCTCCTCGTTGAAATCCGCCAGAATGTCGTGGATGGGGGTAGCTCCCACTCTCTGGGCGGCGGCGCGGTAGTCGTTCATGGGGTGGCCGGTCAGATACAGGCCCGTGGTCTCCTTCTCCATGAACATCCGCTCGGTAGCAGAGTACTCCGGGATATCCGGCAGGTGAATATCCGAGGACGGCGCATCGCTCCCGCCGCCGGACATGCCGAACATATCCAGCTGGCCCTCCACATTCACCTTGCGGCTGCTGGCGATGGCGTCCAGTACCTTCTCATAGACCTGGATCAACTGGGAGCGGAACGCGCCCAAACCGTCGAAGGCGCCGGCCTTGATGAGGTTTTCCACCGCCCGCTTGTTCATATCGCCGCAGTCGAACATCCGCTCGCAGAAGTCCTGGAAGGTACGGAACGGACCGCCCGCCTCCCGCTCCCGCACCAGGGTACGGATGAAGCCCCGGCCGATGTTCTTGATGGCCACCAGGCCGAAGCGGATGCCGTCCTCCTCCACGGTGAAACCGTCGTGGGAGCGGTTCACATCCGGCGGCAAGAGCTTGATATCGCAGTTGCGGCACTCGGCGATGTACTCGGACACCTTGTCGGAGTTGTCCAGCACCGAGGTCAGCAGCGCGGCCATGTACTCCTTGGTATAGTGGCACTTGAAGTAGGCCGTCTGATAGGCCACCACCGCGTAGGAAACGGCGTGGGCCTTATTGAAGGCATAGTTGGCGAAGTCGTAAATCTCGTCGTAGATGGCCTGGGCGGTCTCCTCCGGGATGCCGTTGGCCACGCAGCCGCGGATATTCCGGCTCACGTCGCCGTGGAGGAATGCCTCCCGCTCCCGTTCCACGTCCTTGGCCTTCTTCTTGGACATGGCGCGGCGCACCATGTCCGCCTGTCCCAGCGAATAGCCCGCCAGCTCCTGGAATATCTTGATGACCTGCTCCTGGTAGACGATGCAGCCGTAGGTGCCCCGCAGAATGGGTTCCAGGGACGGATGCTTGTAGCTGACCAGCTTGGGGTCATGCTTGCAGGCCACGAACCGAGGGATGGATTCCATGGGGCCGGGGCGGTACAGGGCTATGATGGCGGTGATATCCTCGATGGACTGGGGCTTCAGGCCCAGACACACGCCGGTCATGCCGGTGGATTCCATCTGGAACACGCCGGAGGTACGGCCCTCCGTCAGCATCTGGAACACCGCCGGGTCGTCCATGGGGATCTTCTCCAGGTCGAAGTCCGGCTGGTATTGATGCACCATCTTCACCGCATCGTCCAGCACCGTCAGGTTCCGCAGGCCCAGGAAGTCCATCTTCAAAAGGCCCAGCTCCTCCAGCGTGATCATGTTATACTGGCAGACGATGGATTCATCGTTCCGTGCCAGGGGCACGTACTCATACACCGGAAGCCGGGTGATGACCACGCCCGCGGCGTGGGTGGAGGCGTGGCGGGGCATGCCCTCCAGGGCTTTGGCGGTGTCGATGAGCTTCTTCACGCGGGAGTCGCTGTCGTACAGGTCGGACAGCTGCTTGCTGAGCTTCAGGGCGTCGTCCAGCGTGATATGCAGCGCGCCGGGGCCGGAGGGCACCAGCTTGGCCACCACGTCCACCTCGGCATAGGTCATGTTCAAGGCGCGGCCTACGTCCCGGATAGCGCCGCGGGCCGCCATGGTGCCGAAGGTAACGATCTGGGCCACATGGTCGTCGCCGTACTTGCGGCGGACGTAGTCCACCACCTCGCCCCGGCGGGTATCGCCGAAGTCCATGTCGATATCCGGCATGGACACACGCTCCGGGTTCAGGAACCGCTCGAAATACAGCTGATACTGCATGGGGTCGATATCGGTGATATGCAGGCAGTAGGCCACCATGGAGCCGGCGGCGCTGCCTCGTCCGGGACCCACAGGGATGCCGGCCATGCGGGCATAGTTGACAAAATCGGACACAATGAGGAAATAGTCGGTAAAGCCCATTTTCTCGATCATATCCAGCTCATATTCCAGTTGCCGGCGGTATTCCGGCTTCCGGTCGCCATAGCAGCGCGCAAAGCCCTCGTCGCACAGCTTACGCAGGTACGTGGGGGAATCGTAGCCGGGAGGCAGCTTGAATTCCGGCAGATGGTACTTGCCGAAGGTGAATTCCAGCTGGCAGCGGTCAGCGATGCGCTGGGTGTTCTCCACCGCGTCGGGATAGCCGGAGAACAGCTCCTCCATCTCCTCGGTGGAGCGGAGATAGAAATTCTGGGGCTCGTAGCGCATACGGTTCTCATCGTCCACCGTCTTGCCGGTCTGGATGCACAGGAGGACATCGTGGCTCTCGGCATCCTCCTTCCGCAGGTAGTGGGCGTCGTTGGTGCAGACCAGCGGGATACCCGTCTCGTTGTGCATCCGCAGCAGGGCGCGGTTGACGGTGGTCTGGTCGGGAATGCCGTGGTCCTGCAATTCCAGATAGAAGTTGCCCTCCCCCAGGATGGACTGCATCTCCAGCGCGTAGGCTTTGGCCCCGTCGTAATCGCCGTTGATGATGCGGCGGGGTATCTCGCCGGCCAGACAGGCGCTGAGGCCGATGAGCCCCTCGCTATGCTCGCGCAGCAGATTCAAGTCAATGCGGGGCTTGATGTAGAAGCCTTCGATATACGCCTGGGACACCATGTAGGACAGATTCCGGTAGCCGGTCTCATCCTTGCACAGCAGCACCAGATGCCGGGACTCGGTATCAAACTCATGCTGCTTGTCGAAGCGGGTGCGGCGGGCCACATACACCTCGCAGCCGATGACGGGGTGGATGCCCTCCGCCTTGCAGGCCCGGTAGAAGTCGATAGCGCCGTACATGGCGCCGTGGTCCGTAATGGCGCAGGCGGTCTGCCCCATCTCCTTGACCAGCTTCGGCAGGTCGCGGATGCGGCAGGCGCCGTCCAAAAGGCTATACTCCGTATGGACGTGGAGGTGAGCAAACGCCATTACCGCGCCTCCAGCTCATCCAGCATGTCGCTGAGCAGTTCCACACCGGACACCACCAGCAGGCGGCAATGCTGGGTCACGCCTAGCTCCTGGGCGGCGGGCGTCCCCTCGATGTCCTTCTCCGCCAGCAGGTCATGGCAGTCCAGCTTGCGAAAACGCTCCGTAAACCGATGCTGGAATTCCTGTGTCAATTTGGTGGAGCGCTTTTTGCCCTCAGGGCCGTTTTCCAGCGTGGCGGGATAGGCCGCGCCCAGCACCACCGCCGCGGCGTTGACCACGCCGCACACGCCGCCGCAGCGCAGACCGCCGCCAAAGCCGCTGGCGATGGCCATGCTCTGCTGCTCCGTCAGGCCGGTGACATCCGTAAAGGCCAGCAGCACCGCCTGTCCGCAGTTGAGGCCCTTTTCATGAAATTCCTTCGCCCTCCGGCATCTTTCCATCTTCTTCATAGCTTTCGTGCCTCCTCCATGATCTTTCGTATTCTGTGATTCAAACAGGATTTGCTGATGGGCGGATCGAACAGCGCCGCCAGCTGGGCCAGCGGCAGCTCCGGGTTCTGCATCCGCAGGCGGGCCGTCTCCTGTATCTTCTCCGGCAGCTTGTCCAGCTGTCCGGCTCTTTCCAGCTTTTCGATGGCCTCCTGTTGGGCGGCCACCGCGTCCAGCGTCTTGTTCACGTTGGCCATGTCGCAGTTCATGGCCCGGTTGGCGCCGTTGCGTATCTCCTTGTCCACCTTGGCGGTCATGATCTCGGTGGCCGCCGCCGGTGCGCCCAGGGTGGTCAGCAGGTCCTCGATATGTTCGGACTGCTTGAAGTAGATGACGGCGCTGCCGCCCCGCATGACGCTGCGGGGCAGGAAGCCCATATCCTGCATAAGGGCCGACACCTCGCGGCTGGCCTGGACATGGGAGGTGTACAGCTCCAGATGATAGCGCTTCTCCGGGTCGGTAACGCTGCCGCCCGCCAGAAATGCCCCCCGCAGAAACGCCGCGCGGCAGCAGTCGTCCTCCAGCAGGGCGTAGTTCACATGCATCACCAGCGACTGCTGGGGATCGTAGCCCAGGGTGTCCAGAATACGCCGCAGCTTTTCCGGGTCGCTGATTTGGAAGATCAGCTTACTGCCGGGTACGTCGTCTGACGGCAGACGGTCGAATTTCACGTTGAAGGCCCGCTGGAACAGGCGGGGAAGCCGGGCGGCAAACTCCGGATTTTCGGTGATGATCCGGGCTTCACGCACGGTAAAGGTATTGCCGTACAGCAGCGCGCCGTAGCACTCCGCACGGGCGCAGCACAGGCGCTGCACCGCCGCGCGGCACATTTCGGCCTTTGCCCGGTAGGAAAAAGATTGCATGGCTGCCCTCCTTATCAATGGATGGTGGGGTCTTTTCGTGTGTATTCCTCGTAAATGGTCATCAGCTCATGGGCCAGATGGCCGGGGTTGTGGCGCACCAGGCCGTTCTCCAGCGCCGCCACAGGACGGTCGATCAGCTCCACACCCAGGGCGCGGCACTTCTCCACGTCGTGGCGGATGGGCTCCGCCCCCTCCTGGGCGTACCGCAGGGCGATGGTCTCCGGAATAGGGGTGGAGTTGGTCAGGCACAGGTGGAACAGCCCCGGATAGCTGTGGTGGAACAGCGCCTGTATGTGGTCGGAGACGGTATAGCCCTCCGTCTCCCCCTCCTGGGTCATGACATTGCATACGTATAGTTTCAGGGCCTTGCTGTCCCGGATGGCGTCGGCAATGCCGTCCACCAGCAGGTTGGGAATGATGCTGGTATAGAGACTGCCGGGAGCCAGCACGATCATGTCGGCGTCGCGGATGGCGTCCACCGCCGCCCGCAGCGCCTTGGGGCGCTCCGGCAGCAGGCGCACCGATTTGATGCGGCAGTCCTGCTCCTTTTTGCAGTAGAAAATATGAGACTCCCCCAGCACGGTAGCGCCGTTTTCAAAGGTGGCCTCCAGCTGGACGTTCTCATTGGTCACGGGCAGCACCCGGCCCGTGATGGCCAGCACCTTGCTGAGACCCGCCACCGCCTTGTCAAAGCTGGGCATGATGTCGTTCAGCGCCGCCAGCAGGAGGTTTCCCAGGCTCTGGCCCGCCAGGGAGCCGTCGGCAAACCGGTAGGCCATCAGCTGGGCCATCAGCGGCTCGCAGTTGGCCAGGGATTGCAGGCAGCTGCGGATATCGCCGGGAGCGGCCATGCCCAGGTCCTGCCGCAGCATACCGGTGCTGCCGCCATCGTCCGCCACCGTGACGATGGCGGTGATGTTGCGGGTATAGAGCTTCAGGCCCCGCAGCAGGGTGCTCAGACCCGTTCCGCCGCCGATGCCCACGATCTTCGGCCCCTGTTCAGGGGGGATATGATATAAGTTATGCCGCATAAAGCATCACGTTCTTTCCGATTTTTGCCCGTCAACGGGAGATATCCCGATGGCTCTCCGTCACGGCGAAGCCCGCGGCGGACAGCGCCTGGGCCAGGGCGTGGACCACCGCCACGCTGCGGTGATGGCCGCCTGTGCAGCCCACGGAGATCACCAGCACCGTCTTTCCCTCGGCGTTATACTGGGGCAGCAGGAACAGCAGCAGCTTCTCCAGCTGCGCCATGAATTCCTGTGTCTGGGGAAAAGAAAATACGTAATCCCGCACCGCAGCGTCCAGCCCCGTGCCGTGCTTCAGCTCCGCCACATAGTAGGGATTGGGCAGGAAGCGCACATCAAACACCAGGTCGGACTCCAGCGGCAGACCGTGCTTGAAGCCGAAGCTCATCACGTCCACATGCAGGCCCTGACGGTCACGCTCCCGGCCGAAGAGATTCAACAATTCGCTGCGGAGCTTCCCCACCGAGAAGGAGGAGGTATCCAGCACATAGTCCGCGTGATCCCGCACCGGCTGGAGCATCTGCCGCTCCAACATCACCGCCTGCTCGATGCTCCGGCCCTCCGCCGACAGGGGATGAGCGCGGCGGGTCTCCTTGTAGCGGTTGATGATGGCGGCGGTGTCCGCGTCCAGAAACAGCAGACGGCAGGCCACATTGGTGCGCTTCAGCCGCTCCAACGTGGCGATCAGCAGGTCAAAGGGCTCCCCCGCCCGCACGTCGTACACCAGCGCCACCCGGTCATAGTGGCCCCGCGATGCGGCGCAGAAATCGGCGAATTTCACCATCATTTCCGCCGGGAGATTATCCACGATGTAGTAGCCGATATCCTCCAGAATGGAGGCGGCGCGGCTTTTGCCGCTGCCGCTCATACCGGTAATAATAAGCAATTCCATAGGGTCCTCCGTCAGTCCACCACGCGCACTTCCGGCTCCAGCGTCACGCCGGAGCGCTCCTTCACCCGCCGCTGCACCTCCGCCATCAGCGTCAGCACGTCGGCGCAGGTGGCGCCGCCCACGTTGATGACGAAGCCCGCGTGCTTCTCCGACACCTGGGCTCCGCCGACGGTCAGGCCCTTGCATCCGGCCTCTTCGATCAGGCGGCCCGCGAAATGGCCCTCCGGCCGCTTGAAGGTGCTGCCCGCGCTGGGGTATTCCAGCGGCTGAGACGCCCTGCGGCGGGACATCAGGTCATCCATGCGGCTGCGGATGGCGGCGCTGTCGTCCTTTTCCAAAGCAAATTCCGCGTGGAGCACCACCGCGCCGGGGTGCTCCATCAGCAGACTATGACGATAGCCGAAAGCCATATCAGCACAGCTGAGGGTCTTGATGCCCTCGTCGGGGAACAGTACCGTCACGCTGTCGATGACCTGCGCCATCTCGCCGCCGTAGGCGCCCGCGTTCATGCACACGCCGCCGCCCACGCCGCCGGGGATGCCGTGGGCAAATTCCAGACCCGTCAGCCCCTGCTGGCAGGCGAAGTTGGCCACGCGGGCCAAAGACGCTCCGGCCATGGCCTTAACATGGCCCTCTGCCGTCAGCTGGACTTCCGCCATGTCGCGTGTGTTGACGATCAGGCGGTCCACGCCGCCGTCAGGGAACAGCACATTGGTGCCGTTGCCCAGCACAAAGGGCCGCGCGGTGCATTCCTGGGCGAAGCTCAGCAGCAGCACCAGCTGCTCGGCGTTGTAGGGAAAGGCCATCCGCCTGGCCGGGCCGCCTACCCGGAACGAGGTGTGCTTTGCCAGCGGCTCCTCCGCCAACACGGGAAGGTCCGGCAGATAGTCCCGCAGTTTTTCGTCCAAATGCTCATACCAACGCATACAGCGCCTCCTTGTTGTGGGTGTTTCAGATGATCCGCTTATTCTTCCCCAGCAGGGCCGCGCCGATGATACCGGCGTTGTTGCCCAGCTCCGCCTTGACGATCTTCGTCATTTTGTCGTAGTTACAGGGCAGGCTGTGGGCCGCCACCTGGCGGCGCAGGGGCAGCAGCAGCTGCTCGTCGGATTCGTTGCTGACGCCGCCGCCGATGGCCAGGGTATCCGGCTGGAAGATGTTGATGATGTTCACGATACCGGCGGTGAGGTAGCGGATGTACCGGTCGCAGACCGCCTGCCCCACCGGACAGCCCCGGCGGGCGGCGATAAAGGCCGACTGGCCGGACACATGGCCGTCATTCTCTTCGATGACCTGGGCCAGGATGCTGTCGGGGTGCTCCTGCCACGCCTTGGCCGTCTGGCGCTTCAAAGCGCTGGCGGAGGCGTACCGCTCCCAGCAGCCGCGGCGGCCGCAGGGACACTCCTCGCCGTCCATTTCGATGGACATGTGGCCCACCTCGCCCGCCATGCCGTTGGCGCCGTGGAATATCTTGCCGTTATGGATGATGCCGCCGCCCACACCGGTGCCCAGGGTGACGGTAATGAAGCGCTTGCTGCCCCGGCCGCCGCCTACATAGTACTCCGCCAGCGCCGCGCAGTTAGCGTCGTTCTCTATGTACAGGGGCAGGTCGCTGAGCTGATGGAACAGCCGCCGAATCGGCACGTTCCGCAGCGGCAGGTTGCAGGTATACAGGATGGAGCCGCCCCGTATCTCCACCGCGCCGGGACAGCCCACACCGATGGAGAATATCTCCGACGGCTCACAGCCAAAATCCCGGCACAGGTCCATGCTGAGGGCGTGAATCGTCCAGGCCAGGGCCGCCGAATCGGCGATCCCCGCCACTTTCATCTTGCGGGTGGCCAGCAGCCGCCCCTCCTCGTCCACCAGTCCCGCCTTCAGGTTGGTGCCGCCGATGTCGATGCCGATATATTTCATAGGTCGCTTCCGTTCTGCCGGCTCATGGCGTCCAGCTTGTTGTCGAACTGGGTCACGAAGTCGCGGCCCGCGTTATAGCCGTATTTGGTCTGCCGGTTCTTCATGGTGGCGATCTCCACGATACCGGCCAGGTTTCGGCCGGGCCGCACCGGAATGGTCACCACCGGCAGGGATACGTCCAGCAGCGTATACTGCTCCTCGCCCAGTCCAAGACGGTCATAGAACTTGCCGTCCTGCCACTGCTCCAGCTGGATCACCAGGTCGATCTCCGTCTCGAACTGCACCGCGCCCATACCGAACAGCTGCTTCACGTCGATGACGCCCACGCCACGGATCTCAATATAGTGGCGGATCAGCTCCGGGGCCGTGCCGTGAAGGGTGTCGGAAATACGCTTGATCTCCACCGCGTCGTCAGCCACCAGCTGGTGGCCGCGCTTGAGAAGCTCGATGGCGGTCTCGCTCTTGCCGATACCGCTGTCGCCCAGGATCAGCACGCCCTGGCCGTAAATATTCATCAGTACGCCGTGGCGGGTGATCTGAGGGGCCAGGGCGTTGTTGAGATAGTCAATGATATGACTGGTGGCGTCCACCGTATCACTGCCGGTGCGCAGCAGGGTGCGGCCATGCTTCTGGGCCATCTCCAGCAGCTCGTCAAACACCTCCAGATTCCGGGAGATGATGAGGGCGGGAAAGCTGTAACTCATCAGGCGGTTGAAGACACGGGTCCGCTCCTCGGCGGTCATGCGGGAGAGAAAGCGCATCTCGCTCTTTCCCAGGATCAGCAGGCGCTTGGTGTCAAAATAGTCATAAAACCCCACCAATTGCAGCGACGGACGGAACACGTCCGACACGGTGATGACGCAGGTGTCATAATCGCTGCCCTTGCAGAGTATCTCCATATGAAAGTATTCGGTCAGCTTTTTCACGCTGGCGGGGGTACGTCTCACTTTTTCCATCATTTGCGTCTCCTCATTTTCCAGATAACGATACAGTTTATATTATACCGTATCCGCCTCCGTTTCGCAACTTTCCCCCTTGAAAATTTTTTCAGATTTTTGTCAAATAATGCTTGCATTTTGCTGGAACTTCTGGTATGATAACTACTGCTTGCGATGACAGCAAGCACTATGTCACGACAGCAAGGAGGTGCAACGGATGGCTAAGTGCGAGTTCTGCGATAAGGGCGTGACCTTCGGTATCAAGGTTTCCCACTCTCATCGTCGTTCCAATCGTCCTTGGAAGCCCAACGTCAAGCGCGTGAAGGCTTTGATCAATGGTACGCCTCGCCATGTGTATGTTTGTACCCGGTGCCTGCGTTCCGGTAAAGTTACCCGCGCGATCTAACATATGACATGAGCAAAAGCTCTGTGGGAAACCACAGAGCTTTTTTCGTGGCCCGTTTTGTTTCCAGGCCCCGCAATTGTCAATTTTTGTAAAACATGCTGCAATTCATCCGGTCCGACCCCCGCATTTTTCGGGCAGAAGTGCTGTTGGCCTTCCGCAGGGCCCGTGTTATAGTATCACCATTCTTTGAAAGGAGCCGGAGCAAATGGTACAGAACATTCGTTACGCCGTTGCATATCGATTTTTTACCTATTACTTTTTTACCGAAAAAGTAATAGCGATTTGTGATGCCCGTAACCGGAATTCTGTTTGCCCAACGCTCTGAGCGTCCGCTCAGGACCATTGCGTTAAATCAAACCCGCTGTATGGACCACAAGTCCCTGCAGCGGGTCTTTTTTTAACCAAAAACACATTTTTTCAGGAGGATCATACCATGAAAGCCAAACGTATCACATCCCTCATCCTCGCCCTTGCACTGGCGCTGAGCCTGTGTCTGACCGGCTGCGGCAGCCAGGGCGGCGACACCCAGGAGCCCGTCGGAGACAGCACCGGCAGCGACGATGCCACCTATTCCGTCGGCATCTGCCAGCTGGTCCAGCACGACGCGCTGGACGCCGCCACCCAGGGCTTTATCGACGCGCTGAACGAGGCGCTGCCCGGTCAGGTGAAGATCGTGGAGAAGAACGCCTCCGGCGATTCCGTCAACTGCTCCACCATCGTCAACGGCTTCGTGTCCGACGGTGTAGACCTGATCATGGCCAACGCCACTCCCGCACTGACCGCCGCGGCCTCCGCCACCAGCGACATTCCCATCCTGGGCACCTCCGTCACCGCTTACGGCGTTGCGCTGGACATGGATGACTTCACCGGCACTGTGGGCGGCAATATCTCCGGCACCTCCGACCTGGCCGATCTGGAAAAGCAGGCTGCCATGATCACCGAGTGGTTCCCCGAGACCAAGAAGGTTGCTTTGCTGTTCTGCTCCGCCGAGCCCAACTCCCGCTATCAGATCGAGGAGGTCGCCAAGTATCTGGCTGACGCCGGTATCGAGACCGAGGAATACGCCTTCACCGACACCAACGACGTGGCTTCCGTCGCTCAGGCCGCCTGTGATTATGCCGACGTGATCTACATCCCCACCGATAATACCGCCGCCGCCAACACCGAGGCTATCGCCAATGTGCTGATCCCCGCCGGCGTACCCGCCATCTGCGGTGAGGAGGGTCTCTGCTCCGGCTGCGGCGTGGCTACCCTGTCCATCAGCTACTACGATCTGGGCAAGACCACCGGTCAGATGGCTGCCAAGATTCTGACCGGCGAGGCGGATATCTCCGCCATGCCCATCGAATACACCACCGCGACCCCCAAGTACAATCCCACCATCTGTGAAGCGCTGGGCATCACTCCGCTGGACGGCTACACCGCCATCGAGGACTGATCTCCGCCTTCCCACGGGAGGATGCGGCCCGCGCCGCGTCCTCCCCCACTCTGACAACAAAGGAGCATGACCTATGAGTTTCCTTTCCTCGCTGATGAACGCGCTGCCCGGCGCGGTCGCTCAGGGTCTGGCCTGGGGCATTATGGCCATCGGCGTCTACATCACCTTCCGTATTCTGGACGTGGCCGACCTGACGGTGGACGGCTCCCTGGCCACCGGCGGCGCTGTGTGCGTGATGCTGATTCGGGCGGGCGTGAACCCGTGGCTGGCGATGCTGTGCGCGCTGGTATCCGGCATGCTGGCCGGTATTCTGACGCAGCTGGCGCTGTACTCCATCAATCTGCGGATCATGGGCGGCAAGGCCAATCAGGCCGTCAGCGTGGATAAGTACCACCTGCTGCTGAGCCAGCGGTACGTCCGTGAGCTGTCGCTGGATAACCCGCTGCCGCTGCTGGTGGTGCTGACCGCCGTGATTGTGGCCGCGCTGTACTGGTTCTTCGGCACGGAAAAGGGAAACTCCGTCCGGGCTACCGGCGCAAATCCCCATATGGCCCGTGCGCAGGGTATCAACACCAACGCCAATATCGTGCTGGGCCTGATGCTCTCTAACGGTCTGGTGGCTCTGTCCGGTGCGCTGCTGGCCCAGTATCAGGGTTCCAGCGACATCAACATGGGCCGCGGCGCCATCGTCATCGGCCTGGCCGCCGTCATCATCGGCGAGGTCATGTTCGGCAAGGTATTCCACAACATCGGCGCCAAGATGCTGGCCGTCTCCGTGGGCGCTATTGTCTATTACATCGTTCTTCAGGTCGTGCTTCAGATCGGCCTGAACACCAACGACCTGAAGCTCATCACCCGCTGATCGTGGCGATCTTCCTGACGCTGTCCTATCTGAATCTGAAGAAGACCCGCCGCAAGCCCAAGACCCAGCACACCGCCAAGGAAGGAGTGGAGCAACATGCTTGAACTGAAAGACCTGCACAAGACTTTCAATCCCGGCACCGTCAACGCCAAGACCGCCCTGAACGGTCTGAGCCTGACGCTGCAAAGCGGCGAGTTCGTCACCGTCATCGGCGGCAACGGCGCGGGAAAATCCACCATGCTCAACGCCACCGCCGGTACGCTGCGCCTGGACTCCGGGGAGGTGTATCTGGACGGCATGGACGTGACCGACCTGCCGGAGTACAAGCGGGCCGCCTTCATTGGCCGCGTGTTCCAGGACCCCATGATGGGCACAGCGCCCTCCATGCACATTGAGGAGAATCTGGCGCTGGCGGCGCGGCGCGGACAGAAGCGCGGCCTCCGCTGGGGCATCTCCAAAGAGGAGCGGGAGACCTACCGCACCATGCTCAGCGACCTGGGACTGGGGCTGGAGAAGCGCCTCTCCTCCGAGGTCAGCGCCCTGTCCGGCGGCCAGCGTCAGGCGCTGACGCTGCTGATGGCCACGCTGAAAAGTCCCAAACTGCTGCTGTTGGACGAACACACCGCCGCTCTGGACCCCAAAACCGCCGCCAAGGTCATGGACCTGACGGACCGCATCGTCACCAAGGAAAGGCTGACCACGCTGATGATCACCCACAATATGCGGGACGCTATCCAATACGGCAGCCGCCTGGTCATGCTCCACGAAGGCAGGGTGATCTTGGATATCTCCGGCGAGGAGAAGAAACGTCTCACCGTCACCGACCTGCTGGCTCAGTTCGCCAAGGCCAGCGGCGATGAATTCGCCAGCGACCGGGCCCTGCTATCCTGACAATACGCTATTTTTCACCTTTCTCAAAAGACGGAGGGCTGCTCCTGCGGGAGCAGCCCTCTGCTTTTTTGTTGTATTTTACCGCTCCGGGTCCCAGGAGGCCCGCTGGCGCTCTTCGCCATCCTCCGGCCGGTCATAGTAGGCCGCCTTGCTGCCCCGGCGCTCAAAGCCCAGATAGCGGGTGCCCTGAAACGTCAGCTCGCCGAAGTCACCCTCCGCCAGCTGGCCGTACTCCCGGCCATCGACGTGCAGCTCCATCCGGTCGCCGCTAGCCACCTGAAAGGTCACATAATAGGTAGTGGAGGTGGTGGTATGCATGGCGTTGTTGTCCCCGGTATTGTGGTGGTGCACGTCAACATTCTGCCGCTTGGACACCACCGTGGCCTCCACCGTCAGGCGGGGCGAGTTGTTGTTCTTGTTCCATGTGCTGATGCCCTTCACCGCCGTGACGATAAACATCACGATCACGATGCCGAATATCAGAAAAAACATGATATTGAACATATCGAATCCCATTCCAAATCCCATCTCGCAGCTCCTTTCGCCGGTCAAATGCACTTTCTCTTTTCTCTATTCTATCCCATCGCCGCCGAAATGTCCATCAACTTCAGGTTGCGGAGAGAAAAATATTCCGCAACCTGAAGTTTACACGGTCTTATGTCTTGGTCATGCGACGTTGCGGCGTATGCCAGCGGGCCGATGTAGGCATCGGCCCCTACAAGGTTACGCTTATTCCTTCGTCAAATGCCGCATGGCGGCCTTCAGCATCAGCTTTTTGGTGCCCACCGTGTCGAAGGCCACCTCGATCAGCGCATCGCCGCCCATGGCCCGCACCGACAGCACCAGACCGTGACCGAAAGCGGTGTGCTTCACGCTCTCGCCCCCCTTGATGTCCAGCAGCGGCGCGCCCTCCTTCTTCACCGACGCGGCCGCCACATAAGCGGGCTTCTTCGGTGCGGGACGCTCGGCATAGCCCACGGTGCTGCGGCCGGTATAGCCGCCGCCAAAACCTCCGTAGGAGGTGTCGTCATTATAATCGTCGCTCCAGTGACGCTCCTGCCGGGGCTCCGGCTTGCCGATCCACTGGCTGTTCTCCTCCGGTATCTCCTCCAGGAAGCGGGAGGGCATGGCAGGCGTGGTGCGGCCGAACAGCATACGCTGCTTGGCGTGGGTCATGGTGAGATGCTCGCGGGCGCGGGTCATGGCTACATAGCACAGCCGCCGCTCCTCCTCCATCTCCTCCTCGTCGCCCATGGCGCGGTTGCCTGGGAACAGGCCGTCCTCCATGCCCACCACGAACACCTCCGGGAATTCCAGACCCTTGGCGCTGTGCATGGTCATCATCACCACGCAGTTGTCGCTCTCCTCGGTGCTGTCCAGGTCAGTGTACAGAGCCACCTCGTCCAGGAAGCCCGCCAGGCTGGGGTCGTCCGGCTGGTTGTCCAGAAAGGCGTGGATGCTGGAGGTCAATTCCTGCACGTTCTCCAGCCGTCCCCGGCTCTCCATGTCGTTTTTCTCCGTCAGCATAGCGGTGTAGCCGCTGCGGTTACAGACGAATTCATAGAACTCCGGCAGGGGCAGCTCCCCCGCCTTGCTCCGCATCTCCTCCATCATGGCGGTAAAGCTCTCCAGCTTTGACGCCGCCGACTTCAATTCCGGATAGCCGGAGGCGCGGCGGAATATCTCATACAGGGGCACGCCCTGTGCCGTTGCCAGAATCTGGGCCTTGTCCACGGTGGCCGCGCCGATCTTGCGGGAGGGCACGTTGACGATGCGCCGCAGGCGCAGATCGTCGGTGGGATTGTTGATGACGCACAGATAGGCCAGCATATCCTTGATCTCCGCCCGGTCGAAGAACTTCATGCCGCCGATGATCTTATAGGGCACGCCGCTGCGCTTGAAGGCATATTCCAGCGCGTTGGACTGGGCGTTCATGCGGTAGAGTACCGCGTGATCCCTCCAGTTGAGACCCCGGTTATAATTCATCATCACCTGACCCACCACGAAGTTGGCCTCGTCCCCCTCGTTGAAGGTGGTCTTGATGAGGACCTTCTCCCCCGCCCCGTTGCGGGTCCACAGCGTCTTGCCCTTACGGCCCATGTTGTGGCGGATGACGGCGTTGGCGGCGTCCAGAATGTTCTGGGTAGAACGGTAGTTCTGCTCCAGCCGGATCACCCGCGCGCCCCGGTACTGCTTTTCAAAGCTGAGGATATTCTCGATATTGGCGCCCCGGAAACGGTAGATGCTCTGGTCGTCGTCGCCTACCACGCAGATATTCTGATACCCCCCCGCCAGCAGGCTGGTCAGCAGGTATTGCAGGTGGTTGGTGTCCTGATACTCGTCCACCAGCACATAGCGGAACTTCCGCTGATAGTACTCCCGCACGTCCGGACGGCTCTGCAAGAGCTGCACCGTCAGCAGAATGATGTCGTCAAAATCCAGGGCGTTGGCATCCCGCAATTTCTTTGCGTAGAGGGAATACACCCTCGCGATGCGGGTCTTCCGCCAATCGTTGTTCTTCTCCCAATAGGCGCGGAAGTCCTCCGGCAGCATCATCTCGTCCTTTGCGCGGGAAATGACCGAGAGTATCTCCCGGACGGGGAAGGTCTTTTCATCCAGGTCCAGCTCCTTCAGGCAGTCCTTGATGACCCGCTTGCTGTCGTCGGTGTCGTAAATGGTGAAGTCGCGGGAGTAGCCGATCTGCTCGATATCCCGCCGCAGAATGCGGACGCAGGCGGAGTGGAAGGTGGACGCCCACACGTCACGTGCCTCCTCTCCCAGCATACGTTCCAGACGCTCCTTCAGCTCATTGGCCGCCTTGTTGGTAAATGTAATGGCCAGCACCTCCCAGGGGCGGGCAGGCTCCACCGCGCACAGATACTGCACCAGCGGCCGCTGCTCCGGCGTGGGGGCGGCGGCGTACTCCTCCAGAAATGCCGCCTCATCCTCCGAAATGGGGATGGGTATCTCATCGCTGTCGCTGCCCCGGCCATAGCGCAGCAGATTGGCCACCCGGTGGATCAGCACCGTTGTCTTGCCGCTGCCCGCGCCGGCCAGCAGCAAAAGCGGCCCCTCGGTGGCCATTACGCCCTGCTGCTGCATATCGTTCAGATGAGCATAGTCCACGGCGATGGCCTGCCGCCGCGCCAAAATGAACATTTGTTCTAGTTCTGTCATATCACGCGTTCCTCTATCCCTTGTGGTATTATTTTCTATTTTAATACAAAATCCTGTTCAGGTCAACTGTTCTCTAAAATTTTCGCATTTTTGTTCTATTTTTTCTTGACAGAAACCCTTGTTCGATATATAATGTACGTCGAACAAAGATTCTAACGGGGGTAATCGTTATGACTGCTATTGGCTATGTGATCGTGATCCTGGGGACGCTGTCCGCTTCTGTGAACCTGATGCACCTGATCGACCGGCTGGAACGTCCCCAGCACCGCCGCACCGCGGCCTGAACCATGGACCTTCTGGAAAAGCTGACCATTCTCTCCGACGCTGCCAAATATGACGCCGCCTGTACATCCAGCGGCGTCAAGCGGAAGTTCCAGCCGGGGAAGATCGGCAATACATCCTCCTCCATCGCCGGCTGCTGCCACAGCTTTTCCGCCGATGGCCGCTGCGTCACACTGCTGAAGGTGCTGATGACCAACTGCTGCGTCTATGACTGCAAATACTGTGTCAACCGCCGCTCCAACGACACGCGCCGCACCGCCTTCACACCCCGCGAGCTGGCGGAGCTAACCATCGGCTTCTACCGCCGCAACTACATCGAGGGCCTGTTTCTCTCCTCCGGTGTACTGCGCGACGCCGACTATACCACCGAGCAGATGATCCGCGCCCTGCGCATCCTGCGGGAGGAGTACGGCTTCAACGGCTATATCCACGCCAAGGCCATCCCCGGCACATCGCCGGAGCTGGTGCGGCAGCTGGGCCTGCTGGCAGACCGCATGAGCGTCAACATTGAGCTGCCCTCTCAGCAAGGGCTGCAAACACTGGCGCCGGACAAGAGCAAAGAGGCCATTCTGCGCCCCATGGGGCTGATCCGGGATAAAGTTTTCGAGAGTAAGCAGGAACTGGTGAAATACAAGCATGCGCCCCGCTTCGCTCCTGCCGGACAGAGCACCCAGTTGATCGTGGGGGCTACCCAGGACACCGACCGGCACATTCTGCGTTTGACAGAGTCCCTCTACAAGAAGTACCGGCTCAAGCGGGTCTTTTATTCCGCCTACGTCCCGGTGGTGGAAAACAGTCTCCTCCCCGCTCTGGACACCAAGCCACCCCTGCTGCGGGAACACCGTCTCTATCAGGCGGACTGGCTGCTGCGGTTTTACGGCTTTCAGGCCAACGAACTGCTGGATGAGGCCCACCCGGATTTTGACCCCCAGTTGGACCCCAAGTGCAGCTGGGCGGTGGCCCATCTGGAGCAATTCCCGGTGGAGGTCATGCGGGCCGACTATGAAACGCTGCTGCGGGTGCCTGGCATTGGTCCCACCAGCGCCAGGCGCATTGTCTCCGCCCGCCGCACCGCCCATCTGCGGTTTGAGGATTTGAAAAAGCTGGGCGTAGTACTCAAGCGGGCGCAGTTTTTTCTGCTCTGTGATGGCCGCGCCGCACCGGGACTTCGTTTTTCCGCCGCCACCCTCGTGCAGCAGCTGAAGTTCATCGAACGCGGTATGCTGCCCTCCGGCGAAATGCAGCAGCTGTCCCTGTTCGATGCAGTGGGGTGAGTTGTCATGGTTTGGCGTGACGTGGTCTTTCAGTACGACGGCACCTTCGAGGGCTTCCTCTGCTGCGTATTTGAAAGTTATATAAATAAAGAATTCCCCATCGCCTTTTCCGGCGATGAGGAATGTTGGTCGCTGTATGAGGTGCGCTATGTGGTGACACAAAAGGAACACGCCGACCGGGTATACAACAGCATCCTGCGGCGCTCCAAGGCGGCGGCCGACGTAGTGCGGCGGGCCTTTCTCACCTGCCTGCCGGAAAAAGAATCCCGGCTGTACGCACTCATCAAAAAGCTCTATGACGAGGGTCCGGTCTTTCTCCGCAACACCGCCGACCCGGTGTATTATCCCGTGGCCAAGGCGCTGCGGCACATGAGCGGCGAGCTGGAAAAGCTCCGCGGTTTCGTGCGTTTTTCGGATTACAGCGGCGTATTAGGCGCGGAGATCGAGCCAAAGAACCGGGTCCTCCCCCTGCTGCGGCGGCACTTCTGTGACCGCTACGCCAACGAGGCATTTTTCCTCTACGACCGCACCCACAAGGAGCTGCTGGTCTATGCGAAGGGCCACTCCCGTATCCTGCCTATGGACAGCTTACAGCTGGCGCTGCCCGGCGAGGAGGAGGTGCAGTTCCGCAGGCTGTGGAAACGGTTCTATGAGACCATCGCCATCAAAGAGCGCTATAACCCCCGCTGTCAGAACACCTTCATGCCCAAGCGCTACCGCGGCACCATGACGGAGTTCCTGCCGGACGACTACGAGGCCCGGCAGCAGTGCGTCAATCTGCCAGCAGCTTCCGAAGCTTCTCCAGTCCCCGGTGCTCCAGCCGGGATATCTGCACCTGCGACACCCCCACGATCCGGGCTGTCTGCTCCTGGGTCAACCCCTTGAAAAACCGCAGCAGAATGGTCATCCGCTCCTTTTCCGGTAAGGTGTCGATGGCCTCCCGCAGGGCGATGCTCTCCACCAGGCGCTCCTCCTCCGCGTCGGTGCCCAGGGTGGATTCCAGCGTCAACCCCTCCGCCGTCTCCTGCTGCAAGGATTCCGGCGCCACGGTGGCCAGGTCGATATTGGCGATCTCCTCCACCGACATACCGGTGGCCTCTGACAGTTCCGATAACCGGGCCTCCCGGCCTAACTGATGCCGCAGCCGTTCACGGGCCGACCAGAGGGTCTGACCCTTCTCCCGGATCGTGCGGCCCACCTTGATAGCGCCGTCATCCCGGAGGAAGCGCCGTATCTCGCCGGATATTTTCGGCACAGCATAGGTGGAAAATTGGGTGCCGTAGTTCAGGTCAAATCCCTTTACCGCCTTGATAAAGCCGATGCAGCCCAGCTGATACAGGTCGTCGGTCTCCACGCCGCAGCCGTAGTAGCGTTTGACGATGGACCAGATCAGACCGCTGTTCTCCGTCAGCACCTGCTGACAGGCCTCGTCGTCTCCCTCCTGCGCCCGTTCCAGCAGCGCAAACATCTCACTCATCGCTTTATGCGGGGGGATATCCGCTTCCGCATGGTAACGGTGGTGCCCCGCCCCGGCACCGACTTGACCACCAGCTTGTCCATGAAGCTCTCCATAATGGTAAAGCCCATGCCGCTGCGCTCCTCGCCTCCGGTGGTAAAAAGGGGCTGCCGGGCCTGCTGGATATCCTCGATGCCCGCGCCCCAATCCCGAACGACGATCTCCAGCGTGTTGTTCTCCAACAGCTTCAGCTTCACCGCGATTTTGCCCAGCCGGTCCGGATAGCCGTGGACGATGGCGTTGGTGACCGCCTCGCTGACGGCTGTCTTGATATCCCCCAGCTCATCCAGCGTGGGGTCCAGCTGCGCCGCGAAGCCTGCCGCCGCCACGCGGGTAAAGCCCTCGTTGCTGCTGCGGCTGAGAAATTCCAGGGTGACATAGTTTTCTATGCGCTGCATATGTACGCTCCTCTCACATTGTATATGTTGTATGCGCTTCCGCTGCGTCTGCCGCTGCAAAGCGGCATTGCGAAAACGGCCTATTGGATGGTCATCATCCGCCCCAAGCCTGCCGCTTCCAGCACTTTTTTCGGCTGAGCCGCCACATTCCGCAGGGCCACGCGGCCACCCAGCTCCCGCATCCGCTGCCAGCCACGCAGCGCCACAGCGATCCCAGCGCTGTCCATAAAGGTAATGCCGCTGAAATCCATCACCAGCTCCGCGGGCAGCGTGGCCTCGATCTCCCGCTCCAGCTTTGTCAGCAGCCCCTTTGCCCCATGATGGTCCAGTTCTCCCTTCAGATACAGTTCCAGGACCCTGTCCCGGCAAGTGGCGGTTATCTCCATATTCGACGCTCCTTTACGTTCTTTTGTATCCGCGCTCTGTTCTCTCGGCATACCTTCATGCCGTTTTTTGCTCTACGCAAAAAAATCACCGCAGAGAAAACTCTCTACGGTGATTATACGAAGATTCCTTTGCGGTTTTGCACGAATCCCGCCGACGGCACCGGCAAATCACAGTTTTTTGCCAGTTTTGCACAGCGGCGGCAGTTCCCGCCTTACAGCTTCATGGCTGCGGCGGACTCCTCCAGCTTGGCGATGAGGGAGCGGGCCTTTTCGGCCTTTTCCCGCTCGGCGTTCACCACGTTCTCCGGGGCGCGGGAGGTGAAGGACTCATTGGCCAGCTTGGCCTCGATACGCTTCAGGTTGTCCTCGGCCTTGGCCTTCTCCTTGGCAATGCGCTCCAGCTCGGCGGCGATGTCCACCAGCTCGGCCAGCGGCAGATAGATGTTGGCGTCGTGGGTCGCCACGGTGACCATGCCCTTCAGATCAGCGGGAGCCTGAGCGGTGACCGTCACCTCGCTGGCGTAGGCCATGCGGGTGATGAAGTGCTTGCCCACCTCATAGGTCTCAGGCCGCTTGGTCACCAGGATCAGCTGCGCCTTCTTGGAAGGCGGCACGTTCATCTCGGCGCGGCGGGCACGAACGGCAGTGATGGCGTCCTTCACATTCTCCATATCGGACTCCGCCTGGGGGAAGTGGAGGCTCTCCTGATAGGTGGGCCACGCGGCGCGGATCAGGAAGTCGCCCTCGTGGGGCAGCGCCTGCCAGATCTCCTCGGTCAGGAACGGCATGAAGGGGTGCAGCAGCTCCAGAATACGCAGCAGCACATAGCACAGCACGTTCTCGGCAGCCAGCTTGGCCTGGGCATCCTCGCCATTCAGACGGGTCTTGGTCAGCTCGATATACCAGTCGCAATAGGTGTCCCAGATAAAGTCGTAGATTTTGGCGGAGGCCACGCCCAGCTCATAGGCGTCCATGTTCTCCGTGACTTCGCGGATCAGGGTGTTCAGCTTGCTGAGGACCCACTTGTCCTCCAGCTCCAGCTTCTCCGGCAGCTGCACCTTGTCGATGGTAAGGTTCATCATCACAAAGCGGCTGGCGTTCCAAATCTTGTTGGCAAAGTTCCGCATGGCCTCGCACTTTTCCACGAAGAAGCGCATATCGTTACCGGGACTATTGCCGGTGATCAGGTTGAAGCGCAGCGCGTCGGCGCCGTACTTCTCCGCCATCTCCAGCGGGTCGATGCCGTTGCCCAAGGACTTGGACATCTTGCGGCCCTTGTCGTCGCGCACCAGGCCGTGGATGAACACGGTCTTGAAGGGCTCCTTCTTCATCTGCTCCATACCGGAGAAGATCATACGGGCCACCCAGAAGAAGATGATGTCGTAGCCGGTGACCAGCACAGAGGTGGGATACCAGTAGTTCAGGTCGGGGGCATCCAGGTCAGGCCAGCCCAGCGTGGAGAAAGGCCACAGGGCGGAACTGAACCAGGTGTCCAGCACGTCCTCTTCGCGGGTCAGATGGCTGCAGCCGCACTTTTCGCATTCGGTGGGGTCCTGACGGCTGACGTTGATATGGCCGCACTCGTCGCAGTACCAGGCGGGAATCTGGTGGCCCCACCACAGCTGGCGGGAAATGCACCAGTCGTGGACATTTTCCATCCAATTGATATAGGTCTTGGTAAAGCGCTCCGGCACGAACTTGACGGTGCCGTCCTCCACCACCCGGATGGCCTCCTTGGCCAAGGGCGCCATCTTCACGAACCACTGGGCGGAAATCAGGGGCTCCACGTCGTTGTGGCAGCGGTAGCAGGTGCCCACGTTGTGGCTGTAAGGCTCCGTCTTCACCAGATAGCCCTCGGCCTCCAGGTCGGCCACAATGGCCTTGCGGCACTCGTAGCGGTCCATGCCCTCATACTTGCCGCCGTTTTCGTTGATCTTACCGTCGTCGGCAATGCAGCGGATGACCTCCAGATTGTGGCGCAGACCCACCTCGAAGTCGTTGGGGTCGTGGGCCGGTGTCATTTTCACCGCGCCGGTGCCGAAGCCGATCTCGCAGTACTCGTCGCCCACGATGGGAATCTCGCGGTTCATGATGGGCAGGATACACTTCTTGCCGATGAGATGCTTGAACTTCTCGTCCTCCGGGTTCACAGCCACGCCGGTATCGCCCATCATGGTCTCAGGACGGGTGGTGGCGATGATGATGTCGCCGCTGCCGTCGGCCAGCGGATAGCGGACATACCACAGGTTGCCGGGCTTTTCGGTGTATTCCACCTCGGCGTCGGACAGGGCGGTCAGGCAGTGAGGGCACCAGTTGATGATGCGGCTGCCCTTGTAGATCAGGCCCTTTTCATACAGCTCGCAGAAGGTCTCGCGGACGGCGCGGGAGCAGCCCTCGTCCATGGTGAAGCGGTCGCGGCTCCAGTCGCAGGAGGCGCCCATCTTCTTCTGCTGCTCCACGATGCGGCTGCCGTACTTCTCCTTCCACGCCCAGACGCGCTCTAGGAACTTCTCCCGGCCCAGGTCATAGCGGGTCAGGCCCTCATTCTTCCGCAGGTCCTCCTCCACCTTGATCTGGGTGGCGATACCGGCGTGGTCGCTGCCGGGCAGCCACAGCGCCTCATAGCCCTGCATACGCTTATAGCGGATCAGGATGTCCTGCAGCGTACAGTCCATGGCATGGCCCATGTGGAGCTGGCCGGTGACGTTGGGAGGCGGCATGACGATGGAGAAGGGCTTCTTGTCGGGGTTGGGATCGGCGTGGAAGCAGTCGTTGTCCATCCACATTTTGTAGATGCTGGATTCCACCTCACGGGGATCGTACACTTTCGGTAATTCCTTATGCATAGGGATTCTCCTTTCCGGTATTTCGGCAAAAAGGGCAACAAAAAATCGCTCCGTTTTGCCATAGCAAAACAGGGCGAACGATTGTCCGTGGTACCACCTGTATTCGGGATATTTCCCGCACTCATGCAGTGCTGTCACACCGCGCCCCGCTAACGGAGGGCAGCCGTTGCGGCCTACTTCACGTTCAGCCGAAAGCTCAGGGACGACTTTAGCGGGGCTTCACGGGCGCTTACACCATCCGCGCTCTCTCTTGGCATCTGCCGGCCGCCTACTGCTTCCCATCATCGCTGTTCAATATTGGAGACAGTATACTATATCATCCCCCGAATGTCAACATTTTTTCACCTGTCCCGTCTCTCTTGACAAGCGCCATTTTTTCTGCTATATTTTACTTCAAATTTGAATATTATCTTTTTGGAGGATTCTGCCATGAACCTCAGTATGGAGTTTGCCCGAAAAATGGCGCTGGCTTACGCCGCAGCCTGTAAGCCCCTGTGCCGGAAGCTGAATCTGCCCCAGACAGCCTTTGATATCCTGCTGTTTCTGGCCAACAACCCGGCGTACAGCACGGCGGCGGATATTGTGGAGATACGCAGGATCAAGGCCAATCTGGTGTCGGTAAACGTGGACAAGCTGGTGCGGGACGGCTATCTGACCCGCCAGGCCGTGGCGGGCGACCGGCGCAAAACCCGCCTCTGCTGCACGGAGAAGGCCCAGCCCATCATCCAACAGGGGCGTCAGCTGCAGGAGGCCTTTCTGGAGCGGCTGTTCCGCGGCATCGGCCCTGAGACCAAGGCGGCCTTTCTGAAAACACTGACTATGATGAACGACAATCTGGACGAGCTATTAAAAGGAGAATAACCCCTATGCAAATCTTATTCACGGTCCTTGTGAGCTTTTTCGCCGGTATGGGCGCGGGGCTGGGCACCGGCTTTGCCGGCATGAGCGCCGCCGCCGTCATCAGCCCCATGCTCATCACGTTTCTGGACATGGACCCCTATATGGCGGTGGGTATCGCATTGTCTTCCGACGTATTAGCCAGCGCCGTCTCCGCGTATACTTACGGCAAGAATAAGAATCTGGACGTGCGCAACGGCCTCATCATGATGGTCAGTGTGCTGGTCTTTACCGTGGTGGGCAGCTACATCGCCAACCTTGTGCCCTCCTCTACCATGGGCAGCTTCTCCGTGTTCATGACCTTCCTGCTGGGCGTCAAATTCATCCTCCGGCCCGTCATGACCACCAAGGAGACCATGCTGGCGGTATCCGCCCAAAAACGTGCCGTTCAGTCCATCGTCTGCGGCGTTCTCATCGGCTTCATCTGCGGCTTTATAGGCGCGGGCGGCGGCATGATGATGCTGCTGATCCTGACCTCCGTACTGGGCTATGAGCTGAAAACCGCCGTGGGCACCAGCGTGTTCATCATGACCTTCACGGCGCTGACCGGCGCCATCTCCCACTTTGTCATCGGCGGCGCGCCGGACTGGACGGTATTCGCCCTGTGTGTGGTGTTCACCCTGGTGTGGGCCCGGATCGCCGCCGTATTCGCCAACAAGGCCACGCCCAAAACCCTGAACCGGGCCACCGGCGTGGTGCTGGGCGCGGTGGTGATGCTGTTCCGCCTGCTGACCTGAGCGCAGTGATACTGTGACCGCGCCTGTGATTTCTTTACTTCCCTTTTGCGCACAACTATGGTACAATCGGGGAAGAGAAAAGCACAGGAGGCGCACACTATGGATATTTTCGATATTCTGGGACCGGTGATGGTGGGGCCCTCCAGCTCCCACACGGCGGGCGCGGCCCGGATCGGCAGCATGGCCCGCACTCTGCTGGGCAGCAAGCCGGTGAAGGCCGCCATCCACCTGTACGGCTCCTTTGCCGACACGGGACTGGGCCACGGCACCGACCGGGCGCTGGTGGCGGGGCTGCTGGGCATGAAGCCGGACGACCTCCGCATCCCCTCCGCCTTTGCGGAGGCGCAGAAGGAGGGGCTGGCCTTCACCATCGACACCATCGATTTGCGGGACGCCCACCCCAACACGGCGGTCATCGAAGCCTGGGGTGAAGACGGCAGGCATCTGGAGATGCAGGCCAGCAGTCTGGGCGGCGGCCGCATCATGGTGGATAAGCTGGACGGCATCAAGGTCAGCTTCACCGGGGAGTACAACACCCTGGTGATCCGCAACCTGGACTACTATTCCTCCGAGGCGGCGGTGACCACCATTCTCAGCCAGTTCCGCATCAACATCGCCAACATGAGCATGTGGCGGCACAAGCGGGGCGGCGAGTCGCTGATGATCATCGAGATCGACCAGCATATCAAGACGGAGCAGGTGAATTTTATCGGCCAGCTTCCGGGCGTGCTGTCCATTATCTACTACGACAGGGAGGAGGATGACGATGTCTCTGGATTCGATGAAGGAAATCTTTGACCTGATGCAGGAGAAGGGCAAGCCCTTCTGGGAGGTCGTATTAGAGGACGATATGGAGACCCGGCAGGTGACCCGCAACCAGTCCATGGCGAAAATGCTGACCACCTGGCAGGCCATGGTGGACGCGGCGGACAGCTATACGGGGCAGAAGCGCTCCGTCAGCGGTCTGGTGGGCGGCGACGGCATGAAGATGCGGCAGTACTGCATCCGGGGCGAGGCCATGTCCGGCGGCTACGTCAGCGAGGTCATTACCGAGGCTCTCAGCATGGCGGAGTCCAACGCCTGTATGCGCCGTATCGTGGCAGCCCCCACCGCGGGCGCCTGCGGCGTCCTGCCCGCGGTGCTGCTGCCTCTTTGCAAGTACGAGGAGCTGAGCCAGCACCAGATTCTGGAGGCCCTGTACGTGGCCAGCGGCATCGGCGCGGTCATCGCTTACCGGGCCTGCATCGCCGGCGCTTCCGGCGGCTGCCAGGCGGAGATCGGCACCGCTTCCGCCATGGCGGCGGGCGCACTGGTGGCCCTGCGGGGCGGCACCGGCGCGCAGATCGGCCACGCGGTAGCCATGGCGCTGAAAAACCTGCTGGGCCTGGTGTGCGACCCGGTGGCCGGTCTGGTGGAGATCCCCTGCGTGAAGCGCAACGTCATCGGCGCGGTGAACGCCGTCAGCGTGGCGGATATGGCCCTGGCCGGGATCGAAAGCCGCATCCCCGTGGACGAGGTCATTGACGCCATGGGCGAGGTGGGCCGCCGTATGCCGGTGGAATTCCGTGAGACCGCCCTGGGCGGTCTGGCCGCCACACCCACCGGCCGCGCCGTCAAAAAGCGGATGCACAAGCCCCAATAAGGCGGCAAGGAGTTCCCCCACCCATGAAAATACGCAAACTCAAGGGCTACGCCCCGGTACTGCTGATGGCCGTTCTGGCCGTGGTGCTGGGCGTACTGATATTATGCGGTGTGCTGGACCTGAACCGGCTGATGACGCTGGTGGCCGACAAGCCCGCTCTGGCGGTACTGGTGGCATTGGCGCTGTTCGCCCTGAAGGGCGTCTCGGTGGTCATCATCTACAATGTGCTGGTGGTGGCGGTGTCGCTGGTCTTTCCGCTGCCGGAGGCGCTGATCGTCAACGGCGTGGGACTGGCCGTCAGCCTGTCGGTGTCCTATTTCGTGGGCCGCAGGACCGACCCGGCGGACCTGAACGCCATGCTGGACCGTCATCCCCGGATCAAGCGGTTTTTCACTGCCTCCCAGGAGCTGGGCTTCGCCTCCTGCTTTGCCATTCATATGCTGGGGCTGAGCATGGAGATTTTAGGCGTACTGTTCGGCATGACGCGCACCAACTATGGGACGTATCTGGTCAGCTCGTGGCTGGCCATCTACCCCGGCACTGTATGCTTCACCATTCTGGGCAACCGGCTGGACTTCCGGTCTCCGGTGTTCTGGGTGTTCCTGGTCATCAATGTGGCGCTGATCGCCTATGCGCTGTTCTACTGCCACAAAAAACTGGCCGCACCGACGGAACCGTCCTCCAAGAACAATACGACAGATAAACCCCAACCCGACGACGAGGCATAATGCCGGAAAGGACATCGTATGCTGCTGTTTCATTCCATCCGCGCCCTGTTCTCCTTCTGGGAATTCGGCATGGCTCTTCTGGTCCCCGCCGCGCTGGTGATGGCATTTCTGCTGCAAGCCGTCATCTTCCGGAATCAAAGGCGTCCGTGGCTGCCCATCGCCGTGGTGGGCGGATTGCTGGTGCTGTGCGACGTTACCGCTTCTCTCATCATTCTCAAGCTGGAACGGGCCGCGCTGGGCGCCGCGTTTCTGGGCACGGCGGTGGAAATGTTCCTGCTGGCGGTCATTTTCGGCCTTGCCATCGGGTTGCTGGTCAGTCTGCTGATGAAGAAAAGGGCCGCGTAACCGCGTAACATATTCGATCATGCCGCCTCCGGCGGCATACCACAACTTTTCACTCTTCTCTTTTCGCTGCGCAAAAAAATCTCCGGTCTTTCGACCGGAGATTTTTTATGCTTTAGTTTTCGCTGCGGCGCTTGTAGGACTCGTACTTGGTCTTGGCGTCCTCTTCCGCCTCGGCAAACAGGGTCTTGGCATTCTCGGGGAAGCTCAGCTCCAGAGAAGCGTAACGCACCTCGCCCTTCATGAAGTCGTACAGCGGCATGGTGGGCTCCTTGGAATCCAGCGTGAACTTCTTGGTGCTGGGATCGTAACGGTACAGATTCCAGTAACCGGAGTTGACGGCGTCCTTCATCTCCTGCTGGACGTTGTTCATGCCCTTCTTGATGCCGTGGTTGATGCAGGGCGCGTAGCAGATGACGATGGACGGGCCCTTGTGGGCTTCGGCTTCCTTGATGGCCTTGATGAGCTGGTTGGGGTTGGCGCCCATGGAGCACTGGGCCACATAGACGTTGTCGTAGGTCATCATCAGCATGCCCAGGTCCTTCTTCTTGGTCTTCTTGCCGCTGGCCTGGAACTGGGCCACAGCGCCCACGGGGGTGGCCTTGGAGGACTGTCCGCCGGTGTTGGAGTACACCTCGGTATCCACCAGCAGCACGTTCACATCCTCGCCCATGGCGAAAACGTGATCCAGACCGCCGTAGCCGATGTCGTAGGCCCAGCCGTCGCCGCCGTACATCCACATGGTCTTCTTGGACAGATCCTTCTTGCGCTTCAGGATCTCGTCCACCAGCTTCTGCTCGTCGGCGGAGAACTTGCTGTTCTCCAGCACGGCAACCAGAGCGGCGGTGGCGGGGGTGGAAGCATCCAGATCGTCGTAGGTCTCCAGATACTTGGCGATAGCGGCCTTGACAGCCTCGTCCTTGGTGAGAGCGTCCAGCTCCTTCACATAGCCGGTGACGCAGTCGCGCAGCTGCTTGACAGCCAGACACATACCATAGGAGAATTCGGCATTGTTCTCGAACAGGGAGTTACTCCAAGCAACACCCTTGCCCTCTTGGTTCTTGCAGTAGGGAACGCAGGGCATTGCCGCGCCCCATGCCTGGGTGCAGCCGGTGGCGTTGGCCAGATACATCTTGTCGCCGAACAGCTGGGTCAGCAGCTTGATATAGGGCGTCTCGCCGCAGCCGGCGCAAGCGCCGTTGAACTCCACCAGAGGCTGCTTGAACTGGCTGCCCTTCAGGCTGAACTTATCCACCTTGTCACCCTTGATGGGCAGGTTGAACAGGTACTCCCAGTTGGTCTGATCCAGAGACACCTCGTGGGTGGGAACCATCTTCAGGGCCTTGCCGCTCTTGGGGCAGGAGGAGACGCAGCTGCCGCAGCTGGTGCAGTCCAGCGTGGACACGCCCATGGCGTACTTCATACCGGCCAGCTGGGGACCCTTGGCGTCCACCATCACCAGACCCTCAGGGGCGTTGGCGGCTTCCTTCTCATCCAGCAGGAAGGGGCGGATGACGGCGTGGGGACAGACGAAGGAGCACATGTTGCACTGCAAGCACTCGGTGGCGTCCCACACAGGCAGATGGGTGGCGATGCCGCGCTTCTCATAGCGGGAGGTGCCCAGCGGCATGGTGCCGTCCTCCATACCCTTGAAGGCGGAGACAGGCAGGTTATCGCCCTTCTGGGCGTTGATGGGCACCAGAATGTTCTTGATGACGTAGGGCAGATTATCGGCAGCGGGCTTGATGGCAGCGCCGGACAGGTTCTTCCACTCAGGCTTCACCTTGACCTCCACCAGCGAGTTGATACCGGCGTCCACGGCGGCGATGTTCATGTTGACGATCTTCTCGCCCTTCAGGCCGTAGGTCTTCTTGACGGCGGCCTTCATGTGAGCCACGGCGTCCTCCACGGGGATGACGTTGGCCAGCTTGAAGAAAGCGGCCTGCAGCACCATGTTGGAGCGGTTGCCCAGACCCAGCGCCTGAGACTCCTTGTTGGCGTCGATGATGTAGAACTTGATGTCATTCTCGGCAATGTACTTCAGGATATCGCCAGGGATGTGCTGCTCCAGCTCGCTCTCCGTCCACTCGCAGTTCAGCAGGAAGCTGCCGTGGGGCTTCAGTTCGGAGATAATGTCGTACTTGGTCAGATACGTCTGGTTGTGGCAGGCGATGAAGTCCGCGTTGGAGACATAGTAAGTAGAACTGATGGGGTGCTTGCCGAAGCGCAGGTGGCTCTTGGTGATACCGAAGGACTTCTTGGTATCATACTCGAAGTACGCCTGGCAGTACATATCGGTGGTCTCGCCGATGATCTTGATGGAGTTCTTGTTGGCGCCCACGGTACCGTCGGAGCCCAGGCCCCAGAACTTGCAGGCGATGGTGCCCTCCGGCTCGGTCAGCAGGGGTGCTCCCACGGACAGGGACAGATGGGTCACATCGTCCTCGATGCCGATGGTGAAGTGGTTCTTGGGCTCGGACAGGCTCAGGTTGTCGAACACGGCCTTGATCTGGGCGGGGGTGGTGTCCTTGGAGGACAGGCCGTAACGGCCGGCATAGATCAGAGGACGGTTGGCGTCGTTGATGTAAGCGGCGCAGATATCCTCGTACAGGGGCTCGCCGATGGAACCGGCTTCCTTCACGCGGTC
Source organism: uncultured Oscillospiraceae bacterium (assembly GCA_934574095.1). Lineage (GTDB taxonomy): Bacteria > Bacillota > Clostridia > Oscillospirales > Oscillospiraceae > Vescimonas. The sequence goes on along the minus strand of CAKTMW010000013.1, from coordinate 177 downwards.
CAGAACGGCGATCTTCTTCACCGTCTTTGGCATGGCCGCCAGCAGATGCTTGGCGGAGAAGGGACGGAACAGATGCACCTGCAGGAAGCCCACCTTCTCACCCTTGGCGTTCAGGTAGTTGACGACCTCCTGGGCGCAGCCGGACACGGAGCCCATGGCCACGATGACGCGCTCGGC
>CAKTMW010000012.1 GCA_934574095.1 uncultured Oscillospiraceae bacterium | reverse complement strand
CTTGTCTACTTCTCCCCTCGCCATAGGCTTTTTTCTCCCCCCGGCAGAGCCGGGGGTTCTCTTTTGTAACCAAAAGAGTATAAAAAGAATGCCGTGCCACAGGCACGGCATTCTTTTTATACAATACCACCAACGAATGACAGCCAAAAGCCGTCATTATCCCGAAAGGCTTCTCTTGTGGCGAAACATACAAAAACGGTAGGTGAATCCTGCCGTTTTTTCTTGCAAATGGCCGGAATGTAAAAATAGGGGTTGACAAATCCGGTTGAAAGCGTTACCATGCCACCATCCAAGGTGGACACGCCATTGAGAACCGAGGAAAGGAGAAAATCAGTGATGAAGAAGCTGAGCGTGATGATGTCCATGGAGATGCGCATGTGCAGCATGTGCATGTTTCGTCGCGCTCAAATTGGTCAACTGATTTTCCCTGACGGTAAGGCGTCCTGCTGAAACAGGATGAATAACAGTCATGAACGGTGGAAGGTCGATTGACCTGCCGCCGTTTTATTTTTGTTCTTCACCCAAAACCTACATTGATGAAAAAAGGAGACAAACATCATGAAAAAGCACAACTACTTCGTGAAGCTGGCCGCGCTGGCACTGGCGCTGGTCCTGACCCTGAGCCTGACCGCCTGCGGCGGCAGCAGCACCGACAACAGCGGCGATAACGCCGGTGACGACCAGAAGCCCGTCGTCAAGATCGCGGTTCCCAACGACACCACCAACGAGGCCCGCGCCCTGCTGCTCCTCCAGGAGAACGGCATCATCAAGCTGAAGGACGGCGTGGGCATCACCGCCACCAAGAACGACATCGAGGAAAATCCCTACAACGTTGAGATCGTCGAGGCCGAGGCCGCTCAGCTGCCCAACCAGCTGCAGGATGTGGACTACGCCGTCATCAACAGCAACTACGCCATCAGCGCCGGTCTGAACCCCGTGAATGACTCCCTGCTGATCGAGGGCAGCGCCTCCGCTTACGCCAACATCCTGACCGTGAAGGAAGGCAACGAGAATGAGCCCAAGATCCTGGCCCTGAAGGCCGCTCTGGAGAGCCAGCAGGTTGTGGATTTCATCAACGAGACCTACAACGGCTCCGTGGTCTCCGTGGTGGAGAACCCCACCGACGGCTATGACGCCGCCGTGGATTACGACGCCCTGAACGGCGAGACCATCACCATCGCTGCCACTCCCGCTCCCCACGCCGAGATTCTGGAGGTCGTCAAGACCATCCTGGCCGACAAGGGCATCACCCTGAACATCCAGGTCTTCAATGACTACGTGCAGCCCAACACCGCTGTCGAGGACGGCGCTGTGGACGCCAACTACTTCCAGCACTTGCCCTATCTGGAGGACTTCAACGCCCAGAACGGTACCCACATCGTGTCCATCTCCGCTGTCCACGTTGAGCCCATGGGCCTGTACGGCGGCAAGCAGACCACGCTGGACGCTGTGAGCGCCAGCAAGTAAGGATTCAGGAGGGAGACGTCCATGATCGAACTGAAACACGTCAGCAAGACGTTTGATTCCGGCTCCGCCGGAGGGGTAGACGCGCTCAAGGACGTCTCCCTTACCATTGAGGATGGGGACATCTACGGCATCATCGGCATGTCCGGCGCAGGCAAGAGCACGCTGGTGCGGTGCATCAACCTGCTGGAGCGCCCCACAAGCGGCGAGATCGTGGTGAACGGCCAGCGGCTGGACACCATGACCCCCGCCCAGCTGCGTGAGGCACGCCGGGGCATCACCATGATCTTCCAGCACTTCAACCTGCTGATGCAGCGTACCTGTCTGAAGAACGTATGCTTCCCCATGGAGCTGGTGGGCGTGAAAAAGGCCGAGGCCGAGGAGCGCGCCCGTCAGCTGCTGGAGCTGGTGGGCCTGCCTGACAAGGCGGACGCCTATCCCGCCCAGCTGTCCGGCGGCCAGCAGCAGCGTGTGGCTATCGCCCGCGCACTGGCCACCGATCCCAAGGTGTTGCTGTGTGACGAGGCCACCAGCGCCCTTGACCCCAACACCACCCGCCAGATTCTGGAGCTGATCCGGGATATCAACAAAAAGCTGGGCATCACCGTTGTCATCATCACCCACCAGATGAGCGTGGTGAAGGAGATTTGCAGCCATGTGGCCATTCTGGATGGCGGCGTGGTGGCGGAGTCCGGCATGGTGGGCACGGTGTTCGCCGCCCCCAAGTCCGCCGCGGGACGGCGGCTGGTGTTCCCCGGCGGCGCCGACGCGCAGGTGTACGATCCCGCCGGCGAGCGGCTGGTGCGTCTGGTGTTCAAGGACAGCAAGACCACCAGTACCCCCATGGTGGCCCGTCTGGCGGCAGAGGAGGGTATCTTCTGCAACGTCATCTCCGCCAGCACCCAGAGCCTGTCGGAGGAGGTCTACGGCACTATGATGCTGGGCATCCCCAGCGCCCACTTTGACCGTGCGGTCAAGTTCATTCAAACCATCGCCAACGTGCAGGTAGAGGAGGTCGACCACAATGTACAGTAATCTGTTCAGCGCCCAGTCCGTTCAGGACTTGATGACGGTGCTGCCCTCTCTGCCCTTCGCCATCTGGGAGACCTTCTACATGACGGTGCTCAGCACCGCTCTGTCTCTTGTCATCGGTCTGCCCCTGGGCGTACTGCTGGTGGTAGGCGAAAAGGGCGGCGTACTGCCCCTCCCCCGCTGGCTGATGCAGGTGCTGAACGTCATCATCAACCTGCTGCGCTCCGTACCGTTCCTGATCCTGATGATTATGGTGTTCCCCCTGTCCCGCCTGCTGATCGGCACCACCATCGGCACCACGGCCACCATCGTTCCGCTGGTGGCGGCGGCGTTTCCCTTCGTGGCCCGTCTGGTGGAGACCAGCCTCCGCGAGGTGGACGGCAACATCATCGAAGCCGCCCAGAGTATGGGCGCCACCCCCATGCAGATCATCTGCAAGGTGATGATCCCGGAGAGCGTTCCCTCTCTCATTCAGAACGTCACCATCGCCCTGACCACCATTCTGGGCTACTCCGCCATGAGCGGTATTATCGGCGGCGGCGGTCTGGGCAAGATCGCCATCGACTACGGCTATTACCGCTATAAGTATCTGGTGATGCTGGTGGCCGTTGTGCTGCTGATCCTGCTGGTGCAGCTGTTCCAGACCCTGGGCACGTGGCTCAGCAAGAAGTGTGATAAAAGATTAAAGTGATTTTCAAAAGGAAACGGGCGGGATCGTATCCCGCCCGTTTCCTTTTGAAATAACCGCGAGCTCATTCTATGCAAGTTTTTATCTCATATCATTCATTTTTTTGCGTTTTACGAAATTTTCACATTATTCAACGCTCAAAAATGAATCTTATGAAATTTTTACTTGCAAAACTAAAACAATAGGTTTATAATAGGCTCGTATTTGAGGAACGCCCGCGGGGCGGCTATATGGAAAGGAGCTCACGATCATGAGCAACAGCAGCGGCACTCTGGAAAAATTTGCAGGCTCGCTGAGCCAGCTGATCCGGAATGAGTACAACATCGGCGAGGAGTATTACCGTGGCGATGTGAAGCGCGGCCTGCGCAACAACGACGGCACCGGCGTTCTGGCGGGCGTATCCAAGGTGGGCAGCGTACAGGGCTATTTCATCCAGGACGGCCAGCGCATCCCCAAGCCCGGCCAGCTGTACTACCGCGGCATCGAGCTGAACGAGATCGTGGAGGCCCACCGCAAGGCGGGCACCTTCGGCTTTGAAGAGGTGGCGTACCTGCTGCTGCTGGGCTATCTGCCCTCCAAGACGGAGCTGCACTACTTCAACGAGATCATGAACCCCGCCCGGAAGCTGCCGGAGGGGTTTACCGAGGATATGATCATGCGGCATCCCAGCCGGAACATCATGAACAAGCTGGCCCGCAGCGTGCTGGCGCTGTATTCCTACGATGACAACCCGGACGACACGTCCATCGAGAATATGCTGCTGCAATCCATCAAGCTGGTGGGCTGCTTCCCCTCTATCGTGGCCAACGCCTACGCCGTGAAGCGGCACTATTTTCAGGGGGATTCCCTGCACATCCACTTCCCGGTGGACGATCTGTCCACGGCGGAGAACTTCCTGCGGATGATCCGGCCCAACAAGCAGTACACCGAGGAGGAGGCCCATCTGCTGGATATGATGCTGATGGTCCATGCCGAGCACGGCGGCGGCAACAACTCCACCTTCGTCTGCCGCGCCATGTCCTCCAGCGGCACGGATACTTACAGCGCCATCGCCGGCGCGGTAGGCTCCCTGAAAGGCCCGCTGCACGGCGGCGCCAATGCCAAGGTCATGGAGATGTTCCAGTACATCAAGGAGAATGTGGACCCCCACGACGACGGCTCTATCAAGGATTACCTGAACAAGCTGCTGGACGGCGAGGCCGGTGACAAGTCCGGCAAGCTCTACGGTCTGGGCCACGCGGTGTATACCATTTCCGATCCCCGCGCGGTGCTGCTGAAAAAATACGCCCGGCACATGGCGGAGATCAAGGGCTACGCCGACGAGTTCGCCCTGCTGCAAAAGGTGGAGGAGCTGGGCATCCCCCTGGTGCAGGAGCGCCGCCACAGCGACACCCCCATGTGCGCCAACGTGGATATGTACTCCGGCCTGGTGTACACCATGCTGGGCATCCCGGAGGATGTGTTCACGCCGCTGTTCGCCTCCGCCCGTATCGCCGGCTGGTGCGCCAACCGTATGGAGGAGGTCATCACCTGCCACCGCATCATGCGTCCCGCCTACCGCGCCGTCACCATCAAGGACCACTATGTGCCCATCGAGCAGCGCACCGCCAAGCTGGTAACGGCAGAGGGATAAGTCCGGCAGAGAATACTCACCGTATTGTCAAGGGACTTGACGCAGTATGGGCGCATTTCTGCCCATCAAAACCGTGTCTGCCCTTGTCAATCGATGGTACCAATACCTATTAAATATAGACGCTGAAAAAATACCCCCATACCGGTGTATGGGGGTATTTCTCTGTCATATTGCAGGCAAGCGGGATAGCGCAAGCCCCAGGCTCTCCGCTGCGGAACCGTCTCCGGCTCCCGTTTTTTATCCCATATTGGAAAACCGCTCCACCGCTTTGGTAAAGCTCTCGATGGTCTTGTCGGCATCGCCGTGCTGGATGCCGTCCCGGACACAGTGCTTGATGTGCCCCTCCAGCACCACCTTGCCGCAGCCGTGCAGGGCGGACTTGGCCGCGTTGATCTGGGCCAGCACATCCTCACAGGGGATATCCTCGTCGATCATCCGGTCAATGGCCTGGACCTGCCCAATGATCTTTTTTCAGCCTGCGGTGCAGGTTTTCCGAATCCATACATTGCTTCATGGTCATTCCCTCCATACCATGTGGGGTATATGTGAATTATAATCTCCAGACGTCGCCTTGTCAAGCCATCCTTCAGCCGTGGCCCTCGGCGGCGATCATGTGCATGGCGTGCTCCAGCGCGCCGATGACCGCGCCCAGATTCTCCCTGGCCGCCTTCTCCGAGCCCGGCAGGTTCAGGATCAGGCTTCCGCCCCGTGTCCCCGCCACAGCACGGGACAGCATGGCGCGGGGCGTGACCTTCAGCCCCTCTACCCACATGGCCACAGGGATGGCCCGTATCTCCCGGTCCAGCACCGCCAGCGTCGCCTCCGGCGTCACATCACGGGGGGACAGCCCCGTACCGTCGGTGGTGACGATCAGGTCGATCTTCTTTTCATCGGCGCAGCCGCAAAGCACTCCGCTGATCTGCTCCTTTTCGTCCGGCACCATGGCCCTGTGGACCACGGTAAAGCCCGCCTCCTCCAGCATGGCGCAGACCGCCGGTCCGCTGGTGTCCTGCCGCAGGCCCTTGCTTCCCATATCGCTAACGGTGATAACTGCCGCGGTATAGCCCATCTTTATTCCTCCTGTTTCTGATAACCCAGCGCCACTGAGATCATACCCGCCGTGGCGCACACCTGCTCCACCGCCGCGTGAAATTCCTCGGAATGGGTGCTGCGGAACATACCGATCACACCCACCGTGTATCTGACCTCGCCCTCCACCGTATGGACCGGCGCGGAGATGGACCGCAGCCCGATCTTATACTCGCCGTCCTCAATGGCGTAGCCGTTGGTCCTGCACCGCCGTATCTCCTGTATCAGTTCCGCCGGGTCGATAATGGTGTGGGGCGTAAAGGGGGTCATGCTCTGCCGCCGCAGCAGCTTTTCCACCTCCTGGGGCGGCTTATAAGCCAGAAACACCTTCCCCTGGGACGTGCAGTAGATGGGCAGCCGCGCGCCCACGTCGGACACGATGCGCAGCTTATCCCGCGCCTCCACCTGATCCAGGGTGATGACGCTGTCCCCCTCGCAGATGGAAAGCATCACCGACGCGCCGGTCTGCTGGCACAGCCGCTCCATATACGGGTGGGCCACCAGCGAGATATCCCATGACCGCTCCACCTGCCGCCCGTACTCAAACAGCCGCAGCCCCAGCGTATACTTGCCCTCCGCCGTCTGGGTGATGACGTCGTAGGTCCGCATGGTAGTCAGCAGGCCGAATACCGTGCTCTTGGGGTAGCCGCACTGCTGGGCCAGCTCCTTCAGCGACAGCGGCTTCCCCGCCTGGCTCAGCGTCTGCAGCAGCTCCATGGCCTTCGCCACGGACAGTATGATGTTGCCGTCCACCACGGTCCTCACCCGCCTTTCCCCCTTATCATAACCGCTCTTCCCCTCCTTCGTCAAGGATATTCCGACAAAGCCGTTATAAAATTCGGCGATATCGCACAAGTAGTTTGCAACGCGGTGGAGGAAAATGATAGAATAGCCCATGATAAAAGACTGCCGTGCAGGGAGGAATGCCGGATGAAGCTGATCCGCACACAGGATGCCGTGGGCCACGTGCTGTGCCACGACATGACCCAGATCATCAAGGATGAATATGATCCTCTGTACCGGCGGCATGAGCGTGGACCCCGACGACAACACCCCCGGCGGCATCAAGGCCTCCGGCGCGAATATCGTGGCCTACGGCGCGCCTGTACTGCCCGGCGCCATGTTCCTGCTGGGGTATTTTGACGACGGTATGCTCGTCATGGGCCTGCCCGGCTGCGTCATGTATGCGGGAGCCACCGTGTTTGACCTGATGCTGCCCCGCGTGGCGGCGGATGTGCCCGTCACCCGCGCCGACATCGCCGCCCTGGGCGAGGGCGGACTGTGCCTGGGCTGCAAGGAGTGCCATTATCCCATCTGCCCCTTCGGCAAATAAACCGTCATGCGCCCTGTGGGGGCGCATGATTTTGAAAACCGTTATCCTCGCACGAGAATTTCGATCAGATAAAATTGAAACACCAAGAAAGGAAACCCAAGATGAAAAAGTTTATTTCCCTGCTGCTGGCGCTGGTCATGGCGCTGAGCCTGGTGGCCTGCGGCAACAACAACGCCGCCACCGACGATCAGACCCCCGCCGAGACCGTGGAGCTGACGGTGTTCGCCGCCACTTCTCTCACCGAGTCCCTGACCGCCATCGGGGACAAGTACATGGCTGAGAATGAGAATGTGAAGATCAGCTTCAACTTCGATTCCTCCGGCAAGCTGTACACCCAGATCACCGAGGGCGCTCCCTGCGACCTGTTCATCTCCGCCGCTCCCAAGCAGATGAACCAGCTGGACGGCACCCTGAAGGACGACGCCGAGAAGAACCCCCGACGGTCTGGATATGCTGGTGGAAGGCAGCCGCATCGACCTGCTGGAGAACAAGGTGGTCCTGGCTGTGGCCGAGGGCAGCGACAAGGGTATCGACAGCTTCGATAGGCTGGCCGAGCTGCTGAAGTCCGGCGACGTGATGCTGGCCATCGGCAACGAGGACGTGCCCGTGGGTCAGTACACCAAGAAGATTTTCACCTACTACGAGATCGACGAGGCCGCCATCGCTGAGAAGCTGACCTATGGCTCCAACGTGAAGGAAGTCACCACCGCCGTGTCTGAGGGCGCTGTGGACTGCGGCATCATCTATGCCTCCGACGCTTACTCCGCCGGTCTGACCGTGGCCGCCGAGGCCACCGCCGATATGTGCGGCCAGGTCATCTATCCCGCCGCCGTGCTGAACACCTCCGCCCAGCAGGAGGCTGCCGCCGCGTTCCTGGCTTACCTCCAGACCGCCGAGGCTTCTGCCGAGTTCGAGAAGGTTCTGTTCACCCCCCTGAGCAAGTGATCTCATACTCATTTCCCTTTGCCGGGCAGGGCGCGTGAAGCGCCTTGCCCACATCCCGTTTTTCGTACCAAAAATGATGGCATCAGGAGGTCTCCCCTGGATTGGTATCCCCTCTTAAACTCGCTGCGCATTGCCGCCATTTCCGCGGTGGTGGTGTTCTTCGCGGGCATCGCCGCGGCGTACTATATCGCCAAACTCCCGCGTTTGGTCAAAGGTATTCTGGACGTGATCCTGACGCTGCCCCTTGTCCTGCCGCCCACGGTGGTGGGCTATCTGCTGCTGCGTGTGCTGGGCCCCAAGCGGCTCATCGGCGCATGGGTGCTGGAGACCTTCGGCATCCGGCTGGTGATGACCTGGTGGTCCGCCATCTTCGCCACGGTGGTAGTGGTATTTCCCCTGATGTACCGCACGGTTCGCGGCGCGTTTGAGGCTTTTGACGAGACGCTGGCCTACGCCGGACAGACCCTGGGCCTGTCCAACACCTACATCTTCTGGCACATCCGCATGCCCTTGCCGTCAGGGCGTACTGGCGGGCGCGGTGCTGGCCTTTGCCCGCGCACTGGGCGAGTATCGGTACACTTTTTCCCCACAAAAACATCTTGCGGCAGCGTCGGCAGCGGTCAGCGCGGAAAGCCGCCGCGCGGTATTTTTTTATTATACCACATATTTTCCGGAATGACAGGGGCAAAGCTGCTTTTTCAGCAATTCCGCGGAGAGCTCCGCCGCTAATCCGCCACGCAGACGGCATAGGTCAGGGGAAAGGACGCTTTCAGCACCCGGCTCTCCCGCACCGTCCAGCCACTGCGCCGCAAAAAGGCCAGATAGTCCTCGCTGGACCATTTGCTGTGCAGCGGCAAGCCCGCCAGCTTCATGCAGAACGCCTTGACCCGGCCATAGAGCGTATTGCCCGCATGGGTGAAGGTGGGCGCGATCAGCAGGCCGCCGGGCTTCAGCACCCGGCGTATCTCCGCCAGGGCCTTTTCCGGCTCCGGGACGATGTGCAGCGCGTTGGAGACGATCACCACATCGAAGGAACCGCCGGCATAAGGCAGGCGGAACATATCCTGCACGGAGAAGTGGAGCTTGGCGGAGCACACGTCCCGCCGCGCTTGGTCGATCATCTCCGGCGAGGCGTCGGTGGCCTCCAGCATATCCGCCGCACTGACGATGTGCTTGGCGATCAATCCGGTGCCGGTGGCCAGCTCCAGCACCGTCTTGCGGCGGACCAGCGGGCGGATCAGGTCGTACAGCTGCCGGTACGCCGCTTCGTCCTTCCGCATAAAGCGGTCATACCGCTTGGCGTTCTTATTCCAGAAATCCATTCCCGCTTTCATAGGGATGTCTCCTCCCGTCCATATTCGCTGTCATTCAGTTAGCAATTACTAACCGTTCATTTTGAAAAAACCGCCCGCGGCGGCGTTTGTGGTGCTATTGTAATACCGGTGCGGCAAAATGTCAAGCCGCGGCGGCGCACGAGCCAGCCGCCGCCCGCAGAGTGCCGACCCGGATTTCCTTCACATGTTCTTAACTCGACGGGAGCTTCTCTTTCTGATATACTATCCTCAATTTACAACAAAGGAGGAAGTACGCTTATATGGATACTGACGGCGGTGACTATCCGGGTAACCATCTGAACTGCCATCTGTTTTTGCCGGCATATCTGCGCTGCGTCTCGCGGGGCAGACGTGCTTTTTTGCGCTTATAGCGGCACTTTTACCAGCTATCGCCCTATAAAAACAGATGACGGAAAAGGAGTTACTTATATTGTCAACCACAACTTGTATCATCATTATGGCGGTATGCCTGGCGCTTTCCGCCTATTTTTCGGCCACAGAGACGGCCTTTTCCTCCGCCAACACCACCCGGCTGCGGACGCTGGCGGAAAAGGGCAGCGGCAATGCGGCGCTGGCGCTGAAGCTGCTGGAGCAGTATGACCGGCTGCTGTCCACCATCCTCATCGGCAACAACATCGTCAACATCGCCACCGCCTCTATCGGCACGGTGCTGTTTGTCCGGCACTACGGCGACGCGGGCGCTACCATCTCCACGGTGGTGGTAACGGTGGTGGTGCTGATCTTCGGCGAGATATCCCCCAAGAGCATCGCCAAGGACTGTGCGGAGAAATGCGCCATGCTGTCGGCTCCCATTCTGCAGGTGCTGATCTGGGTGCTGATGCCCCTGAACCTGCTGTTCTCCCTGTGGAAGAAGCTGCTGGCCAAGGTGTTCCGCCTCAACGGCGACAGCAAAATGTCCCAGGAGGAGCTGCTGATGCTGGTGGACGAGGTGCAGCAGGACGGCAGCATCGACCGGGACGAGGGCGAGCTGCTGAAAAACGCCATCGGCTTTTCCGAGCAGGAGGCCCAGGATATCCTCATCCACCGGGTAGATCTGGCGGCCCTGCCCGTCACCGCCAGCAAGGAGGAGGTGGCGGCGCTGTTCACCCAGACCAAGTATTCCCGGCTGCTGATCTATCAGGACTCCATCGACCACATTCTGGGCACGGTACACCAGAAGGACTTCTATGTAGGCTGCGGCGTAACGGATCAACCGCTGTCCGACATTATTTCTCCGCCGGTGTTCGCGCTGGAGAACGAGCCCATCCGATTGCTGCTGAAGAAGCTCCAACAGGCCAAGACCCACGTGGCGGTGGTAGTGGACGAGTACGGCGGCACCTGCGGCATCGTCACCATGGAGGACATTCTGGAGGAACTGGTGGGCGAGATATGGGACGAGCACGACGAGGAGGAGGTGTTCCTGCGGAAGACCGGGCTGGACAGCTGGCTGGTGGACGCGGGGATGGACTTTGAGGACTTCGCCGCCTATTTCCAGCTGAAAACCGATTCCGAGATGGTTTCCGTCAGCGGCTGGGTGATGGAGCAGTTCGGCCGTGTGCCGGAGGCGGGCGATGCCTTCGCCTTTGAAGACCTGACCGTCCGGGTCACAAGGGTGGAAAACCACCGGATTGAGGAGATTCAGGTGACGCGGAGCGCGCCGGAGCATACAGCAGACAGCGAATAAAAAACGGGGCCCATGCCAAAGCGGCATGGGCCCCTGCTGTGCTTACGGCTCAGAGGAGGTCGTCAAAGAGGTTGGCAATGGCGTCCCGCTCCGTGATGGGACGGATGACGCGGGCGGGAACGCCCGCCGCGAAGGAGTTGGCGGGGATATCGCGGGTGACGACGCTGCCCGCGCCGATGACGCAGTTCTCGCCCACGGTCACGCCGGGACAGACCACCACATTGGCACCGAACCAGCAGTCGTGTCCGATGACGACGGGCTTGGCATAGCACAGGAAGCGCTCCACCCCGTCGCTGCACACGATGCCCCGGCGCTCATCCGGCAGCAGGGGGTGCAGCGGCGTGACGATGGTAACGTTGGGACCGAAGTTGCAGTGGTCGCCGATGGTGACGGGCGCGTCGTCCTGCACGGTGAAGTTGAAGTTCATGAAGCAGCCGCTGCCGATGGTGGTGTGGCAGCCATAGTGAAAGTGGATGGGTCCCAGCATACGGGTCCCCTCCCCTACGGTGGCGAGAAGCCGGTCCAGGATGGCCTGACGGGGCTGTTCGTCCGATTCAAAGAGTGTGTTGAACTCCTGGCTGAGGCGGTGGGCCAGCCGCTTCTTGGCCACCAGCTCAGGGACCTCGGAGGCAAAGAGCTTGCCGTCAAAAATACGTTGTTCCTCTGTCATATACGGTTTCCGTCCTTTCTGCTGATGGTACCATCGATTGACAAGGGCAGACACGGTTTTGACGGGCAGAAATGCGCCCATGCTGCGTCAAGTCCCTTGACAATACGCGACGAAAAGGGCAAAAATCGCCGGAAAGACACGCTGTCAGGCGTGTTTGCCCTTGTCAATTGATGGTATCATCATACCACATCCGCCGAGAAAGCGCCATAGGCGATCTGGAATACGGCGGGATTTTGCAGGGAAACTGCTGACAAGGGCGAAAAAATGTGGTATACTGCCGTCAGGAAAAGGGCCTGCGTGGCGCGGGCCAAAAGGAGCGTTACGAAACATGGCAGAATATGAGATCATTTTGGAGTCTATGACGCCCTGCGGCGGGTCAAAATACGCCGTGAGGACCATTATGGAGGCGGAGGCGGAGAGCCCGGAGGCCTATGTGGAGCAGCACAAGCGCTTCCCCATCCGGGACGTCAGCACCACCGACAGCGGCGTGGTCATCACCACGGGAAACGAGAGCGGGTACGTGGACCGCTATACCTTTACCGAAGTCTGAAAACAGTCAAGCCCCCTTCTCAGGGGGCTTGACTGTTTTCTTATGATATGACGGCTTACTCCAGCTCCATCAGCAGCTCCTTGGCCTTGACGGGCTGGCCCTCCTTGACGCGGACGGACTTGACCGTTCCGGCGGTGCGGGCGGTGATGGCAGTCTCCATCTTCATGGCCTCGATGATGATGAGGACCTGGTCCTTCTCCACATGGTCGCCCTGCTTGACGCAGAGCTTGGACACCATGCCGGGGATGGAGGTGCCCACCTGCAGGGGGTCGGACTCGTCGGCCAGAGTGGCCTGGCGGGTCTGCTCAGAGGCGTGGGGGTCACGGACGGTGACCTCGCGGCGCATGCCGTTCAGCTCGAACTGGACGTTGACAGTGCCGTCGCTGTTGTGGTCGCCCAGGCCCAGGTACTTGATGACCAGGGTCTTGCCGTCCTCGATGTTGATCTTGTTGGTCTCGCCCAGGGCCATGCCGTTGAAGAACACATGGCTGCCCATGCGGGTGATGTAGCCGTACTCCTTCCGGTGGCGGCAGAAGTCCTCGTATACCTTGGGGTACATGGCGTAGGAGATGAGGTCCTTCTTCTCCGGGTTCTCGTGGAACTGCTCCACCTCGTGCTGCAGCTGATCGAAGTCCACAGGAGCCAGCAGCTTGCCGGGGCGGCAGGTGATGGGCTGCTCGCCCTTCAGGACCACCTTTTGCAGGTCTTTCGGGAAGCCCCAGGCGGGCTGGCCCATCATGCCCTTGAAGTAGGACACCACGGAATCGGGGAAGGCCAGCGCCTCGCCCCGCTGGACGATGTTCTCCGGCGTCAGGTCGTTCTGCACCATGAAGATGGCCAGATCGCCCACCACCTTGGAGGAGGGCGTCACCTTCACGGGGTCGCCCAGCATGTCGTTGACGGTCTTGTACATCTCCTTGACCTCCTCGAACCGGTCGCCCAGGCCCAGGGATTCCACCTGGGGACGGAGGTTGGTGTACTGACCGCCGGGGATCTCATAGCGGTAGATATCGGTGGTGGAGGATTTCAGGCCGTGGTCGAAGCTCTCGTACCGCAGGCGCACATCGGACCAGTAGTTGCTCAGCTCCTGGACGCGGCGCAGGTCAAGGCCGGTGTCACGCTCGGTGCCGTGGAGGGCGGCGACGACCGCATCCAGGGACGGCTGGCTGGTGAGGCCCGCCATGGGGGCGCAGGCCACGTCCACCACGTCCACGCCGGCCTCGGCGGCCATCAGCAGGGCGGCCACCTGGTTGCCGGTGGTGTCGTGGGTGTGCAGGTGGATGGGCAGGCCCACCTCCTGCTTCAGAGTGGACACCAGCTTCTTGGCGGCGTAGGGCTTCAGCAAGCCGGACATATCCTTGATGGCCAGCATATGAGCGCCACGCTTTTCCAGCTCCCTGGCCAGGTCCACGTAGTATTTCAGGGTGTACTTGTCCTTGGTCTCGTCCAGAATGTCGCCGGTGTAGCACATGGTGGCCTCCAGCAGCTTGTTCTGGCGGAGGACCTCCTCCATGGCTACCTCCATGCCGGGCACCCAGTTCAAGGAATCGAACACGCGGAACACGTCGATGCCCCGCTGGGCGGCCTCCTCCACGAAGGCGCGGACCAGGTTATCGGGATAGTTGGCGTAGCCCACCAGATTGGAGCCCCGCAGCAGCATCTGGAAGGGGATGTTGGGAATCTTCTCCCGCAGCAGGCGCAGGCGCTCCCAGGGGGACTCATGCAGGAAGCGGTAGGCAACATCAAAGGTAGCGCCGCCCCACATCTCCAGCGAGAAGCAGTCCCGCAGGATGTCGGCCACGCCGTCGGCGCCCTTGACCATATCGCGGGTACGCATACGGGTGGACAGCAGGCTCTGGTGGGCGTCGCGCATGGTGGTGTCGGTCAGCAGCAGCTTCTTCTGGGCCAGCACCCACTGCTTCACGGCGTCGGGCCCCTTCTCATCCAGCAGCTGCTTCAGGCCGGGGCCGAGCGGCTCCTTTGCTTCGGGGAAGCGGGGGATATCGTACTGGTGGCGCTCGGCGTTGGGGTTGGCCACCTGAATCTCGGAGATATACCGCAGGACGCGGGTGGCGCGGTCACGGGAGTCCATGATCTCGAACAGCTCCGGCGTCTCGTCGATGAACTTGGTGTGGCATTGGCCGTTGACGAAGGTGGGGTGGGCCAGCACATTGGTGACGAAGGGGATGTTGGTCTTGACGCCCCGGACGCGGACCTCGTTGATGGCGCGGGCCGCCTTGCGGCAGACGGCGGGGAAGCTGCGGTCCCAGCTGGTGACCTTCACCAGCAGAGAGTCGTAATAGGGGGAGATGACGGTGCCCACGCCCACGTTGCCGCCGTCCAGACGGACGCCGAAGCCGCCGGGGGAGTGGTAAGCGGTGATCTTGCCGTTATCGGGGGCGAAGTTGTTGGAGGGGTCCTCGGTGGTGACGCGGCACTGGATGGCGTAGCCGTCGAAATGCACGTCCTCCTGACAGGTCAGGCCGATCTCCGGGCAGCTGAGGGGATAGCCCGCCGCCACCAGCAGCTGGGCGCGGACGATATCCACGCCGGTGATCATTTCGGTGACGGTGTGCTCCACCTGAATGCGGGGGTTCATTTCGATGAAGTAGTGATGGCCGGACTTGTCCACCAGAAACTCCACCGTACCGGCGCTGACGTAGTTGACGGACTTGGCGATCTTCACCGCGTCCTGACGCAGAGCCTCCACCGTCTCCTGGGGGACAGACCATGCGGGCGCGTACTCCACCACCTTCTGGTACCGGCGCTGGAGGGAGCAGTCACGCTCGCCCAGGTGGTAGACGTTGCCGTACTGGTCAGCCAAAATCTGCACCTCAATATGCTTGGGCTCCACCAGGTATTTTTCGATAAAGATATCGCCGCAACCGAAGGACTTCTCCGCCTCGCTGTGGACCAGCTCGTAGGCGGTCTTGACCTCCTCCGGCTTGTCGCAGCGGCGCATACCGCGGCCGCCGCCGCCGGCAGCGGCCTTCAGGATAACGGGAAAGCCGAAGCTGACGGCCTTTTCCAGCGCGTCGTCGGCGTCGCGCAGGGGCTCGGTGCAGCCGGGAATGATGGGTACGCCGCATTTGACGGCGATCTCCTTGGCGCTGAGCTTGTCGCCCATCTTGGCCAGCACGTCGGAGGAGGGGCCCACGAACAGGATGCCGTTCTCCTCGCAGGCGCGGGCAAAGTCGGCGTTCTCGGACAGGAAGCCGTAGCCGGGGTGGATGGCGGTGACGCCCCGGCGCTTGGCAAGGCCGATGATACCGGGGATGTCCAGGTACGCGCCCAGGGGCGACTTCTTCTCACCCACCAGGTACGCCTCATCCGCCTTGGTGCGGAACAGGGAATAGGTATCTTCGTTGGAATAAATAGCTACGGTGTGGAGACCCAGATCGTAGCAGGCGCGGAAAATGCGCACCGCGATCTCGCCGCGGTTGGCAACCAGCACCTTTTTCAGTTGTGTGATCTGCTGCATGCGATTCTCCCTTCTGCCGCCCTGTGCGGCTTATAATTTTTAGAAATAATTATACACCCATTTTTCCGCCGCGCCAGATGGAAAAATAGCCAAAATATTGTTTAGCAACGCTTGTAAAAGTGTTACTTTCATAAGCAGAAGTTTTAACAAGGATTTTACTGCCGCTCCGCAGCGGCGGCGTGATACGGTTGCTTTTGTAAGGAAATTTCTTCTAAAACCTGAAAACATGGCACAAAAATCGGCTGTTTTTGTCACAAAACAGCCGATTTTTCTATGGAGTTTTTGCATCGATCTGATAGACGCCGTCTATATGTGCAAATGGATCGGGGAAAATTTGGGCAGCTTTACAACGACGTACCGTCCAGAATGAACTGGCGGAACTGACGTACCGCCGGAGACTGGAAGGCCCGGTCATCAGTGACCATGTAGAAGTTGCGCTCCCAGACGGGATGGACGATCTGGATGATCTTGACGTCCAGCCGCAGCAGCATCTCCATATAGGGCACCACGGCGATACCGAAGCCGTGGGCCACCAGGCCGGCGATGACCTGGTCCTCCTCGGTCTCGTAGGCGATGTGGGGACGCTGGCCGATCTGGTCGAAGAGTCCGTCGATGACATCCCGCAGGCCGCTGCCCTTGCTGAAATACACCTGGGGATAGGGCAGCGTGTCGGCCAGGTCCACCGTGTGCAGACGGGCCAGCGGGTGGTTCCGGGGAACAATGAGCACCAGGTCCTGCTGCTCCACAGGGATAGAGGTAAGCCCCATCTCCGGCGCGGGGCGGGAGGAGAACACCAGGTCATATTGGTGGGCCAGCAGGCCCTCCAGCAGCTGGCTGGTAACGCCGGTGTGGAAGGTAAAGCGGATGTTCTTCTCCGGATTGGCCGCCAGAAAACGGGAAGCCAGGCCCGGCACAAAGTCCACGCCCAGTGTGCGCAGCAGGCCGAGACGGATCACGCCCTCTCCCCTGCCCACGCGGCGGAGGGCGTCCACCCCGTCATCCAGGGTAGCCAGGGTCTGCTGGGCACAGGTCAAAAACTGCTGGCCGAAGTGGGTCAGGGCCACGTTGCGGCCCCGCTTTTCAAACAGGGGCACCCCCAGCTCCCCCTCCATCTGGGCGATGGCGTGGCTGAGGCTGGGCTGGGTGATGCACAGCTGCTCCGCCGCTCTGGTATAGTGCTGGGTGTGGGCCAATTCCACAAAGTAGCGCAAATGCAACAAATTCATACCGCGTTCCTCCTTTTCCCTGCACTAAGTATACAACAACCGATAAAAGAAATCTATGGGTTTTGTGGAAAAAATTGATTTGTTAATTCTTTGGCATTGGGGTACAGTGGAGCCAGACAACAAAAGCCGCCACGGAAACGGCGGTGAGAAGGAGGCATCGAGCATGCATCTCTCTGGAACCACCACCATGCTGGGACTGATGGGGACCCCGGTGGCACATTCCAAATCCCCTGCCATGTACAACCACTGCTTTGCCAAATACGGTCTCGACTGGGCATATCTGGCCTTTGAGGTGAGCCAGGAGCAGGCGGGCGCGGCGGTACAGGCCATCCGCACATTGAATATGCGGGGCGCCAACGTGACCATGCCCTGCAAGAGCGCGGTGATCCCGTACCTCGACAGGCTGTCGCCGGAGGCGCAGACCATCGGCGCGGTGAACGTCATCGTCAACGACAGCGGCATACTGACCGGCTACAACACCGACGGTATGGGCTACACCCAGAACCTCCGCCGCGGCGGCGTGGAGGTAAAGGGCAAGAAGATCGTGCTGCTGGGCGGCGGCGGAGCGGCCTCAGCCATCGCGGGACAGGCGGCGCTGGAGTGCGCGGCGGAGATCGCGGTCTTCAACCGCCGGGACGAGTTCTGGCCCCGTGTGGAGCAGACGCTGCAAACCATCGCCCAGGCCGCGCCGGAGTGCTCCCTCTCCCTCCACGATCTGGACGACGGGCGGGACCTCTACAAGGCCATCCGCCGCTGCGACATTCTCTCCAACGCCACGCGGGTAGGCATGGCCCCGGAGGTAGAGCGCAGCGTCATCACCGACCAGAGCTGCTTCCGGCCGGAACTGGTGGTAACAGACGTGGTGTACGCCCCGCCGGAGACGAAGCTGCTGCGGGACGCCAGGGCTGCCGGATGCCGGACCTGCGACGGACTGGGCATGCTGCTGTGTCAGGGGGCGGAAGCCTTCCGGCTGTACAGCGGGCTGGAGATGCCCATCGAGGAGATCAAAGCGCTTCTGTACACATAACAACAATAGAGAGAAAGGAACATCATCATGAACCAGACTGTGGACTCCCGCAAGTATTACCCCACGGCGCTGGCCCTGTACATCACCTATTTCGTTCTGGGCGTGGCGGCCACCATTATGGGACAGTACAAGCAGAACTTCGCCGCCCTGTGGGGCGTGGCAACGCTGGCCGACGGCAACTATGACGTTTCCGGCGTGGTGGCGGTCATCGCCGCCATCGGACTGGGACGGCTTATCGCCTTCCCGGTGGCCGGACCTCTCAGCGACCGGCTGGGACGGCGGCTCTCGGCCCTGATCGGCTGCACCCTGTACGCCATCTTCCTGCTGGGCATCACCTTTGCCCCCAACCTGTATGTGGGCTACGCGCTGGCGGTGGTCAGCGGTATGGCCAACTCCTTCCTGGACACCAGCATCACCCCCTCCTGCATGGAGATTTTCAAGGAAAAGGGCACCATCGCCAACATCTTCACCAAGCTGTCCATCTCCATTGCGCAGTTCCTGCTGCCCTTCGCCATCGGCTTTGTGGCGGCGCATCAGCTGCCCTTCCGCACCATCTTTATCGCAACGGCTATCATTATTATCGCAGACGGCGTGTTCCTGGCGTTCCTGCCCTTCCCGCCCTTTGAAAAGGTGGTAAAGGTCAAGGGTCAGAAAAGCGAGAAGATGCACTTCACCCCCGCCGCTATCGTGCTGGTGTGTCTGGGCTTCACCACCTCCACCACCTTTATGCTGTGGATGAACTGCAATCAGGAGCTGGGCACCCTGTACGGTCTGGCCGACCCCAGCAAAATCCAGTCCTTCTACTCCGTGGGCATCGTGGTGGCGCTGTTCGTCAGCGCGGCGCTGCTGAAACGGAACGTGGAGCCCGCTAAAATTCTGGTGATCTATCCCTGCGTGGCGCTGGCAACGCTGGCCGCTATCTACTTCATCCAGAAGCCGGTCATGTGTCTGGCGGGCGGCTTCCTGCTGGGCTTCTTCGCCGCAGGCGGCGTGTTGCAGCTGGTGACGGCGGTGGCCAATGAGATGTTCCCCAAGAACCGGGGCGTCATCACTTCTATCGTGATGATCTCCTCCAGCGTGGCCAACTACATCGTCATCAGCGTGGCGGGTGTGCTGACCCGTGTGGGCGGTGCCAACGGTCCCCGGCTGGTGGTGCTGTTCAACATGGCGGTAACGCTGGTGGGCATTCTGCTGGCGGTGTACCTGAACATCTGCCAGAAGCGGGAGCGGGCAGCGCAGGTGCAGTAACATGAAAACACTGTTCTTTATCGGCTTCATGGGCGCGGGCAAGACCTCCGTCTCCGCCGCGCTGGGCCGGATGCTGCAATTGCCGGTCATGGAGATGGACGACGAGATCGCCCGACAGGAGGGCCTGACCATCCCGGAAATCTTCGTCCAAAAGGGCGAGCACCACTTCCGCCAGTGCGAAACGGCGCTGCTGGAGGGGCTGACCACCGAAAGCGCCTGTCTCGTCTCCTGCGGCGGCGGGGTGGCCATGCGGCAGGAAAACGTGGCCGCCATGCGCCGCTGCGGCACAGTGGTGCTGCTGACCGCCCGTCCGGAGGTGATTCTGGAGCGGGTCAAGGACAGCGACGAGCGACCCCTGCTGCAGGGCCGAAAAAACGTGGCGGATATCGCCGCCCTGATGTCTCAGCGCCGCAGCGCCTACGAGGCCGCCGCCAATGTGACCGTCGATACCTCAGACCTGACCATTGAAGAAGTCTGCCGGGCGGTGCTACGGCAGATCAACACGAAATAACACACCATATAAAAATGTAATTTGAGGAGGAAGCTACCATGTCTCACAAGTATCCCATCACCATCAGCTCCTGGACGCTGGGCGACCAGTGCACCTTTGAGGAGCGCGTATCCGCCGCCAAGGAAGCAGGCTTCGAGGGCATCGGCCTGCGGGCGGAGACCTACGTGGACGCCCTGAACGAGGGGCTGTTCGACGCCGACATTCTGGCGATCCTGAACAAGTACGGCATGAAGGTCACTGAGGTGGAGTACATCGTCCAGTGGACGGAGGAACACCGCTCCTATGAGCAGAAGTACAAGGAGCAGATGTGCTTCCATATGTGTGAGCTGTTCGGCGTGAACCACATCAACTGCGGATTGATGGAGAACTATTCCGTGGAGCACACCGCCCAGAAGCTGCGGGAGCTGTGCCACCGTGCCGGGAAGTACACCATCGGCGTGGAGCCCATGCCTTACAGCGGCCTGCCCGATATCAAGAAGGCGTGGGCGGTGGTGAAGGCCTCCGGCTGTGACAACGCCAAGCTGATCCTGGACTCCTGGCACTGGGTACGCGCCGGTCAGAGCTACGATCCCACGCTGCTGGCGGATATCCCCGCCGAGAAGGTGGTGGCCGTGCAGATCAACGACGTGCAGGCTCATCCCTACGCCAAGAGCATTCTCCGGGACGAGTCCATGCATGACCGCATGCTGCCCGGCACCGGCTACGGCGACACCGCAGGCTTCGTGAAGATGCTGCGGGATAAGGGCATCCAGCCCGCCGTGATGGGTGTGGAGGTCATCAGCGATGAAATTCTCGCCACCGGCGTGGCCGCCGCGGCCAAGGCCAACTTCGACGCCACCCGCGCCGTGCTGGCCCAGGCATGGCCCGAGGTTCTGGAAAAGTAACACAACATCGACGAAATATAGGAGGATATCAGTATGGAAAGCAGAATTTCCGGACACACCAAGCTCTTTTGCCTGATCGGCTCCCCCGTGGGACACTCCGGCTCCCCCGCTATGTATAATTACAGCTTTCAGCGCACCGGCATCGACGCCGCGTATCTGGCCTTCAACATTCCTCTGGCGCAGACCGAGGCTGGCGTGCAGGCCCTGAAAACCCTGGGCGTGGGCGGCTTCAACATCACCATGCCCTGCAAAACCGCCGTGGCGGCCTATCTGGACGAGCTGTCCCCCGCCGCGCGACTGATCGGTGCGTGCAACACAGTCACCGTCAGTGAGGACGGCAAGCTGACCGGCCACAACACCGACGGCGTGGGCTTTGTCCGCAATCTCCACGAGCACGGCGTCGAGGTGAAGGGCAAGCGTCTGGTGGTGCTGGGCGCCGGCGGCGCAGCCACCGCCATCTGTGTGCAGGCGGCGCTGGACGGCGCGGCGGAGATCGCCATCTTCAACCGTGACGACGAGTTTTACGCCAACGGCCAGCACACCGTGAAAAAGCTGGCCAAGGCCATTCCCGGCTGCAAGGCGTCCATCACGCCCCTGGAGGACAGCGCCGCGCTGGCCGAGGCGGTAAAGAGCTGCGACATTCTGGTGAACGCCACCAAGGTGGGCATGAAGCCGCTGGACGGCGAGACCCTCATCGATCCCTCCCTGTTCCGCGCCGGTCTGGTGGTGGCGGACACCGTGTACAACCCCCGCGAGACCCGCATGATCCAGGAGGCCAAGGCGGCAGGCTGCAAGGCCGCCGTGGGCGGCATCGGTATGCTGCTGTGGCAGGGCGTGGCGGCCTTCAAGCTGTTCACCGGCAAGGATATGCCCGCCCAGGAAGTGCTGGAGAAGTTCTTCTCCTGACGCGATTTGAGAGAGTGAGGTGCGACGATGAAATTCCCGACCATGTTTTCTCCCGTGCAGATCGGCACGGTGACAGTCCCCAACCGTTTTGTGGTGCCCCCTATGGGCAACAACCTTGCCAACACCGACGGCACCCTCAGCGACCGTTCCCTGTCCTACTATCAGGCCCGCGCCAAGGGCGGCTTCGGCCTGATCACCATCGAGTCCACGGTGGTCTATCAGGAGGCCAAGGGCGGTCCCCGGAAGCCCTGCCTGTTCTCTGACAACACGGTGGAGAGCTTCCGCCGTGTGGCGGAAGCCTGCCACGCCTACGGCGCAAAGGTGTCCATCCAGTTACAGCATGCGGGCCCTGAGGGCAACTCCGCCCTGACGGGCTATCCCCTGAAGGCCGCCAGCGCCATGCCCGCCTCGGCGGGCCGGGAAATTCCGGAGGCGGTGTCCAATGAGGAGGTCTACCGCATCATCGAGTGCTACGGCGACGCGGCGCGCCGGGCCCAGCAGGCCGGTATCGACATGGTGGAAGTACACTGCGCCCACGGGTATCTGGTCAGCACCTTCATCTCCCAGCGCACCAACAACCGCACCGATGAGTTCGGCGGCTGCTTTGAAAACCGCATGCGCCTGCCCCGGCTCATCATTGAGAACATCCGCCGCAAGACCGGCGGCAACCTGCCCATCCTGTGCCGCATCAACGCCTGCGACGAGGTGGAGGGCGGCCAGAGCGTACAGGACGCGGCGGCGGTGGCGGCCTATCTGGAGCAGGAGTGCGGCGTGGACGCCCTGCACGTGACCCGTGCCGTCCACCTGCACGACGAGTTTATGTGGGCGCCCGGCGTCACCCACGGCGGCTTCAACGCCGATCTGGTGACGGAGATCAAGCGGGCGGTGTCCGTTCCCGTCATCGCCGTGGGCCGGTTCACCGAGCCCCAGTACGCCGAGCTGCTGGTGAAGCAGGGCCGTGCCGACCTCATCGCCTTCGGCCGCCAGAGCATCGCCGACCCGGAGCTGCCCGCCAAGGCCCGGAACGGCCAGCTGGAGACGCTCTCTCCCTGCATCGGCTGTCTGCTGGGCTGCGTACCCAATATGTTCGCCGGTAAGCCCATCACCTGCGCGGTGAACCCCTGCGTGGGCCGGGAGTGCGAGCTGTCCCCCGCCGCCGAGAAGAAACGCGTCACAGTAGTGGGCGGCGGCCCCGGCGGCCTGTACGCCGCATGGGCCTGCGCCGTCCGCGGTCATCAGGTGACGCTGGTGGAGAAGGCCAGCGAGCTGGGCGGCAACTTCCGCATCGCCGCCTATCCCACCGGCAAGGGTCAGCTGACCGAGGCCATCCGCTCTATGATCGTCAAGTGCCGGCAGGCAGGCGTGGACCTGCGCTGCGGCGTAGAGGCCGACGAGATGCTGCTGCGCTCTCTGGCTCCCGACGCCATCATTCTGGCCACAGGTTCCACGCCCCTGATCCTGCCCATCCCCGGTCTTTCCGACTGCGGCTATGTGACCGCCCAGGACATGCTGGACGGCAAGGCCCCCATGGGCAAGAGCGTTCTGGTAGTCGGCGGCGGTATGGTGGGCTGCGAGGCCGCCGAGTATCTGGCGGAGCGCGGCCATCAGGTGGCGGTCATCGAGATGAAGGACGTCATCGCCGCCGACGTGACCCCGGAGAACCGCCGCTACATGTTCCAGAACTTCGAGGAAAACCACGTGCTGCTGCGGCCCGGCGCCAAGGTGACCCAGTTCTACGCCGACGGTGTGGACTACGCGCTGGCGGACGGCTCCACCGGCTCCCTGCGGGGCTATGACAGCATTGTGCTGGCCATGGGCTCCCGCTCCAACACCGCCCTGAAGGACACCGCCGAGACGGTGGCCGGTCAGGTACTGGTCATCGGCGAGGCCGCCAAGGCCCCCGGCAACGCAGTCCTGGCTACCGGCGACGCGCTGGAAGCAGCGCTGCACATCTGACCGCTTATTGTGCTCTTTTCTCTCCCCATATCGGTACATACGTGGAAGGACTGACACGCGAAAGCGTGTCAGTCCTTCTGTTTCCGTTCCGCGAAAGTCTTCCGGCGGCACGGCTTGCAAAACGCCCGCCCTTCAGGTACAATATACCCATCACCCCAAGAAGGAGGGTTCCCCATGTCACAAGTCACCAAGCGGGCGCTGGAGGCGTCACTGAAAAAGCTGCTGCTGGAAAGGCCCCTGCACAAGATCACCGTCAGCGACATCACCGACGACTGCGGCATCAACCGCATGACCTTCTACTACCACTTCAAGGACATCTACGATCTGGTGGAGTGGAGCTGCGAAGAGGACGCCAGCCGCGCCCTGGCGGGGAAGAAAACCTATGAGACGTGGCAGCAGGGGCTGCTGCAAATTTTCGAGGCCGTGCAGGAAAACAAACCCTTTATTCTGAACGTCTACCGCTCCGTCAGCCGGGAGCAGGTGGAGAACTATCTCTACAAGCTGACCTACGACCTTTTGGAGGGCGTGGTGGAGGAGCAGGCCCAGGGGATGTCCGTCCGGCCGGAGGACAAAGCCTTCATCGCCACGCTGTATAAGTATATGTTCGTCGGCCTGATGCTGGACTGGATCAAGTCCGACATGAAGGGCGATCCCCAGTTGATGGTAGACCGTCTGGATCAGGTGATCCACGGCAGCGTCAACGCCGCGTTGGAGCGGCTGCGCACCGACAGGCCTTTATCAAACGAGACTGAATGATAAAAAACTGAACACCTTGCGTCCCGGTGATAAAAATCTTATCACTGGGATTTTTCTGTTTATTGAAGAATTTCCGGGCCGGATGTATGCTTTCCTCATCAAGAAGAAAACATAAAGTAATGAGCTTACAGGAGGTAACATTATGTATTATTCCAGTGGTAACTATGAAGCGTTTGCCCGCCCCAAGAAGCCGGAGGGCGTGGATCAGAAATCCGCCTATATCGTGGGCAGCGGCCTGGCGGCCCTGACCGCCGCCTGCTATCTGGTCCGCGACGGCCAGATGAAGGGCGAGCACGTCCACATTCTGGAGAAGGGCAATCTCCCCGGCGGCGCCTGCGACGGCTACAAGTTCGAGAATCTGGGCTACGTGATGCGCGGTGGCCGGGAGATGGACAACCATTTCGAGGTCATGTGGGATCTGTTCCGCTCCATCCCCTCCATCGAGACGGAGGGCGTCAGCGTATTGGACGAGTACTACTGGCTCAACAAGGAGGACCCCAACTACTCCCTCTGCCGCGCCACCGTCAACCGTGGTCAGGACGCCCACACCGACGGCAAGTTCGACATCTCCGACAAGGGCGCTATGGAGATCATGAAGCTGTTCTTCACCCCCAACGAGGACCTGCAGGACAAGAAGATCACCGATTTCTTCGATGACGAGGTGCTTTCCTCCAACTTCTGGCTGTACTGGCGCACCATGTTCGCCTTTGAGAACTGGCACAGCGCGCTGGAGATGAAGCTCTATATCCAGCGGTATATCCACCACATCGGCGGCCTGCCCGACTTCACCGCCCTGCGCTTCACCAAGTACAACCAGTATGAGTCCATGATCCTGCCCATGGTGAAGTATCTGGAGAGCCACAATGTCCAGTTCCACTACGGCGTACAGGTCACCAACGTGGAGTTCGACTGCTCCGACCCGAAGCACAAGCTGGCCAAGCGCATCGACATCATTGAGAACGGCGAAGCCGGCGGCATCGACCTGACGGAGAACGATCTGGTATTCATCACCAACGGCGGCTGCGTGGAGAACTCCTCCATGGGCAGCCAGAACAAGCCCGCCGCCTACAACACCGAATTGAAAGAGGGCGGCGGCTGGGATATGTGGCGCAAGATCGCTGCCCAGGACCCCTCCTTCGGCCACCCCGACAAGTTCTGCCATGACCCGGAGCAGACCAACTGGATGAGCGCCACCGTGGAGACGCTGGACCAGAAGATCATCCCCTATATCAAGAACATCTGCAAGCGGGACCCCTTCACCGGCCATGTGGTCACCGGCGGCATCGTCACCGTGAAGGACTCCAGCTGGCTCATGAGCTGGACCATCAACCGCCAGCCCCAGTTCCGGGATCAGCCCAAGGATCACTGCCTGGTGTGGGTCTACTCCCTGTTCACCGACAAGCCCGGCGATTTCGTCAAGAAGCCCATGCGTATGTGTACCGGCAAGGAGATCTGCATGGAGTGGCTGTACCACATCGGCGTACCGGAGGAGCAGATCGCTGAGCTGGCGGAGAACAGCGCCAACACCGTCCCCGTCATGATGCCCTATATCGACGCGTTCTTCATGCCCCGCGCCTACGGCGACCGGCCCAATGTGGTGCCCGACGGCAGCGTGAACTTCGCCTTCCTGGGGCAGTTTGCCGAGACGCCCCGGGACACCATCTTCACCACCGAGTATTCCATGCGCACCGGCATGGAGGCCGTGTACACCCTGCTGAACGTGGACCGCGGCGTACCGGAGGTCTGGGGCAGCGTGTATGACGTCCGCGACCTGCTGAACGCCACCGTGAAGCTGCGGGACGGCAAGAAGGCCACCGACATGGACATGGGCCTGGTGGAGAAAATGGCCGTGAAGAAGCTGCTGGGCAAGATCGAGGGCACCGACATTGAGAAGCTGCTGAAAGCCTACAACGTTATCTAAAGCGCGGGAAAACACCGCATCGGCGGCCATCCCCCGTACCGGAGGGTACGTGGGATGGCCGCTTTTTAATAAACAGTAATACTGATATCGGTTATCACATTCCATGGCTTTACTTTTCTTGTTAAAAGTTCTACGATACAGTCACAAAGACAAAAGAACCCGGAAAAAGATATATGACAAAAAACTTCAAGGAGGAATTTACCATGAAGAACTTCAATAATTACGTTCTGACCGCTATCGTTTCCCTGATCCTGGTGGTTGCCACCTCTTTCCTGATGACCGCCGCTGACGAGCCGATCCGCCAAGCCGGCTTCTATCTGCCCATCGTGTTCGGCGTCGTAGCCGCCTGGGCCGCCAGCAAGGCCGGACTGCTGGAGCTGGACTATGAGGAGCGCGCCTCCCGCCGCAGTGTCCACACCGCCGCCTGAATCCGTGGCACTGACTCTTTTCTCTCCTAAATCCAAACACACAAAAAGGAATGACACGCCACGGCGTGTCATTCCTTTTTACTTTCTCTCCGGCAGATGCGGAAGAGGGCCATTCCAAAGGAATGGCCCTCTTTTTTCGCGGTCGCTTTGTCAGATGACCTGCTGCTCCTTCAGAGCGGTCAGGTCTGCTTCGGTCAGGCCCAGCAGCTGGCCGTAGACGTCGGCGTTATCCTGGCCCAGAGCTGGGGCGGGGCGGGAGATGTCGGCTTTGGTATCCAGCAGCTTCACGGGGTTGCCGTTGACCTTCATGTCACCGATGATAGGATGGTGCATGGGAACGAACATCTCGCGGGCACCGGCGATATGGGGATCGGTGGTGACGCGCTTCAGGTCGTTGATGGGGGAAGCGGGCACACCGGCGGCAAGGATCAGCTCCACGCACTCGTCGATGGTGTGCTGGGTGGTCCACTTCTCGATCTCAGGCTTCAGGGCCTCGTGGTTCTCGCAGCGGTGGACGTTGGTATCGAACCGGGGATCGGTCAGCAGGTCCTCCCGCATCAGCACCTTGGTGCACAGCAGGGTATACAGCTTGTCGTTGCCGCAGCCGATGACGAACAGACCGTCGCTGGCCTGGAAGGAATCGTAGGGATAGGCGGAGGCGTAGCGGTTGCCCATCAGCTCAGGCTGCTTGCCGGAGGCGAAGTAGCGCTGGGTGCCGGTCTCCAGACTGGAGACCACGGAATCCACCAAAGACACGTCCACACGCTGGCCCTTGCCGGTGAGCTCACGGGCGTGGAGAGCGGTGAGAATACCGATGGTCAGGTTCATGCCGCCCAGCACGTCGCCCATGGCGTTACCGACGCGGAGGGGATGGCCGCCGGCCTCGCCGGTGATGCTCATCAGGCCGCCGCTGGACTGGGCGATAATGTCGTAGCCGGGGCGCTGGGAATAGGGGCCGTAGCAGCCGAAGCCGGAGACCGCGCCGTAGATGATCTGGTCGTTGACCTCCTTCAGCACGTCGTAGCCCACGCCCAGCTTGTCCATGACGCCGGGACGGTAGTTCTCCACCACCACGTCGGCCTTCTTCACCATCTCCAGGAACAGCTTCTTGCCCTCCGGGGACTTCAGGTTCAGGGTGACGCCCTTCTTGTTGCGGTTGACATTGGCATAGTACATACTGGCGCCGTTCTTCAGGGGGCCGAAGGCGCGGGTATCGTCGCCCTTGCCGGGAACCTCGATCTTGATGACGTTGGCGCCGAAGTCCGCCAGCATCATGGTGCAGTAGGGGCCAGCCAGAACACGGGTCAAATCCAGGACCGTGATATCACTCAGTGCTTTTTTCATAGTGCGTATGCTCCTTCATTTCAAAAAACTGCTTCCGACACAGCCCTTTGATGGTCCCTATGATACCAGGCTTTCTGCCGAAAGGCCAAACGAAGCGCCGCGGCTGGGATTTATCTTGCATTTTGTTTCAAACTGTGGTATTTTTTCTTCCATGAAACAAAGCCGTCCTGTCTGCGGCGGCAAAATCCCACCAGAGGAGGCATGCACCCATGGCGGAATTGCAAAATAAAACGGAAAAGCCCTATAAGGTCTGTTTTCTGGGGTATTCGAAGCTCAGCGAGGTGGCGCGGGAGGTCATCGACAGCCTGCCGGACTCCGACGTGGAATTCGTGCTGATGGAGAGCAACCTGGAGAACCAGGACGTCTGCGTGGCGGAGGCCCGGCAGCTGGGGTGCAGCGTGTTCGTGGCGGGCCCCGGCAACGCCGCCCGGTTCTCCACCCATTATGACAACCCGCTGGTGGAGATCGCCATCCGGTACATCGACTACGCCATCGCCATCCGCAAGGCCATGAAGAAGGGCTGCCGGAAAATATGTATCGCCCGGCACCGGTTCTCCGCGCCGCCGGACCTGCCCATGCTGGAAAAGCTGATGGAGGTGCCCTTGCAGGAGCTAACCTTCGAGAGCATCGCGGAGCTGCGGGAGCAGATACAGCACTCGGACTGCGACGGCTTTATCGGCGCAACGGCGGCCAACGAGACCGCCAACGCTCTGGGCCGGACCGGCATTCTGGTCTATTACGGCAAGGAGTCCATCCGGGACGCCTGCATCCGCGCCGGCGAACGGGCCCGGAAGCTCCACGAGAGCCGCCAGTCCCGTGAGATCACCAAAGCCATCCTGAACAACAGCCAGTTCGGCATGATCGTCACCGATGAGCAGGGCCGGGTGAAGCTGTTCAACCAGACGGCCCAGCGGTTCACCGGCATCGCCGCCTCCCAGATCAGGGGCAAGCTGCTGACGGATTTCTTCCCCAACCTGTCCATCGCCGCGCTGCTGAAAAGCGGCCAGAACCGCTCCGACTCCTACCGGCTGGTGGTGGGGGCCATGATGCGCTGCGTACAGGAGCGCATCACCCAGGACCGCCGCACCATCGGCATCCTCATCACCCTGTACCCCGAATCCCACAACCGGAAAAAGGCGGAGCAGGACACCCCCAGCCTGGCCCAGATCGTGTGCCGGTGGGAGGATGTGATCGCCCAGTCACCTATTATGAAAAGGACGGTGGAGCAGGGGCAGAATCTGGCGAAGCTCCACTACCCCACCATGATACTGGGCCAGCCCGGCTCCGGGCGGGAGATATTCGCCCGCTGTATGCACAGCACGTCGCCCCAGGCCCAGAAGCCCTGCCTCACCATCGACCTGGCCACCATCGCGCCGGAGGACGCACCCCACATTCTGCTGGGCTACGAGAAGCAGGACGGCACGGTTTCCGGCCTGCTGACCAGCGTCAACGGCGGCAGCGTGATACTGAAAAATGTGGCGCTGGCCCAGCCGGTGGTCCACGCCTGCCTGATGCAGGCGCTGACCTCCCGGCACATCTTTCGGCCCGGCATGACCGCTCCCCTGCTGCTGGATCTGATGGTGTACACCATCATGACGCCGGAGGAGGCGCAGGCCATCCCGGCGGACCTGCAAAGCTGCCTGGCCATCTGCCAGCTGGAGCTGCCGCCGCTGACAGAGCGGAAGGAGGACATCGCCCCGCTGTTTCTGCGGAGCCTGTCCCGCAACACCGCGTACCACCACCGGGTGGCCCTGTCGGAGCAGATGGAGGAGCTGCTGACCTTCCACCGCTGGCCGGGGCAATTGCAGGAGCTGCAGGCCGTCTGCACCCGGTACGTCATCGCCATGTCCCGGCTGGAGAAGGCCACCCCCAAGGCCCAGTATCTTCTTCTGCTGCAAGCCATCGGCGAGGAGACGATTTTCCGGGAAATACGGGAGCAGTACCCTGCCCTGTCCCAACGGCCCGTGGTGGATAAGGAGGCGTTTTTGCAGGGCATCCTGCAGCTGAAGGCGCTGATGAAGTACTCCAACGACATTCTGGCGGAGAAGCTGTCCGTCAGCCGGACCACCATCTGGCGTATTTTGCAGGACACCGCGCAGAATGGAGAAGAAGGCTGATACACCACACAAAAACAGCCGCGTGAAATCCTCACGCGACTGTTTTTGACGTAGTCTGTCAAAATTTTGACGGCTCTCTTCGCGGATACCACCGTTTTGACGCCGACTTTTTCTTGCAATTTGTTTCACCGATTCTTTTGCAGCTTGATTTGAAACAGTTTTCCCGTTTTTGACCGGCGGTAATTTCTTTGATTCGCCTTTCCCGGCCCCTTGCTGTTACAATAGCCTCACTTCCGACGCAGCAGCATCACACACCGCAACCGTGTAACGTGTAACAGTTAAGGAGTAGAATCACATGGCAAAAGTTGAATTGTACGAAGTCGGTCCCCGCGACGGCTTTCAGAATCTGAAGGATATCGTCCCCACCGAGACCAAGCTGGACCTGATCGACCGCATGGTCGACACCGGCATCCGCCATCTCCAGTGCACCTCCTTTGTCAGCCCCAAGGCCATCCCCCAGATGGCGGACGCCAAAGAGCTGGCCGCCGCCTGCGTGGAGAAGTACCCCGACCTGGACCTGTTCGCCCTGATCCCCAACCTGTACGGCGCAAAGGCCGCCCTGGCCGCCGGTATCAAGAGCGTGGACATGGTCATCTCCCTCAGCGAATCCCACAACAAGGCCAACATCAACCGCACCCATGAGCAGTCCTTTGCCGAGCTGCGGAACGTGCTGGACAACTGCCCGGAGCTGAAGCTGACCGTGGATATCGCCACCGCCTTCGGCTGCCCCTTTGAGGGCATCCCCGCCGTCAGCAGTCTGGTGGACCTGATCGGCAAGGTGCGGGACTACGGCATCCGGAACTTTACGCTGGGCGACACCATCGGCGTGGCCAACCCCAAGCAGGTGCGGGAGACCGTCCAGGCCCTGACCGCCGCCTATCCCGACTGCGCCTTCCGTCCCCACTTCCACGACACCCGCAACAACGGCATCGTCAACACCATCACCGCCATCGAGTGCGGCATTAACGAGGTGGAAACCACCCTGGGCGGTCTGGGCGGCTGCCCCTTCGCCCCCGGCGCTTCCGGCAACACCGCCACCGAGGACCTGGTGTGGCTGCTGGACCGCATGGGCTATGAGACCGGCGTGGACTTTGAAAAGGCCCTGGCCGCCGCTCAGTACGAGCACTCCCTGCTGGTGGGCAATTACAGCGGCCACCAGATCAACATCACCAAGCGCAGCGTATGCTGCGGCTGATCCGGATAAGGAGGTAACCATATGAATCTCGCTGCTATGGACGTGATCGCCCTTGTGATCTTCCTGGGCGTCATCATTCTGGCCTTTGTCCGCAAGATCAACGTGGGCATTCTGGCCGTCGCCGCCGGCGTCATCGCCGTCCGGCTGTTCGGCATGACCGACAAGGATCTCATCGGCGGCTTCAGCTCCTCCATGTTCGTCACATTGGTAGGTATCACGCTGCTGTTCGCCACCATCAACGCCACCGGCGCACTGGACCTGCTGGCCCGCAAGATCATCGCCCTGGCCGGCAATAAGGTCTGGGTCATCCCCATCGTCATCTACATCGCTGGCTTCGTCATTGCCGGTGTGGGCCCCGGCGCCGTTCCCGCGCTGGCCATCATCCCCGCGCTGGGCGTGACCATCGCCCTTGAGGTAGGCTACAACCCGGTCATGCTGGCGCTGATCGGCGAGTGCGGCCTGATGGCGGGCCGTATGACGCCCATCACCCCGGAGGCTGCCATCATCACCGCCGCCGCTGCAGAGAGCGGCCTGGGCAACGTGATGCCCGCCATCCTGGCCTGCCAGACGCTGGTGACCATCGTGTTCTCCGTGGTGCTGTTCTTCATCTTCAAGGGCTACCGCGTCAAGGCCCCTGAAAAGGCCATGAACCTGCGTGATCTGGAGAAGTTCAACGGCAAGCAGATCGCCTCTCTGTGCGGCATTCTGGCCATGCTGGTGCTGATCATCTTCTGCAACGTAAACATCGGCCTGTCCGCCTTCTTCGTGGCCGCCGTGCTGCTGCTGTTCCACGTGGCCGAGGACGGCGCCTGCCTGAAGTCCCTGCCCTGGAGCACCATCGTGATGGTGCTGAGCGTGGGCGCACTGATGAACATCGTGGACGCCGCCGGCGGCATCGACCTGATGAGCAACGCCCTGTCCTCCATCATGACTCCCTTCACCGCCACCCCCTTCATGGGCATCTCCGCCGGTCTGCTGAGCATGGTCAGCTCCGCCCTGGGCGTGGTGTACCCCACCATGATGCCCATGAGCGTGGACATCGCCGCCGAGGTGGGCGGCAATGTGAACCCGGTGGCCCTGATGGCCGCTGTGGGCGCAGGCGGCTCCCTGTCCGGTGTGTCTCCCCTGTCCACCGGCGGCGCGCTGATCCTGGCCGCCCTGGGTACTGCCAAGAAGGACTTCAACGGTCCCGAAGAGCGCAAGACCTTCCTGCAGCTGTTCGTCATGGCGGGCGTGGGCCTGCTGGTGATCGTGGTGGTCTCTGTACTGCTGTACAACCCCATCGCCAACCTGCTGTATCAGGCGTAAGACAAGCTCTTGTACATAGAAACCTCCTCCCCTATACATTTTCCATTCTTCTCTCACAAAAACGGAAAGTCCTGAAGGCGACGCCTTCAGGACTTTCCGTTTTTCAAAAGGTAGCAACGGTCAACTGTGGCAAACACGCCTGCCGGCGCCCCTTTCCGGCGCTTACAGCGCGATCTCGCCCTGGGCCAGGGTCACGGCGGGGCCGCCCACCTTCACAAAGGGCTGGCCGTCCTTCAGGACGACCTGGGCGGAGATACGGGAGGGGCGGCCCATCTTTTCGCCCTGCACCACGGTGTATACCCTGTCCAGCGCAACGAGACCGTTCAGGTACAGGTAGTACACCAGCGCGCCGTT
The DNA here is from genome assembly GCA_934574095.1 of uncultured Oscillospiraceae bacterium. Taxonomy (GTDB): domain Bacteria; phylum Bacillota; class Clostridia; order Oscillospirales; family Oscillospiraceae; genus Vescimonas. The sequence goes on along the minus strand of CAKTMW010000012.1, from coordinate 13,546 downwards.
GGAGGTACCGGTGGCAGCCTCCTCGTCGATGTCGTACAGCGGCGCGAAGTTCCGGGCGTGGATCAAACCGTCGGCGGTGTTGACGGTGAAGGCATGGACGCCCACCACGTTATACTTGCGGGACAGCTCCGTCAGAGCCGGGAAGTCGGGGGCGATCTTTTCCAGCTCCGCCTCGTTGGCCACGGGCATCATGATGTCCGTCAGGCCGGTAGAGACCTTTCGGGGCAGCAGGGACAACTCTGCCCTTTCAGCCACGGCGCCCTGACCCTTGTCAGACAGGCCCATGACCTGATACAGCTCCGCCAGCTGCTCCGGTGCGTCCAGACGCTCAAACGCCTGGGGCTTGGCCATGTCCATCAGGATGGCGTCCTTGTCCACCACGATCTCCAGCGTGCCGGACAGGGTCTCGTTGATGTAGCGGTTTCCGTCGGCCACCAGGCCCATGCCCCGCAGAGCGTGGAAGCTGCCGATGGTGGCGTGGCCGCACAGTTCCACCTCCGCGGCGGGGGTGAAGTAGCGGATATGAAAGCGGTCAGCGCCCAGAGGCTTGATGAAGGCGGTCTCGGAATAGCGCAGCTCCGCCGCGGTCTGCCGCATGGTCTCGTCGGCGGGGAAATCCGCGCCCTCCGGCAGCAGGACGACGCCTGCGGGATTGCCGCCGAATATCTGGTTGGTAAATGCGTCTACGATCTGGAATTTCATAGGTATCTTCCTTTCTTACCATTGATTGACAAGGACAGACACGCTGTCCTTGTCAATCAATGGTATTTTGCCTTATTATACGCCGTCCGGGCGGCAGATACAATAGGCAAGCTTCTCCCCGCCCTGTGGTCTCTCCGGTCAGACAACTCCGGCAGCCGCAAGTTTTACGTAAATTTTACACAGTACGGATAGACAGCGGGGCCGCCGTCGGATATACTGCTGTAAAATTTGCGTTGCATCCGCCCGGAGCGGAGCGACAGCAGGAGGTCTGACAAATGAACAAGAGCTTTTCCCGCCTGACGGCACTGGGCATGCTGACCGCGCTTGTGGTTGTCCTGCAAACGGCAGCTACCTTTATCCGTTTCGGCAGCTTTCCCATCACCCTGACGCTGATCCCCATTGTGGTGGCCGGGGCGCTGTACGGCGTCGGCAGCGGCGCGCTGCTGGGCACCGTGTTTGGTCTGGTGGTGCTGGTGATGGTACTGACTGGCGCGGACGCTTCCGGACAGATGATGCTGGCGCTGCACCCGCTGATCACCTCTGCCGCCTGCGTGATAAAGGGTACGCTGTGCGGCGCGGCTTCCGCCGCCGTGTATCAGCTGTTGGCACACCGCAGCGGAAAAGCAGCCGTCATCGCGGCGGCTGCCGTATGCCTGCTGGTGAACACCGGCGTACTGTATCTGGTGCTGGTACTGTTCTTCGATACCTCCTGGGCGGCGGTGCTCTCCGCGTTCATGAGCGTCAACTTCCTGCTGGAGCTGGCAGTCAATATCGTGCTGGCCCCCGCCGTGCTGCGGATCGTAACGATGCGGAGGCGGACGGCATGATTTTAGCAGTGGACGCCGGCAACAGCAATATCGTGCTGGGCTGCATGGATAGCCTGACCGTGCGCCGCACCATACGCCTGAAAACCGACCGCGCCATGAATGCCGCCGGATATACCGCCGCCATTGACAGCGCCCTGACGCAAAACGGCTATCCCGCCGAGGACTTTGAGGGCGCGATCCTCTCCAGCGTAGTGGCGGCCGTCACCGAGCCGCTGCGGCAGGCGCTCTCCGCGCTGATTCCCGGCCCTGTGCCGGTGGTGGGCGAAACGGTAAAAACAACGATCCCCATCCGCATCGACCGGCCGGAGACCATGGGCGCCGACCTGATCGCCGCCGCCGAGGGCGCGCTGGCGCAATACGCGCCGCCGCTGGTGCTGATCGACATGGGCACGGCCACCACCTTTTCGGTGTTGGATAAAAGCGGCGTATTCCTGGGCGGCGCCATCGCGCCGGGCGTTCATCTGGGCGCGGAAGCCCTGACGCAGCGGACGGGCCTGCCTATGGCCGAGCTGTCCGCGCCCCAAAGCCCCCTGAGCCGCAGCACAACGGACTGCCTGCGCAGCGGCGTCATTTATGGCGCCGCCGCCATGGTGGACGGTATGCTGGAGCGGCTGGAAACCGCGCTGGGTATGCCGGTAACGGCCATCGCCACCGGCGGACTGGCGAAGTGCGTCATCCCCCACTGCCGCCGCCCGGTCACGCTGGACGATGGACTGCTGCTGCGGGGACTGGCAGTCCTGTACCGCAAGGAAAAAACAGCATCCATATGCCCCTCTCTATAAGAAAAAAGGAAAGGACCTCAGTTCCTTTCCTTTTTTCTTGTTCAGTTCTTTGCCGCCTGGGCCAGCGCCGGGATATCCCCCACGCCGTCCAGTACGATGCTGGGACGGTAGGCATAGGTTTTCAGCGTCTCACGTGTGGACACGCCGGACAGCACCAGCACCGTGGACATGCCGCTCTCCATGCCGGAGATCACGTCGGTGTCCATACGGTCGCCCACCATCACCGCCTCGGCGGAGTGGCAGTGCAGCATCCGAAGGCCGGTGCGCATCATCAGGGGATTGGGCTTGCCGCAGAAGTATGCCTGCTTGCCGGTAGCCATCTCGATGGGAGCGATCAGCGCCCGGCAGGCCGGGGCGATGCCGTTTTCGATGGGGCCGGACACATCGGAGTTGGCGCCGATGAGCTTTGCCCCCTGCATGACAAGATTCGTCGCCTTGGTAAGCGTATCGAGAGAATAGCTGCGGCCCTCGCCCACCACCACATAGTCGGGGTTCACGTCGTTCATGGTGATCTCGGCGTCATAGAGGGCGTTCAGCAGTCCCGCCTCGCCGATGGCGAACACGGAGCAGCCGGGGGCCTGCTCCTTCAGAAACGCCGCCGTGGCCAAAGCGCTGGTATAGAAGTGCTCCTCCGGCACGTCCAGGCCCATGCGGGCCAGCTTCTGGTTCAGCTCACGGGGCGTATAGCCGCTGTTGTTGGTCAGGAAGAGATACTCCTTGTCCTCGTCGTGGAGCCACTGGATGAACTCCGCCACGCCCGGCAGAATGCGGTTGCCGTGATAGATAACACCGTCCATGTCGCAGATAAAGCCTTTTTTCGCGTTGAAATCCAGGGAAGCTAACGGTTCCATAGTCGGTTCCTACCCTTCATTTGAATTTGGTACTACTATACCATGCCGCAGAATCAGCGTCTACCGCAAAACAGTAAAATTTTGAAGGAAAAACGGTAAATACCCCCTGCGGCATAAAGCGGCCCGGCAAACAAAGCGCCGGAAAACCGGCGCGAGGCTGTGTCCGAAAAAATCCACCCTCGCCAGAGGGTGGATTTTTCGTACCGTTATGCCTTTTCAAATACCGCCTTCATACACCGGTAGGTCATGTAGCAGTCCAGCTTCGCCACCGTCTCATAGGGGGCGTGCATGCTCAGCACCGGTACGCCCGCGTCGATGGTGTCGATGTTCCGCTGGGCCATGAACTTGGCCACGGTGCCGCCGCCGCCGGCGTCGGTCTTGCCCAGCTCCGCCATCTGCCAAAACACCTTTTCCTCGTTCAGCAGCCGCCGCAGCTTGCCCACCACCTCGGCGCTGGCGTCGGACGCGCCGGACTTGCCGCCCGCGCCGGTGTACTTGCACAGGCCCACGCCGTAGTTGATGAACGCGGAGTTCCGCTTGTCATACACCTCGGCAAAGTTGGGGTCGTAGGCGGCGGTCACGTCGGCGCTGACGCAGAAGGACTTGGCAAAGCAGTCCCGCAGCAGTACGCCCTGGGTGTCGCACAGCTCGCCCATGAACTTGTCAAAGGCGGCGGACAGCATGCCGGACACGCCCTCGCTGCCGATCTCCTCCTTGTCGGCGAAGATGCACACGGCGGTGCGCTGGGGCTCCACCGCGTCGAACAGGCCCGCCAGCTCCGCGTAGGCGCACACCCGGTCGTCGTGGCCGTAGCTGGCAATGAAGCTGCGGTCAAAGCCGATATCCCGCGCCTGCCCGGCGGGAACAGCCTCCAGCTCGGCGGAGATGAAGTCCTCCTCCACCATGCCGTACTTCTCGTGCAGCAGCTGCATGACCGCCAGCTTGAACCGGGACTTCTCGTCCTCGTCCTTCATCGGCTGAGAGCCCACAAGGATGTTCAGGCTCTCGCTGGGAATGGCTTCGTTCAGGGGCTTTTTGCCCTGCTCGCGACCCAGATGGGGCAGCAGGTCGTTGATGATGAACTGGGGGTCCTCCGGCTTGTTGCCGATGTGGACGGGCAGCACCGTGCCGTCCGAGAGCGTCACCACGCCGTGCAGCTCCAGCGGGATCGTCACCCACTGGTACTTGCGGATGCCGCCGTAGTGGTGGGTCTTGAAATAGGCCATCTCCGCTTCTTCGTACAGGGGCCGGGGCTTCAGGTCAAGGCGGGGTGCGTCGGTGTGGGCGGCGGCGATGTTGGCGCCCTGGCTCAGCGGCTCCTTGCCGATCACCGCCAGCATGATGCCCTTGCCCCGGTTGTTGCAGTACACCTTGTCGCCGGTTTTCAGCGCCATACCCGGCTGAAACTCCACAAAGCCGTGCTGCTTCGCCAGCTCGATGCAGTACTCCACGCACAGCCGCTCGGTCTTGCCGTGGTTCAGAAAGTCCTTATAGGCCTCGCAATAGTCGTGCATGGCGGCCTTTTCGCCCTCCGGCAGACGGTCAAAGCCGTTCTCCGGCGCGTACAGCAGCGCCTTGCTCAGCTTACCCTTTTCAATCATGGATAAATGCCTCCTTCTGGTTTTCTTTTCCCCGTCAGAATACCACACAACGCCCCTCAATGCAAGCAAAAGAAAGAAGCTGCCGCTTCCGTAACCGGAAGCAGCAGCTTTGTCAAATAGCCTCGCAGCGTTCATATCCGCAGCCAAAAAGGCCTCACAGAGTTCGCGTCCGCAGACGCGAATCATTTCAATCATTTTTCTGACGACATGTGCGTCAGAAAAATTCTTCTCGGTCGCCAGTGCACCCAACGGGTGCGCGCAGCCGACCGCATCTCCCTTGGCAATGAAATCGAAGATTTCATGCCAGTTTAGAACACGTGGCAGATCACCACCGTCAGCACCACGCACAGTCCCAGGCACGTCATCAGCAGGCCGAAGGACAAGCTGTGGGTCATGCGGTCCATCAGGTCCTGCTTGGTCTCCATCCGGTCGGCGGCCTCCTGGGCAGCCTTGTCGCCGCTCTGCCGCGCGATGGCCTGCACCAGCGGCGAATAGGACTGTACCTCCTTCTCACGGCTGGGACGCAGCAGCACCCGCTGCACCGCCAGCAGCACCACGTCGAAGGCATCGCAGGCAATGCGGCACACCACGCCCACCACCGCGAACAGGGCGCGGAAGAAGGGCTTATAGACGCTGTTCTCCAGGCTGAGCCACTTGGGCCAGCGGCTGAGATAGAAGCCGTCCTTCGTCATCAACGCCTTGCGGATGAACAGGAAGTACACGAGCATGCCGATAGCCAGCGAGATCACCACGCCCTTGAGGTTCGTCCACGCGAAGTAGTGGATGGCGTGGTCGAAGGCGTGTCCGCCGGTGAAGTCCAGCGTCGCGCCGCTGATCTTCTCGGCGATGGCGTGGGGCGTCAGCCCCAGCACCGGCAGCGCCACGGCGGCCAGACACAGGGCGATGACAGACAGGGGCTTGCCCCACTGCTTGCCAGTCTCCTTGCCCCTCTGCCAGAAGATAGCCACGTAGATTTTCGTCAGATACGCCGCCGTCAATCCGCCGGAGAACAGGAACAGCCACTCCACCACCGTGATGATGGTCATGCCGCTCATGTGGGCGTATTCCACCAGCGCCTCGTGTACCAGCGTCTTGCTCAGGTACCCCAGGAACCCTGGAATACCCGCCAGCGAACAGGCGCCGCACAGGAACAGCACGTGCAGCAGCGGCTTGCCCCGGCCGAAGCCCTTGATATCGTTCAGATCCAGCGCGTGGGTGTTGTAGTACACCACACCGGCGAACAGGAACAGCGCCAGCTTCACCAGCGAGTGGTTCATCATGTACAGCACTGTGCCGTTGGCGGCCAGGGCGTTATGCTCGCCCAGCAGGCAGATCATGGACGCGCCCACGGTGATAAAACCGATCTGGGACAGGGACGAGCAGGCCAGAATGTACTTCAGGTTGGTGGAGAACACCGCCAGCACCGCGCCCAGCACCATGGTGATAGCGCCCAGCACCAGAAGCAGCATGCCCCAGTCGTGGTCGCCCGTCAGTACCTGGCCCGTCAGCAGCAGAACGCCGAAGATACCGGCCTTGGTCAGCACGCCGCTCAGCAGCGCCGAAGCCGGAGCCGGAGCCACTGGGTGGGCCTTGGGCAGCCAGATATGCACCGAGAACAGACCCGCCTTGGCGGCGAAGCCGAACAGGATGCACAGCGCGGCGGCCCATAGACGTCCGCGCTCCATGGCGGCCACGGCCTCGTGCAGCTCCGCGATCACCAGCGTGCCGGTGGCGGTGTACAGCAGGAACAGGCCCATCAGCGTTACCAGACCGCCCAGCACCGCGATGGTCAGGTAGGTCTTACCGGCGTCCATGGCGTCGGGGGTCTCCTCCTGCACCACCCACACATAGGAGCTGAGGGACATCAGCTCGAAGAACAGGAAGGTGGTGTACAGGTCGGCGGACAGGAACACGCCCGCCGTGAAACCCAGACAGATGAGGAAGAAAAAATAGTACCGCTTCAGGTGGTGGTGTCCGTGGAAATACTGGGGACTCAGCAGCGCCGAGACGAACCACATGAAGCACACCACCAGCCCGTACAGTTTCTGGAACCCTCCGGCCCAGAAGCTCAGGCGCATCACCGGAACGGTGACGGTGCTGCCGTCCGCCGTGGCGGCCACGTATACCATGGCCAGCAGCGTCAGCAGCGTGAACACGATGGACAGCGAACCCAGCCGCTTGCCGCCGTCATGGCGGTCCGGCAGCACCGCGATGACCAGCGCCGCCAGCACCGGCAGCAGCACAACGGCCAACAGAGCAAATGTCGTCACGGGTGGATCACCGCCTTTCCGATCACATCAAGCAATACCTCCGGGAACAGGCCCATCAGCAGGCACAGCGCCGCCAGGATCAGCATGGGCACGATCATGAAGGGCCCCGCCTCATGGGCGCTCTCCCTGGTGGGAAGCACCGTTCCCTCAACGGGGAACCAAGCCTTTACCACCACCTGGAACATATAGATAGCCGTCAGCAGCGCGGAGATCAGGATGGCGATAAAGCCGAGATAGGAGGCCACGCTTCCCCCGCTCACCGCCGCCAGGCCGATGTACCACTTGCTGACGAAGCCGTTGAAGGGCGGGATGCCCGTCAGGGCGCAGGCCGCCACCGTGAAGCAGGCGAAGGTCAGGGGCATCCGCCGTCCCAGCCCCTCCAGTTCGCTGACATACTCCCGGTGGGCGTAGTGCAGCACACTGCCCGCACAGAAGAAGGCCATGATCTTCACCACCGAGTGGACGATCAAATGCAGGAACGCGGCCACCACGCCGATGGCGTTCATAAAGGCCACAGCCAGCAGGATGTAGCTCAGGTTGGACACGGTGGAATAGGCCAGCCGCCGCTTGAAGTGGCGCTGCTTCAGCGCCATGGCGGAGCCGAACACCACCGTGATCATAGCCAGCGCCATAACGGTGTACTGGCCCCACGTACCGTAGAGAATGTCCACGCCGAAGGTGAAATAGGTCAGTCGGATGCAGGCGAAGGCGCCCGCCTTGACCACCGCCACCGCGTGCAGCAGCGCCGTTACCGGCGTGGGCGCCACGGCGGCGCTGATGAGCCAGCTGTGCATGGGCCAGATGGCGGCCTTGACGCCGCAGCCCACAAAGGCCCACACGAAAACGCTCAGCAGCAGCGTCATATTGCCGCTGTACCCCGCCAGATGGCCGCCGGGAACGAACTCCTGGGCGTCGTTGACGATCAGGAACACCATGCCGATAAAAGCCAGCGCCGCGCCCGCGATGGAGTAGGCGGCGTATTTCACGCCCGCGTGAATGGCCTGCTTGGTCATGGCATGCATCACCAGCGGGATGGTGGCCAGCGTCAGCAGCTCGTAGAACAGGTACATGGTCATCATATTGGCGGCAAAGGCAATGCCCAGCGTCACGCCAAAGGATGCCGTGAAGAACGCCCAGAACATGGGCTTGTGGCCCTCGTGCTTCATGTAGTCCCATGCGTACACCATGGTAAAGGGCCACAGCGAGGCCGAAAGCCCCGCGAACAGCTTCGCCGCCCCGTCCATGCGGAGGGTGAAATGCAGGGAGTCGGTGAACCGCAGGAACGTGAAGGCCGAGCCGTCACATTGCAAAATCGCCAGCCATGCCAGAACGGTGGTGGCCCCGATGATGACGGCGTACAGGGTGCAGCGCGCCCGGTCGGTGCGGAAGGGGATGAAGTAGGCCGCCAGACCCGCCACGATAGGCAGGAACACCGGCAGGCAAAGCAAAATTCCATTCATAGCAGCACCTCCCTTACGCGATAGCCCCGGCGATGGACTCCATCACCGACAGCACGCCGTTGGGGAACAGACCCATCAGTCCGCAGATGGCCGCGAAGATCACCAGCGGAACGGTGATGCCCAGCGGCTCCTTGATGGGGGACAGGTCAAGTCCCGTGGTATCATGGCCGGGGAAGAAGGCGGAGATCACCGGCGGGAACAGGTATCCGGCGGTGAACAGCGCCGACAAAATCAGCGTCACCGGCACCAGATAGCCCAGCGCGCCCGGCAGCGCCTCCAGCGCCGCCGTGGCCAGATACCACTTGCTGTGGAACCCACCGAAGGGCGGGATACCCACCAGCGACAGCGACACCAGCGCGAAGCAGATAAAGGTCACCGGCATCCGGCGGCCCAGTCCCCGCAGTTCGTCCACCCGTGTCTTGTGGGCCAGCAGGATAATGGAGCCGGCGCACTGGAAGATGGCGATCTTGGCCGCCGCGTGGAAGAACAATTGCAGCATGGAGCCGGTAAACCCGTCGGGCGACAGGATGAACAGGCCCAGCAGCACATAGGAGATCTGGGAAATACTGGAATATGCCAGCCGCTTTTTCAGTTCCTTTTCCAAACAGCCCATGAAGGAGCCCATGAAAATGGAGATGAGCACCAGAATCAGGCACACCGTCTGCACCCACGTGCCCCGCAGGAGCCCCGCCCCGGCGGTAAAGAAGATGGTGCGCAGCACGGCGATGACGCCTGCCTTGGCGATGAGGCCGCTCAGCAGCGCCGAGGCCGGAGCCGGAGCTGCCGGGTGGGCACTGGGCAGCCAGTTATGCAGCGGGAATAGACCCGCCTTGGCGCCGAAGCCCAAAATCATGCAGAACACCGCCGAGAGCGTCAGGGGCGTGGCCTCGGTCATGGTGCCGCCCGCCGCAAAGGACAGCGAGTCACAGTGGAAGTACAGCACCACCACGCCGAACAGCGCCACGAACGCGCCGCCCACTGAGTAGAACAGGTACTTGTACGCGCCGATAATGGCCTTTTTCTTCAGCTCGTGCAGCACCAGCGGTGCGCTGCACAGGGTGGTCAGCTCATAGAACAGATACAGCGTCACCATGTCCGCCGCCAGCGCGGTGCCCAGCAGCACCGCCTCGGTGGTGAACAGGAACACGTAGAACCGGGGCTCTCCGCCGCTGTGGGGCATGTACACGGCGGCGTAGGGGATGGTCAGCAGCCAGCACACCGCCGTCACCACGGCGAACACCGCCGCCACGCCGTCCATCTTCAGCGAAAAGGTCAGCGACTCGGTGAAATACACCACATTGGTGGCCCAGTCTTTGCCGGATACGGCGGCGTAGATCACCAGCGCTGTCAGCACGGTCTGCGCCGCCGCCAGCACCGGGGTCAGCCGCCGGGCGTTCTCCTCCTTGCAGAAGGCGCAGCCGATCCCCAGCAGGAAGGGCAGCAGAAGGATCAAATATAACATATGATACAGTCCACTCCTTTCCTTAATACTGGCAGAACAGGCCGAAGCCCTGCCGCAGCAGCGCCGTCAGCGGCGCGGAATGGATACCGATGGCAAGTCCGATGGCCAGCAGCACCGCGGCGGGGATGGCCTTGCCCCAGTTGATCTTCTGGGCCGGGGCCATCGTGCCGTCCTTCTGGGGCAGCCACAGCACCATGGCCGTGTACAGGAAATACAGCACGTTCAGCAGCGTGGACACCGCCAGCGCCAGCAGCACCGGCCACTTCTCCCACGTCAGGGCAAAGGCCGCCTGTGCGAATTGCAGCTTGGGGATGAACCCGATGAACAGCGGCACGCCCACCATGCTGAGAGCGCCCGCCGTGAACAGCACGCCCGCCGCCACATTGCGGTGGCCTGCGCCCTGCAAACTGGGGAAGTCGTTGTGCCCGCCGGAAACGTCACGCAGTCCGGAGGCGGACAGGAACAGCATGGGCTTGGTCAGCGCGTGGGAGAAGATGTGCAGGAACGCCGCCAGCAGCGCCGCCTGTGTCCCCATGCCCAGACCCATGTAGATATAGCCGATCTGGGCGGCGGAGGAATAGGCCACCATGGTGGTCAGCCGCTTGGAGCGGATGGCGGACACGGAGCCCACGATCATTCCGGCAATGCCGAAGATCAGCAGCACCGACTGGATGCCGCTGGCGGCAAACACCTCGATGCCCACGGCACGGTAGACGATCTTGATCAGCAGCAGGATATACGCCTTGGACACCACACCGGACAGGATACCGGAGGAGGCGGGGGTGGCCCGTCCGTAGGTATCCGGCATCCAGAAGTGGAACGGGAACAGACCGGACTTGATGGCAAGGCCCGCCGTCATCAGGCCGATGGCCACCGTCATGGAGAACCGGTACGTACCCTCCGCCCACAGCGCGGCGATGGTCTCGTGCAACTGGGGGAACAGCAGGTGTCCGGTGATAGAATAGGTGTAGATGACGCCGATCAGGAACAATCCGGAGCCCACCAGCGCGAACACCATGTACCGGGCCGCCGCGATGAGGGAGCGGCCGTTGTCCCGGGCCGACAGCAGGGCGCAGGAGGCGATGGTGCAGATCTCAATGAACACGTAGCCCGTGAAGATATCGTTGGTGTAGGACAGGGCCAGCAGGGACACCAGCGTCAGATCCACCATGCTCCAGTAGAGATGGCGGCGCTTGTCGGGAATGTCCTTCAGGATGCGATCCATGCCGCCCAGCACACTCAGCAGCATCACCACCGAGAACAGCAGCGCCATCAGCGGCTCGATGACCCCAGCGGCGATCTCGTTGCCCCACGGGGCGGGGAAATGGCCCATCATGTAGGAGTAGCTGGTGTTATTGCTGGCGCAGAACCACAGGACGCAGCTCTGCAAAACGATGGACACGGACAGCAATCCGATGGTCAGCCGCCGTCCCCACTTATCGCCCGCCACAAAGGTGGTCACGGCGCACAACAGGCACAGGATGATGGAGAAGAAGGGGAAGTTCTGGACGAAGCTCATACGCGCCCTCCCTTCCGCCGGTCGGACATCATCACATACAGCGTGTCGATATCCAGCGTGTGGTACTTCTTATAAATGCGGATGGTCAGGCTCAGCATCAGCGCCGACACGCTGACCGACACCACGATGCCCGTCAGCACCAGTCCGGCGGGGATGGGGTTGATGTAGTGGACCATATCCGTCACGCCGTCGGTGATAATGGGCACGGTGCGGCCGGTGATATAGCCCCGGTCGGCCAGCAGCAGGAAGGTGCCGCTGTCCATGATGTCCAGCCCGATGACCTTTTTCAGCAGGTTCTTGTCAAACAGCAGCATGCACATGCCGATGGCGAACAGAATCACCGCCACGCATGCCTCGTAATTTTCCGTCAGGTGGGTAAACATGTTGTTCATCACAGCTCCCCCCTTTGGAAATACATGTAAAAGCTATACATGGTGCAGCACACCACGAAGCCCACCGCCACGTTCAGCGGCAGGATCAGTCCGGCGGACAGGATGCGGCCCGGAACGCCGGGAGAGATGATGGAGTGCAGATGGTTGGCGCCGGTAAAGAAGGAGTAGGTCTTGGAGCAGGCGTAGAAGCCCAGCGCGCACAGCACGATGATCTTCAGCACCTTGGCGGGGATGGCCTTGGAGGCCCGCTCGCCGCCCCATACCAGACCGTAGATGATCAGGGCGGAGGCCATGATGGCGCCGCCGGAGAAGCCGCCGCCGGGAGACAGGTGGCCGTTCAGCAGAATGTACACGCCGAACACCAGAATGATGGGGATGACGAATTTGCACACCGCGCGGATGATGGGGTCCTGATAGTAGTCCAGCACCTCATAGTCCAGCTTCCGCACACGGCGGTGTCCCGGCGCGTTCATCAGCATGGTCACGGCGCACATGGCGGTGAACAGCACGAAGGACTCGCCCAGGGTATCGAAGGCACGGTAGTCCAGGATCATGCCCGCCACGGTGTTCACCGCGCCGGTCTCCTCCGTACCCTTCTCCACATACCGCTCCGCTACCTCGTTGACAGTGGGGGCGTCGGCGCTGCCGTAGCCGGGCAGATTCGCCACCGTCAGCAGCATGAAAACGGCAAAGACGATACACGCCACAATGGCCAGCACCGTATAGGCGATCTGGCCCCGCTCCAGGGACTGGCGGGCGGCCGCCGCGTCATAGCGGGGCTCATAGGGCTGGTCGGCCGTCTTTTTGGCGCTCTTCTCCTGCTCCAGCATGGCGGACCAGTCCACCTGGCCGTCCAGCCAGCGGCGGAGGAAGTTTTTCTCACTCATGGCCGTCCTCCTCTCTCCGCGCCTCTTCCAGGGCGGCATGCTGCCGGAGGGATTCCTCCTCCTGCTTCCGGTGGGCCTCATCCCGGTCGATGAGGTTCAGCCGCCGTAGCGTCAGGAACAGCAGCAGGCTGGTGATGCCCGCGCCCACCGCCGCCTCGGTAATGGCCAGGTCCGGGGATTCCAGCATGATCCAGATCACCGACATGATGACGGAATAGGCCATGTAGATGATGACCGCCTGCATGGGCTTTTTGGTCAGGGCCGTAGCCGCGGCACACACGATCAGTCCGATCAGCAGGATCAGGCGAAAGGTCGTCATCATTTGGCGGTCACCTCCTCTTTCTCTTCGGTCTCCTCGGTGTGATACTCCGCGTCGCTCAAATCCAGGTGCTCGCCCAGATTCTCGTCGGCGCGGTATTCAAACATACTCAGCATATGGCTGCTCAGCGGAGAGGTCAGCCATTGCAGCACCAGCACCAGCACCAGCTTCCACGCCACGGCGTGGAACCCCACGGCGATCAGGATGCCGATGGTGAACAGCAGCAGACTCAGGGTATCGCCCAGCGCGGCGGCGTGGATGCGCTGCAGGGCGAAGTCAAAGCGGTACAGGCCGATGATGGATACCACCATGATAAACAGGCCCGCCAGCAAAAACGCGGCGCACAGGCCGAAACGGATCCATTCACCGATCATGCTGTTCCTTCTCCTTTCGCCTGCGGTCGTACAGGTTGATGTAAATGCGGCACAGCATCATCACGGCGATGAAGGACATGACCACATAGATCACGGCGAT
>CAKTMW010000011.1 GCA_934574095.1 uncultured Oscillospiraceae bacterium | reverse complement strand
GGCCGCATGGTGGTGACCCAGACCGGCATGGACACCGAGATGGGCAAGATCGCCGACGCGCTGGCCAACGCCCAGGAGGGGCAGACCCCCCTGCAGCGGAAGCTGACCCAGCTGTCCGGCATCCTCACCAAGCTGGTGCTGGTGATCTGCGTGCTGATCTTCGGCGTCCAAATGCTGCGGGCCGGTGCGTTCACACTGGACGTGGTGCTGCACTCCTTCATGATCGCCGTGTCGCTGGCGGTGGCCGCCATTCCGGAGGGTCTTGCCGCTGTGGTGACGGTGGTGCTGAGCATCGGCGTCACCAACATGTCCAAGCGCAGCGCCATTATCCGCCGCCTGACCGCCGTGGAGACGCTGGGCTGCGCCCAGATCATCTGCTCCGATAAGACCGGCACCCTGACCCAGAACAAGATGACCGTGGTGGACGATTACGGCAGCGATAAAGACCTGACCGCAACCGCCATGACCCTGTGCTCCGATGCCAATCTGGCGGAGGACGGCAGCGTCACCGGCGAGCCCACCGAGGCGGCGCTGGTGGCCTGGGGCGCCAAGTGCGGCCTGCCCAAGCCCCGCCTGCAAGAGGAGCTGCCCCGCGTGGGCGAAGCGCCCTTTGACTCCGGCCGCAAGATGATGTCCACCGTCCACAAGACGGAAAACGGCTATGTCCAGTTTACCAAGGGTGGACCCGACGTGGTGCTGGAGCGCTGCACCAGCTACTGGGACAGCGGCATCGTCCGTCCCATGACGGAGGAAAAGCGGGCCGAAATTCTGGCCGCCAACAAGGCCATGGCCGACAAGGCGCTCCGCGTGCTGGCCGCCGCCCAGCGCACCTATGACGCGCTGCCCACTTCTATGGAAGCCGCCGATCTGGAGCAGGACCTGTGCTTCTTAGGGCTGGCGGGCATGATCGACCCGGTGCGTCCGGAGGTAAAGGCCGCCATTGAGGAGTGCCGTCAGGCGGGCATCCGCCCCATCATGATCACCGGCGACCATATCGATACTGCCGTGGCCATCGCCAAGGAGCTGGGCATTCTGACCGACGGCATGAAGGCCGTCACCGGCGCACAGCTCAGCGCCATGAGCGACGAGGAATTCGAGAAGGAATACCCCCACATCGCCGTGTACGCCCGCGTACAGCCGGAGCATAAGACCCGCATCGTCAACGCGTGGCGCAAGGCGGGCTACGTCACCGCCATGACCGGCGACGGCGTCAACGACGCGCCCTCCATCAAGTCCGCCGATATCGGCGTGGGTATGGGCATCACCGGCACCGACGTCACCAAGAACGTGGCAGATATGGTGCTGGCGGACGACAACTTTGCCACCATCGTGGGCGCGGTGGAGGAAGGCCGCCGCATCTACGACAACATCCGCAAGGCCATCCAGTTCCTGCTGTCCTCCAACATGAGCGAGGTCATCTCCATCTTTGTGGCCACGCTGCTGGGCTTCACCATTCTGGAGCCGGTGCACCTGCTGTGGATCAATCTGGTGACGGACTGCTTCCCGGCACTGGCGCTGGGCATGGAGGAGGCGGAGCCCGCCATCATGCGCCGCCGTCCCCGCGACGCCAAGGCGGGTATCTTCGCCGGTGGCATGGGCGTGGACGTGGCCTATCAGGGCCTTGTGATCTCGGCGCTGACCATCGCAGCCTTCTTCATCGGCCACTTTATGGAGTCCGGCGTGTGGGAAATTCCGGTAGGCGGTCTCAGTCCCGACGGCACCACCATGGCCTTTGTCACCATGTCCATGGCGGAAATTTTCCACAGCCTCAACATGCGCTCCCAGCGGGGCAGCATTCTGAAGCTCCGTACCCGCAACAAGATGATGACCTTTGCCGCCATCGGCAGCCTGCTGGCCACCACCCTGGTGTGCGAGGTGCCCTTCATCGCCACCGCCTTCGACTTCACCAGCGTGGAGTGGAACGAGTATCTGGTGGCGCTGGCGCTGGCCTTCTGCGTCATCCCCATCGTAGAGATCGTGAAGTTCTTCCAGCGCAGGGCGGAAGCACGGCAAAAGTAACAGAGAAAAGAAAAAAGACGGCTATGCCGTCTTTTTTCTTTTTGGGCGAAACATTTCCCCTTCGCTGTGTGTTATACTGATGAAAAGCTTTTCAAGGAGATCATTCCTATGACAGATCAAGAATTTGCCCTGGCGGCGGAGCGGTATATGGACACCATCTTCCGGGTGGCGTACAGCTATCTACGCAGCAAGTCGGACGCCGACGATGTGACCCAGGACGTACTGATACAGCTCTATAAGACCGACACCCCCTTCCGCGACGGCGAGCATCTCAAGCGCTGGCTGATCCGGGTGACGGTGAACCGGTGCAAGAACATCTTTCGCTCCCCGTGGCACAGGATGGAGGACATCGCCGACTATGAAAGCGCCCTGTCCTTCGAGGCCCCGGAGTGCCGCGAGCTGTTCGACGCGGTGATGGCGCTGGACAAGCGCTATCGTGTGCCGGTGCTGCTGTATTACTACGAGGGGTACTCACAGAAGGAGATCGCCGAGATGCTGGCGGTGCCGGAGGAGACCGTCCGTACACGCCTGTTCCGGGCCAGAGGAAAACTCAAAACTAGCCTGACGGAGGTTCTGCAATATGATTGACCGTAAACTGTTCCAAAAGACCTTTTCCACATTGCATGCCTCCCCTGACACGCTTTCGGAGGTATACAAAGTGGTACACAAAGAACAAAAACATCGTCATCCGTTTTCCAAGGGTATGCTGGTGGCCGCTGCGCTGGCCATGTGCATCACCGTGGCGGCTGCGGCCGGTATCGCAAATCTTATCAAGGCCAATGTGACACCGGCAGACAGCGTTACAGCCGCCGACCTGCACGCCTTCGGCGCCGACAGTATCAGCAGCGATACGCCCGTTATACGGGACAACAGCGGCCAGGTGCTGAACCTGCCCCGCATGGAGCGGGTAGCTGTGGATGCCGAGACCATGCAGCGGCTGGTGGGCGACTATCTGTCCACGGTGGACGCTGCCGTGGAGGCGGACGGCTATACCATCTCGCTCAAGACCTTCCTGATCGACGAAAACGGCTCCGGCTTCATGACCTATACCCTGTCCAATCCCGCAGGCGTCAGCTATGATGATTTCGGCTATGGCCAGGTAGGCATACCGATGAATCCAATCCTGTATATCGGTGAGGTGGGCGGCCATGCCATGGATAGTAGCATCTATTTGGATACCGATGCCAGCACTAACACAGAGCTGCATCTTGTGATGTATTTCAGCGACTTCGGCAACTGGCAGAAGGGCGATGAGCTGCTGTTCAGCGTGAACAACGGTTCGGATGCGGAACACCGTGTTATCAGCATCACACCTCAGGCTTATCTGCCTGCCACCACCTTTACTGCGGAGAGCGGCGATACCGTAACGGTGTCCGCGCTGGGGATCCGTATGCGCAATCCCGCTGCCGTCGCTGACGCCGTTACGGAGGTTGTCCTTGATGAGCTGGTGCTGCATATGGCAGACGGCAGCCAGTATGTGGTGCAGAGCGAAGAGGGCAACATCATGAACTGGGTGGTAGGCCTGTGCATTGCGGACGAGGACTATCACAGCATCGGCAACGCATTCAGCTTCAACCGCGTGGTAGATGTGGACGCGGTGACCTCTGTCACTGCCGGTGGCCACTACTATACCGACCTTACCGCCGAGACGGCTGTTACCTTTGACAGCACCTATACCCGGTGAAAAGCGCGGCTTCCCGACATCAACGTGAGGGGGCGGGGAAAGTCTCCGCTCCCTCACGCGTCATAAAATATCTGTCAGGAATCTGCTGCCGCATCTTGACAAATGCTCCGAACTTCCACATAAAATAAATAGAGAGAATGCCCTCGCCAAGGAGTCATGCCCATGTATACGGAATATTCCACAGCAGAACAAAGAGCCGCGCCGCAGGAGAACATATCCCGCCAGAGCGCACCGGCCCGCCGCGCCGCGCCCAGACGCCGGAGATCCCGGCGGTATGACCGGCGGCGCGTCCTGCTGATCGGTATGGCGCTGGTGCTGTTTCTGGGCGGATTTATTTCCGGCTGCTGCGTGGGCCGCGCCCACAATCGCAGCGGCGGAGAGAGCAGCGCAAACGACGGGGGCGTCTCCGCCAAGCCGCAGAAAAGCAACATCCCCGCCAGCATCACCCAGCCGGACTATGTGCAGGAGGACCTGCTGCCGGTGAACCAGTACTCCCGCTGCGGCGACAAGCTCCAGCGGGTCAACGCGGTGGTGATCCACTATGTGGGCAACCCCAACACCACTGCGCGGCAGAACCGCTCCTACTTCGCCAATCTGGCCACCACCGGCGAGACC
The DNA here is from genome assembly GCA_934574095.1 of uncultured Oscillospiraceae bacterium. Lineage (GTDB taxonomy): Bacteria > Bacillota > Clostridia > Oscillospirales > Oscillospiraceae > Vescimonas. The sequence goes on along the minus strand of CAKTMW010000011.1, from coordinate 43,095 downwards.
TCCGCCAGCAGCAACCTGATCGTGGGTCTGGAGGGCGAAGCCCTGCTGTGTGTGCCGCTGGACGAGGTGGCTTATTGCTCCAACGACCGGAACCACGACACCATCTCCATCGAGTTTTGCCATCCCGGCACCGACGGCAAGCCCACCCAAGACACCTACGACACGCTGGTGAAGCTGACGGCATGGCTGTGCGATCTTTTTGGACTAGACCCGCAGGAGGACGTGATCCGCCACTACGACGTGATCGACAAGGAGTGTCCCCTGTACTTCGTTCAAAATAAGGACGAGTGGACGCGGTTCAAGTCCGACGTAGCGAAAGCCATGCAATAGCAAAAGAGGCGGCATAGCCGCCTCAGCATGTCGATAAACCCACCCCTGTCATTCCGAGGAGCGAAGCGACGTGGGAATCCGCAATCCCAATGCCACGAATTCACACAAATATAGTGGAAATCTCACGTTTTAGGAACGGATTGCCACGCCAGTCTGCGGACTGGCTCGCAATGACAGACTTTTTTGATAGACTGAAAAGAGGCGGCTATGCCGCCTCTTTTTGGGGTTTATGTATCAATCCTCGTATTCCGGGGCTTTGCCCTGGTAGATGTTCTGCATCTCCCGGTCCACCTCGTAGATGGCATCGCTGCACAAGCGCAGGCGGTTGCTCTCCTCCGGGCCCCAGTGGCGGTCGGATTTATACCGCAGCTCGTGCTCCAGGCTGGCCCACATGTCCATGGCGATGGTGCGCAGCTGGATCTCCACCGGCAGCTTCAGCGTCCCCTCGGAGATGACGATGGGCACCTCCACGATCAGGTGCAGGCTGCGGTAGCCGGTCTCCTTGGGCTCCTTGATGTAGTCCGCCTCCCGGATCACCCGGAAGGATTCCGTCCGGGTCAGCAGGCCGCGGAGGTAGTAGATGTCATCCAGATAGTTGCAGATGACCCGCACACCCGCCATATCCTGAATGTGGGCGTAGATGTTGTCGATGGTCAGGTCATAGCCCCGGCGCTTCAGCTTTTTGGCGGCGCTCTCCAGCGTTTTGATGCGGTGCTCGATGTGGTGGATGGGCGAGTGGTCATATAGCCCCGCAAACTCCTCGTCCAGAATCTCCATCTGGGTCACGGCGATCTTCAGTGCGCTGCGGTACAGGTGCTTCACCCGCACCATCCCGGCGGCCATCTCCTTGATCTCCGGCACCATCTCCCTTACCTCCGGGGCCAGCTCCTCAATGGAGATGTCCCGCAGTTCGATGCTGCCGCTCTTCTCGATCATCATAGGCGCACTCCTTCCTTCCTCATTGTTAAATATTATACTATGTGGCGGTCGGGAAAGCAAGTCAAGAAAATTTGCCGCTTTTTTCTGTTTTGCACTATTGACAAATGCCATTTTTTTGGTATAATTATCGTTGCTGTGTTTCGCAGCGCAATTGCATATGCAGTGGTATCGAAGAGGTCATAACGAGCACGACTGGAAATCGTGTTGTCGTCAAAAGCGGCACGAGGGTTCGAATCCCTCCCACTGCGCCAAAAAGAACACCACCCTCCGGGTGGTGTTCTTTTTGGCGCATGCAATGCGGATTTGAAACGAGCTCCGGCTTCACATGCCATCAGAGAGCCTTGGCTCTCCCCTTGGGAGAGCTGTCACCGCAGGTGACTGAGAGGGGATCCAAGATAATAGTGCGGTGTAAGTCCGGATGATGCTACAGCGGGGAGAGAGCCGTGCGCTGTCAGTGGCAGATGAAGCACGGCGAACGAGTGGCAGCGGTCAAAATTTCGGCGGCTTAAATGCCGCTGCGAAATTTTGGGCACCGCAACAGGATATAGCCGCCGAGATCGGAACTAAAAACATGCCACCGGCATGTTTTCTTAACGTGTCGACCCTCTCCGTCCTCGCTGCGCTCGGCCACCTCTCCCGAAGGGAGAGGCAAGAGATGATACAAAGAACAGGCACAGCGGATCATCCCACTGTGCCTGTTAGCTGTCTCATGCAGCCCGCTCTTTAGGCCGGAGTTCGTTTTAATCTATTTGTTTTCACGCCAGAATATCCGTCAGGTCATCCAGTCCCGTGGCACGGGTGACGACGACGACGTGGTCGCCGTCCTCGATCGTGGTCATACCGCTGGGAATGATGGTGTGCTCATCGCGGACGATAGCGGCCACCAGCAGGCCCTTGCGCAGGGGCAGGTCCTTCAGGGGCTTGCCCAGCACATCGTGGCTGGAGGCGGCGGCGGTAAAGGACAGCGCCTCCACGTGGCCGCCCAGCATCTTATAAAGGCTCTCCACCTTGCTGCCCTCGGCGTTACCCAGGGCGCGGACATAGCGCAATATCTGGCTGGAAATGATGTCCTTGGGGGAGATGATGGAATCGATGCCGGTGCTGTTGACCAGCTCCATATAGTTGGGGCGGGTCATCTTGGCCAGCACCTTGGGTACGCCGCTGCGCTGAGCGTGCATGGCCATCAGCAGGTTTTCCTCGTCCCGGTTGGTGACGGCCACAAAGGCGTCGGCGTCCAGAATGCCCTCCTGCTGCAAAAGGGTGTTGTCGGTACCGTCGCCCTGGATCACCAGCACATGGGGCAGCTGGGCCGACAGGCGCAGGCATTTATCCGGGTCCATCTCCACGATGCGGACGCCGGTGTTGGTCTTTTGCAGCTCCCAGGCCAGGTACATGGCGCTGCGGCTGCCGCCCAGCACCGAGACCTTCTTCACCTTCTGCCAGGTGCGGCCCATCTCCTTCAGCATCCGCTGCAGCTCCGGCTTGGCGCCCAGCATATACACCCGGTCTCCTGCCGCGGGGGTAAAATTACCGTCAGGAATGATATAATCCCCCTGGTGTTCCGCCGCGCAGATCAGCACCTCCGCCTGACGCAGGCGATGGGCCTGACTCAGGGGTACGCCGCAGATGGTGTCGTTCTCCGACACCTGAAAGCCGATCATATCGATGCGGCCCCTGGCGAAGGGCTCCACGCTGAAGGCGGCGGGAAAAGCCAGAATCCGGGCCATCTCCTGGGCGGCGGCCAGGTCGGGGTTGATGACCATGTCCAGGCCGATCTCCTTTTTCAGCATCTCCTCGTCCCGGCGGTAGTCGGTGTTGCGGACACGGGCGATGGTGTGGCCCGCCCCCAGCTTCTTGGCAATGAGACAGCACACCAGGTTGATCTCATCCTGGTTGGTAACGGCGATGACCAGGTCGGCGGTGCGGACGCCCGCCTCGATCAATACGCTGATGCTGGCGCCGTTGCCCTCCACACACAGCACATCCATGGTACTCTCCGCCTTCCGCAGGGCGGCGGTGCTGGCGTCCACCATCACGATATCATGGTCCTCCTGGGCCAGGGAATTGGCAATGGCATAGCCCACCTTGCCGTTTCCCACAATAATAATCCTCATAATGCTCCTCCCGTGAGGCAGGTTTTGTTTTTACGCCACATATTTTAACACAGCCTTGCGCAAAATAAAAGCAGTTTTTCCAAGGGGCAAGTGTAACGGTGTCGCACCCGGCCTAAAATTGTAAAAAATTTGTTAAATTTTATCTTGTATCTTGCTAAATGAACCAGTCGTGGTATAATATATTTGCCTAAAATTGGAAACTGCACAACCGCAATTACGTTAGAAAAGGACGGGAGACAATGGATAATCTGACGAAAATCATCCGTGAAGAGATCGGCAAGCAGTACAAGAGCGTACGTCAGTTCGCTTTTGCGGTGGGTGTTCCCCTCTCTACCGTGAACAGCGCGCTGCACAACGGCGTGGGCGGCTCCAGCTTTGATACAGTGCTGCGCCTGTGCAAGGTGCTGGGCATCAAGGCCCTGGGCGACGACGCCGCCTTCTACCTGACCGACGACACCGAAAAGCTGCTGACCCAGTATGCCCGGCTGGACGACTACGGCCGCCACACCATCACCGCAGTGATGCAGGTGGAGTACGACCGCTGCACCGAGCTGAGCAAGCCCGATCTGGAGGAGCACAGCAGCGTCAACATCTGACGCGCCGCTTCCGCAACGAGAAAAGCGAAAGTCCTCCGCATTGCATACGCCATGCGGAGGACTTTTTTCTGCTTATAGTACCTTGCTGAGGAAGTCCTGCAAACGGGGGTCCTTGGGATGGTCGAACAGCTCGGCAGGAGCGCCCTCCTCCAGGATTTTGCCGTCGGCCATAAACACCACACGGTCGGCCACCTCACGGGCGAAGCCCATCTCGTGGGTCACCACCGCCATGGTCATGCCGTCCTTGGCCAGGTCACGCATCAAATCCAGCACCTCGCCCACCATTTCGGGGTCCAGGGCGGAAGTGGGTTCGTCAAACAGCATCACCTCAGGGTCCATGGCAAGAGCCCGGACGATGGCGATACGCTGCTTCTGGCCGCCGGAGAGCATGTTGGGGTACTCGTTGGCCTTATCGGCCAGACCGATCCGCTCCAGCAGGGACTTGGCCTGGGCCTCCGCCTCGGCCGCCGTCTTTTTCTTCAGCGTGACGGGAGCCATGGTGATGTTTTGCAGCACCGTCTTATGGGGAAACAGGTTGAAGTGCTGGAACACCATGCCCATCTTCTGGCGGTGCCGGTCGATGTTCACCGACTTGCTGGCCAGGTCCACGCCGTCAAAATAGATGGCGCCGGAGGTGGGCTGCTCCAGCAGGTTCAGGCTGCGCAGCAGCGTGGACTTGCCGCTGCCGGAGGGGCCGATGATGGCCACCACCTCACCCTTCTTGATGTCCAGGTTGCAGTCGTTCAGGGCGTGAACGGAGCCGTGATTGTACTCCTTCACCAGATGCTGCACAGAGATCAGTACGTTATTGCTTGTCGCCACGGCGCATTCTCCTTTCGATGGCCTCGATACCCTTGGAGGCCGGGTAGTTGATACAGAAATACACCAGCGCCGCCATGGTATAGGGCGCTAGGGAAATACCGGTGGAACCAGCAATGGTCTTGGCGGCGAACATCATCTCCGCCATGCCCAGCACAGAGCAGATGGAGGATTCCTTCACCATAGTGACGATCTCGTTGGCCAGTGCGGGCAGCACGTTCTTGATGGCCTGGGGCAGCACCACCAGCCGCATGGACTGCCAACCGGACAATCCCAACGACCGGGCGGCCTCGGTCTGGCCCTTGTCCACTGCCAGAATACCGGCGCGGAATATCTCGGCCACGTAGGCGGAGCTGTTCAGCGCCAACGCCACCACGCCAGGAATGAACCGGCTGATATCCACAAAGCCGAACAGCGTAATACGGGGCAGGGAGATGGCGTAGAACAAGCCATAGTAGATGATGGACAGCTGCACCAGCATAGGGGTAGAGCGGAACACTGCGATATATGCGCCAGCCAGCCATTTCACGGGCTTATTCTTGCTCAGGCGCATCAGCGCCAGCAGCAGAGCGGGGATCACGGCCAGCAGCACCGACACGACCGCCAGCAGCAGCGTATACTCGATGCCGCGGACAAAGGCGGTGCCGTACTTGGGGAAGAAGGAAAAATTGAAAAAATCGGACGGGCGCATGTTCTCAAACAGGCTGCTCCACCACATGGCGTCAGTCTCCTTTCATAGTGCGCGAAAGTGCAAAGCCGTTTTCGCGGCTTTGCACCTCGCATCAGGTAGGTAGGGTAAAGTAATTCAGTCGTTTTTCTCAGTTGGCGGAAACTTCCACGGCCACGTCAGCCAGGCTGTCAGCGTCGGCGATGAAGGTCTCCAGCATATTGGCCTCGTTCATCTTGGCGATGGCAGCGTTGATGGCGGGCAGCAGGCCCTTGGGGTCGCCCTTCTGCACGGCGACGCAGTAAGGAGCGGGCTCGCCCAGCTCGCCGGAGGCGTCAGCGATGACCAGGTCGGAGTTGGCTTCCGCATACTGCTTGGCCACGCCGCCGTCCACCAGAATGGCGTCCACCTTGTCGTACACCAGCTCGTTCACCAGGTCCAGCACAGACTGTAGGGCCACAGGGTTAGCTCCCTCTATATCATTGACCATGTCCAGCTTGGTGGTAGCGGTCTGCGCGCCGATGGACTTGCCGTTGAAGTCGGCCAGGGTCTTGTACTGGTCGGCCTTGTCAGCCTTCACCAGGATAGCGGGAGGCACGTCGGTGTAGTAGGGATCGGAGAAATCAGCGTTTTCCAGACGGTCGGGAGTGGCCTCCATAGCGGCCAGCACGATGTCGAAGTCACCCTTGTCCAGAGAGGTCAGCAGGTAATCGAAGCCCATGTTCTCCACCTGCAGCTCCACGCCCATCTCGTCGGCGATGTACTGGGCCACGGACACGTCGATGCCGCCGTAAACCATCTCGCCGCTCTCGTCGGGATACATAAACTCAAAGGGTGCGTAGTCCGCGCTGGTGCCCAGCACCAGCTTGGTCATGGCGGCGTCGTCGCCGTTGTTTGCGTTGTCGTCAGCAGCGTTATTACCGCCGCCGCAGGCCACCAGGCTCAGCGCCATCAGCATGGCCAGCATCAATGCCAGAAACTTTTTCATCTTTTTCATTTCCTTTCAAAATACTTTGTTGGCTCCGCTCCGGCCTTCCTATATTCCGAAGTCGGAGGAACGTTACGTTGTGGTCAACTCCTGTTGACAGTGGATACTATACACCCGCCATGCATATAAGTCAACTGTTTTTTGAATATTTTTTCACCTTCTTTGTCGTTTTTGGTTGTTTTGCCTATTATTTTTATCTTATTGCCCTATTATATGCAGCGTTTTGCCCAATTTCCCTTTTGCATAAATGAATAAATATGCGTATATGCGGTAAGTGCTGCGGCAGCGGCAAAACCGGGATTGCATTTTTTGCATACTTTATAGTATAATAATGGCGAATTCTGCGGGAGGTACAGCTATGGAACCCTTGCCCTATGAAAAGCGCGGCTATCTCAACGAGCCGTTCCGTCTGTTCCACCTGGCGGACGCCAACCACCAGGAGATCGCCTACCACTACCACACCTTTCATAAAATCATCATTCTGCTGGCGGGCCGGGCGGGCTACGCCATCGAGGGTGAGCGCTATACCCTGCTGCCGGGGGACTACGTTCTGGTGGGCCGGGGCAGCATCCACAAGCCCATCGTGGAGCGAGGCGATTTCTACGAGCGGGTCATCCTGTATATCTCCCCCACCTATCTGCGGGAGCTGTCCCAGGACGGTGACGACCTGGCCGCCTGCTTCCGCCAGGCCCAGCAGGACTTCCGTTACGTCTACCACTCCGGCGGCGACCGGGTACGGGAGCTGTTTACCCAGCTGGAGCAGTCCCAGCAGGAGGAGGGCTTCGGCGCGGCGCTGCTGCAAAGGGCGCTGTTCACCCAGCTGATGGTGGAGGTGAACCGGGTCTCCCTAGCGGGCGGCACCGTCAGCGCCGCGGCGGGCGACAGCAAAGTGGTGGCCATTCTGCAATACCTGAATGCCCACCTGACGGAGGGTCTGACCATCGACGACCTGGCGGACCGGTTCTACATCAGCAAGTACCACATGATGCGCCGCTTCCGGGAGGAGACCGGCTACACCATCCACAGCTACCTGACGGAGAAGCGTCTGCTGCTGGCCCAGCAGCTGCTGAGTCAGGGCATCCCCCTGGGCGAGGCCGCCCTCCGCTGCGGCTACCAGGAATACTCCACCTTCTCCCGCGCCTATAAAAAGCAGTTTGGCCGCGCCCCCTCGGCGAAATAGCCAAATAGCACGATTTGCCATATGTAAAGGCAATTTTTCAGATTTACATTTGAAAAAATGCTTATATAATAGGAGTACCAAACCAGTGTGTGAATAAGGAGGACCGAAATGAAGAATTTTCTGAAGAGCTACGGCTTTATTTTCTGTATGCTGATCGGCATCATCGCCGGCTGCCTGGTGGGCTGGCTGGCCCCCGGCTTCGGCAGCAAGATCGAATTCCTGGGCACCGTGTTCATCAACATGATGTTCTGCGTGGTGGTGCCCATGGTGTTCTGCTCCATCAGCTCCGCCATCGCCAATATGAAGAGCGCCAAGCGGGCCGGTAAGATCATGGGCACCACCATCGCCACCTTCCTGACCACCGCCGCCATCGCCGGTGTGCTGATGTACATTGTGTGCCGCATCTTCCCCCTGGTCAGCGGCCATTACACCGTGGTGGAGGGCGAGATCGGCGACACCCTGGGCGTCCAGGACATGATCGTCAACTTCTTTACCAAGCCTGACTTTACCGAACTGCTGAGCCGCCGGGCCATCCTGCCCCTGATCGTGGCGGCCATCCTGTTCGGCTTCGGCGTACAGCTGTCCGGCGGCCCCGCCACCAAGACGGCCCAGTTCCTGGAGGACATCACCAACTGCATCATGAAGACCGTGAAGATCATTACCTACTATGCCCCCATCGGCTTCTTCGGCTTCTTCGCCAGCCTGGTGGCTACCTACGGTCCCGAACTGATCGGTGATTACAGCCGTACCCTGATCATCTACTACGTGATGAGCTTCGCCTACATGCTCATCTTCTTCCCCATCTATGCCCGCTTCGGCGGCGGCAGAGGCGCGGCCAAGGTCATGTTCTCCAAGCTGTTCCGTCCCGCCGCGGTGTCCTTCGGCACCTGCTCCAGCGTTGCCACCATCCCCACCAACATGGAGGTGGCCGAGGAGACCGGCATCAGCAAGGATGTGTCCGATATCGTGCTGCCCATGGGCGCCACCATGCATATGGACGGCTCCGCCATGTCCGCCATCATCAAGGTGGCTTTCCTGTTCGGCATCTTCGGCATGGACTTCTCCACCGATAAGGCCATCCTGGCCATCATCGTGGCGGTGTTCTCCTCTGTGGCTATGAGCGGCATCCCCGGCGGCGGCGGTACCGGCGAGCTGGTGGTGTGCACCATCTTCTTCCCCGACCAGCTGGCTGTGGCCTACCCCATCGCCCTGGCCATCGGCAACCTGGTGGACCCCCCCGCCACCATGGTCAACTCCGCCGGCGACTACGTGGTGTCCTTCATCGTGTCCCGCTATGTGGACGGCAAGGATTGGCTGCAGAAGAAGCTGCACAGCAAGCAGGACACCGAAAACAAGTAACATTCATCCTCATCTTATGGAAAGAGCGCCCCTCCGGCGATGCAAGCCGGAGGGGCGCTCTTCGTCACCTCTCATCAACGAACAATTCAAATGCCAGCGCCGCCTGGGCATGCAGCAGAGCCAGACCGCCGATGGTCTCCAGGCCCTTTTCTTTTGCCGCCGCCAGCAGCGCCGTCTCTCTGGGCTGATACACCAGGTCATAGACCCAGCCCCGGCACCGGTCCAAAAAGCGGAAATCCGGAAACTGCTCATAACCCGTCATACCCAGGGGGGTGGCGTTTACCAGCACATCGCACTCCGCCGCCAGGGCCGGCAGCGTCTGCCAGGGATAGACCGCTCCGGGCAGCGCCGCCGCCTTTTCCGGATGGCGGCAGCATACCGCCACCACCGCTCCAGCCCGGACCGCGGCGTGACACACCGCCGAGGCAGCGCCGCCCGCCCCCAGGATCATCACCAGCTTTCCCTTTGCCGGGAAGGGCAGCGAGCGGAGAAATCCGCCGCCGTCGGTATTATAGCCGGTAAGGCGTCCCTGCCGCGCCACCACAGTGTTCACCGCACCCATGGCGGCAGCGTCGCCCTCCACCGCGTCCAGCAGAGGCAATATGGCCCGCTTATGGGGCATGGTGACATTGAAGCCGTCGTAGTCCCCCTGCCGGGCGCTGTCCACAAAGGCCGCCAGCTCTTCCGGGCGGACCGTCACGGCGGTGTAGCCGCCCTCCAGCCCCCGCTGCCGCAGGAACTCCGTATGGATGGCGGGCGACAGGCTGTGGGCCACCGGGTCGCCGATCACGCAAAGCTTGTACATAAGTCTCTCCTTTATACCGTCCGCTCCATGGCTTCCAGGGCGTCAATGGCCCGCAGGTAGCCGGGAAAGCCCTCTCCGGCGATGGTCTTGACACAGGCGGCCGACGTCACCGACACGTGACGCCAGGACTCGCGGGCGGAGATATCGCTGATGTGGACCTCCACCGCCGGGACGGCAATGGAGCGCAGGGCGTCATGGATGGCGTAGCTGTAATGGGCGTAGGCTCCAGGATTGATGACAATGCCCTGGGTGCCGTCCTCCCCCGCCTGCTGGATCACGTCGATCAGTACGCCCTCATGGTTGGACTGGACAAAGCGGACCTGGTGCCCCCGCTCACGGGCGTAATCCGCGATCATGCCGCACAGGTCGGAATACGTCTCATGTCCATAGATATCCGGCTCCCGCTTGCCCAGCAGGTTCAGGTTGGGGCCGTTGACGATCAAAAGCTTCATCTTCTCCTCCATATCCCGGCGATCTCCGCCGCCAGTTCCTCCGCCGTACCGTCACGAACCACGGCGTCGGCGCAGTCCAGATACCATCCCCGGCGCCGCGCCGCCAACTGCTCCAGACTGTACCTCTTCAGCAGCGGCCGCTCCCGGTTTCCTACGCAAGCGGCGATATCCCGAATATCCCGATCCAGCAATACCACCAGCCCGGCGCTTTTCAACGATCTTCTGTTCTCTTCCGTCTCCACGACGCCTCCGCCGGTGGCAATGACGCTTACCGGACCCGCCAGCAGCTCCGCCAGGATACGGCTCTCCTCCGTCCGGAAAAAGGGCTCGCCCCGCCGGGCAAAAATAGTGGGAATGGCCGCCCCCGTCTCCGCCTCGATCCGGCTGTCGCAGTCAAAAAAAGGCAGGGCCAGCCGCCGGGCCGTCAGACGTCCCACGGTGGTCTTACCGCTGCCGGGCAGGCCGATCAGGACCAGATGCTTCGTCATCTCTCCACCTCGCGGGTCTGGGCCATGATGGTCTCAAACACCGCCTGGATGGCGGCGCGGTATTCCGGGGCCATGTCGCCCCGGCTGCGGAGCACCTCCGATTCCCGCGCTTTATCCCGTATCTTTGCGCCCATAGCGGCCTTTAACGCACCGATCTTCCGCCCTATTTGCAGCCTTTTTACCAGCAGGTCCACTATCTCGCCGTCGATTCTATCGATTTCATTGCGATATCCCGCCAGATCGTCGGCAGGCTCCTCCTGCCACAGCTGACAGATGGCCAGGGCCGCGGCGGCCTCCACGATAGGGGCGGCGCGCAGGGCGATGCAACTGTCGTGCCGTCCGGCGGCGGAGAGCATGACGTTCTCCATCCGCTCCAAATCCACCGTCTCCTGTTCTTTTCCGATGGTGGGGGTGGGCTTGAAGGTGACGGTAAACACCACCGGCATACCGTTGGTGACGCCGCCGTTGACGCCGCCGTTGTGGTTGGTCTCGGTCCAGACCCGCTGTCCGTCAGTCCGCAGGGGGTCGTTGGCCCGGCTGCCCCGCATAGCGGCGAAGTCCTCCCCCGCGCCGAAGCCAACGGCCTTGACGGCAGGGATGGCAAACACGTGGCGGGCGATCTCACTCTCCACGGCGTCGTACCAGTCGGGGCCGCCGATACCGGCGGAAAGGCCGTCGATGGTGCAGACGATCCGGCCGCCCACACTGTCGCCCTCGCTTTTCGCCTGGGCGGCGCGGCGGCGGAGGTCCTCCTCATCCACCACGCGGGCCGCCACGGTGACGCCTTGGCTGGCCAGCACCGTTTTGGCAATGCTGCCCGCCGCCACCAGCGGCGCAGTGAGCCGTCCGGAAAAGTGTCCGCCGCCCCGGTAGTCGTGAAAGCCATGGGCCTTGATACGGGCGGTATAATCGGCGTGGCCGGGACGGGCCACGGTCCGCAGCGGCTCGTAGTCCTGGGACCGGACGTCACGGTTAGGGATCACCAGCACCAGAGGCATACCGGTGGTGCGGCCCCGGAACACGCCGGAGAGGATGCGCACATCGTCGGGCTCCCGCCGGGAGGTGGACAGCCCATCAGCGGGACGGCGGCGCAGCAGGTCCCGCGCCATCTGTTCCCCGTCCACCGGGATACCCGCCGGGACATGCCGCAGCAGTACGCCCACCACCGGGCCGTGAGACTCCCCGAACAGCGTATAGTCCATCATGGGCTTATCCTCAACTTTCCATCAATACTTCTGCTTTTCCGCCCAGCATGGCGTAGTCACGCCAGAAATTCTCGTAGGATTTTGACACGCACTCTCCGCCCCGCAGCACCACCGGCTCACGGCAGAACAGGGCGGCGCAAGCGCACAGCATGGCGATGCGGTGGTCGCCGAAGGCGTCCACCGTCACGCCGCCGGTCAGACCGCTGCCGCCGGTAACGGTCAATCCGTCCGGCAGCTCCGACACCTCCGCCCCCAGGTCGGAGAGCACGGCGGCCACTGTGCGCAGACGGTCGCTCTCCTTCCGGCGCAGGAACGCGCCGCCGGTGAAGCGGGTCGTCTGAGGCGTCATGGCCGCCAGCAGCGCCAGGGTGGGCAGCAGGTCCGGCGTCTGGGATACCTCCACCGTCTCCGGCAGACGTGTCAGATAGCGGGTAACGGCCCGGTCCGCCTGACGGCTGTCCGCCGACAGGCCCGCCACGGTGACGCCGCCCCCTTGCAGGGCGCTGACGGTCAGCCACCAGCTCCCCGCCGACCAGTCCCCCTCCACCGGGGTCTCATCAGGCCGAAAGCGCTGGGGCGCGGGAATATACCAGCCCGTTTCCGCGGGCTGTACGGCGACGCCGTGCCGCCGCAGGGCGTCCAGCGTCATATCCACATAGGGGCGGGACACCAGAGGCGTGGTCAGCACGATCTCCGACGGCGCGGACAACAGCGGCAGCGCCAGCAAAAGGCCGCTGACGGTCTGGGACGTCTCATCCCCCCGCAGGGCATAGCGCCCCGGCGTCAGCGGCGCGGCGGCACGATAGCCGTCCTCCTCCCGGACCAGCGGATAGGGCGCGGACAAGGGCCGCTCCAACAGGCGGGGCGTCCCGGTAAATCGTGTTTCAACGCGGCCCAGGGCCATAGCCAGCGGCAGCAAAAAACGCAGCGTCGTCCCGGACGCGCCGCAATCGATCTCTCCGCCGCCCTGGGCCAGGACGCACAGCCCCGCCAGAGTGGCGTTCACATCATCGCCGGAGAGGCGCTCCGGCAGAGGCTGAGACGCCAGAAAGCGGCAGATCAGCGTCCGGTGCCAGGCGCTCTTGCTGTCCGGCACGGTGACGCAGCCCGCCAGACGGGCGGGACAGAGCCGCACGGTCATGCCAGCCCCTCCAGCAGCGCCGCGAGAGGAACGTCCGCCACGTAGGCGTCCCCCGCGGAACGCAGCAATACAGCGTGAAGGGTCTCCCCTTCCCGCTTCTTATCCTGTTTCAAATAGGCCGCCGCGCCGCCGCAGGGCAGCGTATGGGGCAAGTCCCAGCGGCGAAGCAGGGACAGCAGCCGGTCATAGGCGGCCCGCACATCGTCGCCCCGACGCAGCTGCCAGCGCAGCATGGCCGCCATTCCGGCGGCCACCGCCTCGCCGTGGGTGCAGGCGGTATAGCCGCCCGCCGCCTCATAGGCGTGGCCGAAGGTATGGCCGAAGTTCAGCAGCCTGCGCTCCCCGGCGTCACGCTCGTCGGCGGCCACCAGAGCGGCCTTGACGGTCAGGCAGCGGGCGATGACATTCTCCCAGTCGGGCGCGTCCGCTTCCATCATATCCAGCAGAGCCGGGTCCCGGATAAGGCCGTATTTGATGATCTCCGCCGCGCCGCAGCGTATCTCCCGCGGCGGCAGGGCCGCGAGACAGTCCGGGTCGATGAGCACCAGGCGGGGCTGATAGAAGGCCCCCAGCAGGTTCTTGCCCTCCGGCAGGTCCACCGCCGTTTTGCCGCCCACGGCGCTGTCCACCTGGGCCAGAAGCGTGGTGGGGACCTGGACCAGAGCCATGCCCCGCTGATAGCAGGCGGCGGCAAAGCCCGCCGCGTCGCCGGTGACGCCGCCCCCCAGGGCCAGCAGACCGTCGGCACGGGTGAAGCCCGCCTGAGCCAACCGGCGGCACAGGGACAGGACGGTATCGGGCGTCTTGTGCGCCTCCCCCGCCGGGAAGGTCAGCAGCCGGGCGGAAAGGCCCGTCTGGGCCAGACTGTCCAGCACCGCGCCGCCATACAGCGCCGCTACCGTTTCGTCCGATACCACCGCCCAGCGGCGGATGCCCAGCGCCGCCAGATACGCGCCGCATCGGTCCAGAAGACCGGCGCGGATATGGACGGGATAGCCGCCCTGGGGCAGCGGGACGGTGACGGTCATGGGGGCAGCTCCTCCTTCTGGGTGTTTTTTCCATTCTACCGCACTTTTTCACAGTTGTAAAGTGCCGGAATACACCACCGCGGCAGCAAGTTTTGGAAAAAAAGCCAAAAACTATGCTATGGGCATATTGTTTTTTCGGTAGAAATCGTGTATAAATAGAATATTATGAAAATTATGTCTGCCGCCGGAGCGGCGGCTGGCGCTTGCAGGAGGGAGAAAACGCGTATGAAGACGACCATTAGTTTGCTGATGGCTCTGCTGATGGCGCTGTCCCTGCTGCCCACAGCGTGGGCAGCAGATGTGGATGACACGTCATCCACGGCGGGGGCGGCGCAGCTGGAGGAGACTATTCCCCAGAAGGGCGAGCAGCTGCCCGAAAATCAGAATATCATCCCGCCGGAGGTCATGGAGACCGAGGGCGAGGACGACGGCGCGGCGGTGGCGTCGGGAGATGTGGACGCAGCGCTGAAGAGGGCGGGGTTTGAGAATCCCACATTGGGAGAGACCTATAATGTCAACGTTCCCGTTTGGAACAGCTATAACGATCTGGCTTCCCTATCCGTCACTTCTCCGTCCTCCGGCGAAATGACGCTGACGTTGAGGGCTGCCAGCAGCGAAGCATGGCGTGCAGCGTACAATCAGTCGTTGAGTTGGTTTCAGAGCAATATCACAGATGCCGTCAACTGTGTCATCAGCTATTTCGCGCCGGAGGGCTGCACCAACTTTGCTTATCTGATCTCCAATGATAATACTGCGTTGTCGAATTTCATCAACGGAAATTTTGGGCGCTTTTACCAGCCTTATTGCAGTATGGGATTCCGCATCGCGGATGTCTTTACTGAGAGCGGCGTAGACTGCATCGCGAATGTGGAACCTTACAGCCTTTACTATCTGGTTGTCTGGCGGAATGACGACCGCGAGGTCGTTGCCAAATATGCCCTGAAGGTCAATATTGAAACGGAAGGCTTCTGCTATCCCCAGAAAGGCAACACAGTCGAAGCCGCGCTGGAGACCGCCGGGTACAACGTCAAACCCGCAGAGAATCAGATCTATGCCGATATCCCCGCCGGATTGGAGAACGGCACAGATTACACCTACCGCTATGACCCTGACACCGGTCACATGACCATCCAACTGCTGCAAGGAGAATCCTCCCACTGGAAGCAGGCTCTCCAAACTCTTTTGTCGCAAAACGATGACATCAACAGAGCTATCGGTTTCTATGGGATCACTTTTGGTTTTGCCGAACCCCTCGGCAAAGGCGCTACCGATTCCACCATTTTTTACTTGACCTCCGACGATCGGAATGTCGGCTTCTTTCTGAAAAACGATTTCAGCGGTATCGAATGGAACGGTGAGCAAAGGGGTACCCGTCCCGGTTCCACGTGGCCCTTTGGCGTTACAACTTATGATGAAAACAGCTGCATGGCGTCCGTCAGTCTTTCCGCCGGGAGCAGTTGGCGGCGGTATATCGCCGTGTGGGCGGACAGCAGCGGAAATGTGGTGGCAAAGCGCAGCTTTACGGTCACTATTGAAGTTCCGACCGCCTTTGACTACAAGTGGAACCTGACCCCCCTGGACCAGCGGCTCACGGAAAACGGTTTCATCGCGCCGACGGAAAACACCGGAACGGTGGTCGACCCCGTCCCCGGCAGCTTTGGACTGGTGGCCCCCAAGGGGCTGGTGTATGGCGAGGATTACACCTATGACTATGAGCAAAGCACCGGCGAGCTGGTCATCAATGTCAAGAGCGGCACCCTCAGCCACTGGAAGGCCGCCATGCTGAACTCCGTTATCCTTGAGCCGGATGACGACATCGTCTTTCCCGTTCATTTCTATACGGAAAACGGCGCCGTCAAGGTCGTCCACAGCACGAACCACAGCCAATTGGAGGATTACCTGAACGGCAGCTATGGCAAGTGGACGGATTTCAGCGAGTACGGCTCCACCGGAACGGGCCAGGGTTTTACCGCTGCCACGGTGTCCGTCAGCGGAAGCGATTCCACGATCCGTTCCCCTGGGGGCAGCAGTAAGTACCTCTATGCCGTCGTGTGGGCGGACAGCAGCGGAAAGATACTCAACAAGTACCTGCTGAAGATCACCATCAACTATGCAGACTTTACCCACACTGTGCCGACGCCTAAGGTGCAGAATGTGTCGGCTAACCGGATACATGTCGATTCCGATAACGTTTCTTATAATATTACCGGTGGTGCCGGCACGTGGAACATCATAAAGCGTGACGGCCAGCTGGCCTTCATGCCTAAGCACACTCTAAAAGAAATTTTGGGGGAGGATACTAATTTTATCACAAATTTCACTGTTGACGCACCCAGTGGTTATAAGCTGCAATCCTTCTTCGCGGACTACGGCAATAACAGCAACAGCTATAACAACAAGCCGCAGGAGGACGCGCAAAGCTTTAGTGTCTTCACTTTTGACAAAGTCAAAGGCGGAACGATCCGCTATACCCTGCGGTGGCACAGCGACAAAGAGGGCACAGCAGATATCGTGGAAAAGCTGAACGTCCGTATCGGCGACTACGCTCTGGGCAAGACCAGCGGCAACGCGGGAGAGCCCAACGTCGTGGATATGCAGAACATGTACGAATACATGACCCAGGAGCAGAAGCCGATCAGCAAGCCGGACGGCTTTGACGAGAAGCTGGCCACCTACGACGTCAACTTTGACGGAGAGGTGAGCGTCTACGACTTGCAGCGGCTGTACGAGGCCGTGACGCTGGGCAAGGGCTTCTGACGCGCCCGCACCCGCCTGACAAGGCAATCCGCCCCGCGGCGGCGGCTCCAAACAAACACGTGCCGAATGTACTTTCCATACACCCCGGCACCGCCGCCGCTGGGCTTTTGCAACCGACAAAAACACCGGAAAGCAGCGCTTTCCGGTGTTTTTTCATTTCAGGCCCCATGTCAGCAGAGGGTGTCGGCGTCCTCGGCGTAGAGCTTGTCGTTGATCTCCGCCAGAGAAATGCCGTGGCTGAGGCCGAAGATGACGATGGCGTCCCGCCGGTCGCGGGAGTACAGGGGCGCCAGCCGGGCGTGGCGCAGCAGGTCCTGGGTCTCCTCCACCGACGCGCTGAGCCCGAAGCACAGACACAAAAGCCGGTTGCGGGAGGGGGTACGCCGCCCGGAGAACACCTGGTGGAGGTATACCTCGCTGATGCCGGACTGCTTGGCCAGGGCCGTTTTGGAGATGCCGCGGCGGCGGAACAGCTCCTGCAGCCATTCCAGCAGGGCGTAGCCCTGGAAACTGCCGTCGTTGTCCGCCAGCACACGGTCGAGGTCGTTACCGGTCATCAATTCCTGCTGTAACTGGTCTGTGCTCTTGCGTTCCATTTCTCTCTTGCCGCCTTTACTTTGTTGGTTTTTTCCTTTATACTGCATATTGTACATATTGTACTAAAATTTTTCCCAAAAACAATATGCGGGCTGCATAGGGTAGGGGGTTTTTTATGTATGAGGAGCTGCTGCGGGCCGTGGCGCTGTATTTTGACCAGTTGCAGGTGCTGAAGCAGGGTGCGCGTGGCACGGTGACGCTGCTGCGGCACCGGAAGACGGGCAAGCGCTATGTGTTCCGCCAGTTTACGGGCAGCGGCGACGTATATCGCCGCCTGCTGACGGTGGAGTGTCCCCACCTGCCCCGGATTGAGGAGGTGGCGGAGGCCGGCGGCCAGGTGGCGGTGCTGGAGGAATACGTCCAGGGGGACACGCTGCTGTTCCTGCTGGAGGGCGGCCTGCTGGACTGGAACGAGGCGAAAAAGGTGACGGCGGACGTCTGCGCGGCGCTGTGGGTGCTGCACTCGCTGGGAGCGGTACACCGGGACGTGAAGGACAGCAATGTGATCCTGCGGGGCAGCGACGCGGTGCTAATCGACTTTGACGCGTCCCGCATCGTGAAGCCGGAGCGCACCGCCGACACGGTGGTGCTGGGCACCACGGGGTACGCCGCGCCGGAGCAGTTCGGCCTGTCTCAGACCGACGGGCGGGCGGACATCTACTCGCTGGGGGTGCTGCTGAACGTGATGCTGACGGGAGAGCATCCCTCCCGGAAGCTGGCGGAGGGCAAGGCCGGACGTATCGTCCGGCGCTGCACCATGATGAATCCGGACCAGCGGTACCGCTCAGTGCTGGAGCTGCGGGAGGCGCTATGAGCGGGAAGAACGCAAAAATCTGCCCCCACTGCGGCGCTTCCCTGCCCCAGGACGCCGCCTTTTGTCCCTGCTGCGCCAGTACGCTGGTGGAGCGTCAGGCCATGCCCATGCCCCGGCACAGACGGCGGAAATGGCTGTTTGCGGTATGTCTGGCGCTGGCGGTCATAGCGGGACTGGCGCTGGCGCTGCGGCATCCGGCGGCGAGCCCCGCAGGCGAAGCGGCAAACGAGCCGCCGGTGCAGGAGACGGACCCGTATCTGGCGGCCTGCCAGACCTACTACACCGGCGCGGATGGGCAGGAATACCGCGTGTACACGGCCTTCTCGCCCCAAGGCGAAAGCGGTACGCCGCCGGCGGGGTATTTCTCGGCGCTGCTTCAGGCGGACCGTCAGGACAACCGGCCCGCCACTGTGTTCGCCGTCAACGCCACCACGGGCGAGAGCGCCGCGGAAGCCTTCATGGCGCTGCTGAAGGACTGGGACGTGACGGTGACGGCATCCGACGGCAGCGGCCGGGTAACGCTGGGCGAGCCGGATTACGACTGGTCCGGCACGGGGGCGCTGCTGTGCCGGACGCTGACCGCCAACGGCACCTGCACCCACAACGATATCCTGTGGACGCTGCGAATGAAAAACGGCGACGTGATCCAACTGCGGCAGACGGTGGAGTGCGCCGTGCAGGAGACGGTGACCTTCGACTGGCGGGAGACGGCCATGGACACCGCCGTGGAATTGCAGGCGCTGCTGGACGACGTCGCCCGGCGGTACGACGCGGACACTAAGGTGGAGATCATCCTGCCCGGCGTCACCTATGACGCGCCGGTGTCGGTGCTCTGCGCGGCGGAATTTCAGGGCAGCGGCACGGTATTCGCCGCGCCGGTGTCGGTGACGGCGCTGGCCGATACGGACCGCAGCGCCGCCTATGTGCGGTTTGACGGGATCGCCTTCACCGGCAGCGGAAACGGCACGGGCCTGAGCGCCGCCGCGCCCACGTATCTGGAGCGCTGCCGCTTCACCGGCTGGGACGTGGCGGCGGAAGCGGTAGACGGCGGATGGGTGTACAGCCAATGGGGCTGCACCTTCTCCGGCAATGGCACGGCGCTGCGGCTTGCCAGCGGATACACCACCTCCTGGGGCGGGTCCAACAACACAGACTTTACCGGTAATGGCACGGCCATCCAGATCGACCGGATGCCCGGCGGCACGTGGCTTCTGCTGGACGCGTGCCGCTTTGCGGAAAACGGCGTGGATATCGCCAACCCCTACGGCTATCAGGAGGCAACGGACACCTGCCGGTTTGAATAGAAAGCTTTGACTCTTTTGGAAAGGTTTGAACCACCGTGACATACAACAGGAAAAATTGCATCCACTGCAGCGCGTCACTGCCGGAGCAGGCCGCCTTCTGCCCGCGCTGTACGGCGTCGCAGGTGCAGCGGCGCACCGTGGCGGAGCTTCCCGCCGGACGGGGGCAGTGGCGGATAGGGGTACTGTGCGCCCTGCTGGCGCTGGCGCTGCCGGTGGGGGCAGTGCTGCTGGGCGGGACTCCGGAGCGGCAATACGACAGTCAGACGCCCGCCGTCTCCCTGCCGGTTGAAGACGAGGATATCGCCGCCCGGTATGGACGGGAGTGCCAGACCTATTACGAGGGCGCGAACGGGCGGCTGTACCACATATTTACCGCCTTCAGTCCTGGGATCGACGGCGGCAGTATGCTGTGCGGCTATCAGAGCCAGCTGCTGGCGCCGGATACGACCGATACCGGGCCGCTGACCCTCTATGTGGAGGACGTGGACGACAGCCGGGACGCCAGAGAGGCTTTTTCCGCGCTGATGGCGGACTGGACGGTAGCGGTCACCGCGCCGGAAGGCGGCGCGTGCTGTGCGCTGTATGAGCCCATCTTTGACTACGCCGCCGTTACGGAGGCGCTGCTGTACCGGGAGCTGGAGAGAAACAGCGAATGCCGGTACAACGAGATCACATGGACGCTGGAAATGAAAAACGGCGACACCATCACACTGCGGCAGGCGGTGGAATGTGCCGCCCAGACGGCGGTGGAGTACCACTGGGAGGACACACCCTTGGAGACGGCGGCCCAATTGCAGACGCTGCTGGACGACATCGCACTGGAGAGCAGCGAGACGAAGGCGGTCTCCCTGTATCTTCCCAATGTCAGCTATGACGCGCCGCTGACGGTGGGCTGTCCCATAACGCTGTACGGCCATGAGGAAGGCACGGTGCTGGCCGCGCCGCTGACGGTAGCTCCCATGAGCGAGGGAAAGAGCGTCCTTCCCAGGGTAAGGCTGGAGGGACTGACCTTTTCCGGGAACGGCAGCGTGGGGCTGGACGCCAGCGCGCCTGTGCATCTGAAAAGCTGCCGCTTTGCCGGTTGGGACATTGCCGCCCAGGCCAGCAGCGGCGGGTGGCTCTTCTGCGAAGAGGGGGTGCGCTTCGACCGGAACGGCGTGGCCCTGCGGCTGGACAGCACATTCAGTATCAGCTGCGGCAGCAACATCAACAATACCTCCTTCACCCGCAACGGCACCGCTTTGCAGATCGCGCAGATCCCCGGCGAGCGGACGGGGCTGATTTTGGACCGGTGCACCTTCTTCAGCAACGAGGTGAACATTGAAAACCCCAAAGATTACCCTGTGGAACTGCGGAACAGCACCGGAGCGGAATAGGGAAAGGCACTTCGTCGGATATTGTCATATCCAATATGGCGTGCTATTGCCGCACAATTTTCACGAAGTCCATAGGGCATGGCGTGCGAAGAAAATGATGCTGAAACAAGCGGCAGAAGCTTGTAATATGCCTGTTGGAACATTCTATGACAAAGCTCGGAAATTTGAAAACACCGCTTAAATAAAACGAATCAATAATTTGGGAAAGTGTACCTTTGCAAAGGTACACTTTATCAAAATTCAAAAGGAGGGAATGGGCTCGGCTCTTATGAAGAATTGGGAGCGTGTGGCTGAAGTACGATGAAAAGAAAAACGGAAATGAAAGGGGTTCTCTCGTGTTTGTTGGCGTTGGTGTTGGCGCTTTCAATCACACCAAGCGTATTTGCGGAGGAGCCTGTTGGCGGCACAACAATCTACGTGGATGCGACAAATGGTGATGATACGCAGGTGGGAGTCGGTACAACCAGTGACAAAGCTTATAAGACGGTAGCTGCGGCTGTGGCTGCTGCAAAAAGTGGCGATACCATCTAACTGAGTGAAGGCAACTACACACTGTACGGTGTTTCCAGCGAGGGACACACCAAGGGAAAAAACCTGACATTTGTAGGTCAGGGAACTGATAAAACAGGGTGGAATATCGGTGCAAAAGTTCCTGATCCAGCTAATTTCGGTACAGAGTACAACGGCGATTACAGTTTTGACGGGGCAGAAACAATTACATTTAGAAATATGACGCTCCGTTCGGGCAGCGCAGATAGCGCAAATTACCTTGGCTTTATCCGTGCCAACAATACTATTGTTGAAAACTGCATGATCAACGGCAAGACTTTCTACTGGGGTTATCAGACTGCAATATTCAGAAATACCACATTCAACTGCCCAAATAAAGATTACGCCATCTGGACATACAGCTCTCCCGTGATGACTTTCGATAACTGCACGTTTAATTCCTCTGGCAAAGTCATCAATGTCTACACCGATTATAGTGCAGGAAAGCATGACATCACAGTAAATTTCAACGGTTGTAAAGTCAATAATTCCGGTGAGTTTCTGAAACCAGTGCTGAACATCAATGACAGCAACATGGGGGTTATAAGTATGTCATCAATATTTCCGGCAGCAATGTTGTAAACGGGGTAGATACAGATAAAACAACCTGCTCTCGTTTGTTTGGCTATGGCGGTAAATCCGGCAATAATACAGGCAGAACTATTGTAAACTTCGGTAACACTACCGTTTGGCAGAATAGCAAAATGGTTGATGCCGAGGCATACCATAACAGCGGTGTGACGGCAGATGGCGTTACGTACGACAATCATGTTAATGGTTCCAATATTAGTCTGTATGCCGAAGGTTATAAGGATAATGCGTTTGATACTACGGCAAGTGAATGGACTACGAATGCTGATGGCACGATAAGCCGTACTGTAACAAAAAAATGCAAGTATTGTGGATATCAGGAAAATGTCACGCAACTTCAAGTTAAGTTAACTTATGATGCAAATGGCGGCGAAGGAGCAATAGATCCAGCAACTGGTGCGGCAGGAGAAAGTGTGACCGTTGCAGAAAATGTTTTTACCCGCAGCAACTACACCTTTACCGGCTGGAATACACAGGCAGATGGCAGGGGTACTGCTTACAAACCGGGCGATAGTTTTACATTGA
Organism: uncultured Oscillospiraceae bacterium; assembly: GCA_934574095.1. Classification (GTDB taxonomy): domain Bacteria; phylum Bacillota; class Clostridia; order Oscillospirales; family Oscillospiraceae; genus Vescimonas. Next base: position 20,471 of record CAKTMW010000011.1, on the reverse strand, counting down.
CTGACAAAGATACCGTGCTTTATGCTCAGTGGAGCAAAAACAGTGGTAGCGCTGGCACTGGTACAAACGGAACAGCCAAACCAATTGATTCTCCGAAAACCGGTGATAATAGCAACCTTGCCTTATGGTTTGTTCTGCTGCTTGCCAGTGGCGGCGCAGTAACCGCAACAACCATTTACGGCAGAAAGAACAAGCGCAGTGTAAAGTAAGATCAAATGATTAACCCAAAGGCGGCTGTCGGAAACGGCAGCCGCCTTTCCTGTCACAATATGCCGAAAACGCTCGGCAAACAAGTGTTCTATATGATATAATCTATATGCTCTCATTGGAGAGCCACAATTGAATATCTGAGTGAAACACAAGGCAGCTGCCGAAAGAGATTGCAGTTGCGCCGCTCCTGATGCAGTGTCTGCCTGTGGAGCGGAAATAGCAGACATTGAAGGTTTCTGAATAGCAGAGCCGGTACATAGTTTCATCAAAGATATAGCGAGAGATCATCTCCCGCTGATTTGATGTGCTGTGTACCGGCTCTTTTTGCCGTTATAGGCACTGCAAAAATATTGCAGAGAGGGTTAATTTTTGCCCCTTCTCGCTGCCTACCTATTGAGGGACAAATTGAAAACTGAATAACCGTCCGAATGGGATATGACCTTGCGATGACCTCTCCGGCAGGGAGTGAGCGAGGCAACGCCGCGGTGAGATTCCGGGGCAGGGATAGAAAACGACATTCGGAGAAAACGGCAAACAATCCGCAAATTTTTCAAGAAACAGTTCCGTTTTACACCCGTGATTTCTCCTATTTGTGGGGAAAGCTGCTTTACGGTCAAGACCGTAATTTTTCGCAGATTTCTTTTTGTGGGAGCGCCAAACGGCTCCGCATCGTCTGCGGCGTTTCCGTTAGAAAATCCGTGAATTCTGCCGGCCTTGAACGGGACTTTTTCCGGCAAAAACAGGCCTTTTACAAATGCGATCCGAAATGAGGTGAAATTCAAAATGATTACAGGAATCAAGGAGAAAAACAAGCTGACCGAGATATGGTTTGATGAAACCGGCAGCGCTGTCACCATCCGTACTTACAACACAGACCTGAAAAACCGTCTGACGGCATATCCATCCCCACGGATACCGACCGCTACACCACCGTTTCCGGCAGCGTGACGCTGACCGTCAAGGACATCCCGGAGGATATCCATGTCGTAAGCGGCCAGGTGATCTACGTACAGGGTAAGGACGGCAGCACCGTCGGCCCCGTGTCCGGCGCGGATGTGACCATCGTGCGGGGCACCAAGACCCTGAGCCGCACCACCACCGACGCGGACGGCAACTTCTCTCTGGCAGGCGTCCCCTCCGGCGAGTATAACATCGTGGTCAAGGTAAACACGAATCCCGCCAAGACCGTCACCGCCAAGCTGGTGCTGACCACTGAGGATAAGGATGTTCAGATGAGCGCCATCAAGGTCCGCACCGAGGATATCAACAGCGAGCTGGATGTGTCCCAGATCCCCTTCGATATCGTGGTGGGCGGTCTGGACCGTCTGGCGGAGAGCGTCTTTGACAACGACGAGGACGCAAGCTCTGTCACCGCCAGCATGACCATCGACCAGCCCGCCACTGACGGAAATGACCCCCACCAGAAGGCCATCCGGGAAAAGGCAGGCGGCAAGACGCTGGATCTGCTGAACCTTGCGCTGAGCGTTCAGGGCTCCGACCAGCAGTCCGGTAATACGCTGGAGCTCATCATCCCCTATGACACCAGCCGCAGCGGCATCAAGGTGTACCGCAGTCTGCTGGACGCCAACGGCAAGGTCATCGCCGAGGAGCTGGCGGACAGCGCCGTGGAGATCGGTAAGCAGAGCGGCTGCATCCGTCTGACCATCCCCGCCGACCAGCTGGGCCTGTACGCCATCGGCTACACCCCGGCGTCCACCGGCGGCGGTGGCAGCAGCGTCAAGAAGGACGACACCGTCAAATCCGCCGGGACCGGCGATATGGGCCTGCCGCCCTACGCGGTGATGGCGCTGGGCGCCTGCACAGGCACGGTGGTCCTGCGGTTCCGCCGTAAGCGGGAGGACTGAGTCTCACACCTTTTACGCATTGCAGTATCACAAAAACGCCCGCCATCCCCGATTGGGGATGGCGGGCGTTTCGCTTGTCAAAAGCTGTCGGGCGGTATATAATAGGCTTCAGCCTTATGCGCGGCAAGGAGGGGTGGCTATGGCGAGGATCATGAAGCTGGCGGCAGGCGTTCTGTGTCTTCTGACGGCGCTATTCGCGTGGCGGTATCTCCGCTGCGGAGACGATACCGCGCTGACGCTGGCCATCACCTTCGGCACGGTGGCCTACCACTTCTGCGTCCGGCTGCTGATCGGCGGGGTTTACAGCGCGGCCATGCGGAACCGGGCGGACTGCACCCGCAGATGGTTCCAGAGCGGCAGAGCGGAGATGGCCCTATACGAAAGGCTCCATGTCAAGCGCTGGAAGGAGCATATTCCCACCTTTGACCCCAACCTGTTCGACCCCCGCATCCACACCTGGGACGAGATCGCCCAGGCCATGTGCCAGGCGGAGCTGGTCCATGAGACCATCATCGTTTTCAGCTTCCTGCCCATTCTGGCCGCGGCATGGTGCGGTGCGCTGCCTGTGTTTGTGATCACCTCCGTCCTGGCCGCGTGTCTGGACGGCGCGTTTGTGGTGGTGCAGCGCTATAACCGCCCCCGTGTCATCCGGCTGGCAGAGCGGCAGAAGCGTCTCAGGACTTAGCGGTTCAAAACAGTGAACAAGAGGAATGGGCAAAGGCCCATTCCCCTTTTCCTATACTATTCCTTCAATGCCGCTATGTCTCCGCCATCCGCATCCGGCAAAATGTATATTTTGCTCACGCCGTTTTTGTGCAAAAAGCAGAAAATTGGCTACATTTCAAAAAAGCCGTGACATTTTGGCGGCAAATGCTATAATGAACCCATCATGGATAACAGCCCATGGGCTGTTATCGTTTTGGTGTACGCCAAAACGGCGAGACCTGAAATCTACAACAAGGGAGAAATGAAGCATGAAAAAACTTATCAGTGTCCTTCTGGCGCTGGTCATGGCGCTGAGCCTGTGCGCCACCGCCTGGGCGGATGATCCGGTATTGACCGGCTTTTGTGGCGCGGATAGCACCAGTGAAAAGGCCGAGACCATCACAGGCAACACCTGGGTATATGGTACCCAAACGCCTTTCTCCACAGATATTTATAAGAATGTCTCTTGGAAACTGGAAAAAAACGGTGAAACGGACACTTACACCATGACAATATCGGGCAGTGGCGCGATGGCCGACTACCTGGCTGGCAGCGTGCGGCCTTGGAACAGCTATGTTGGTAAGATCACAAAACTGGTGATAGAAAATGGTGTGACCACAGTCGGCAGCCGGACCTGTTATAATAGTACGGCCCTAACGGAGGTCGTTTTGCCTGCATCCGTCACCGAGATCGGTGAATTCAGTTTCAGCGGCTGCAAAGCGCTGTCCACTATTGACTTGAGTTCTGTGACCAATATTCGTGCCAGTGCGCTGAGAGGAGACTCGGCGCTGGCCAATGTTGCCCTCTCCAATGCCCTGACCGCCATCGGCGACCAGGCATTTCGGGATTCCGGCGCGGCAGGTGCAGTCCTTTCTCTTCCCGCTTCTGTAACTACGATTGGTTACAACGCTTTTGCCAACGCAAAGTTCACTAACGCAGTTGACCTGCCCAACGTGACGAAGGTAGGCGCATGCGCCTTCAGCGGCGCAAAGTTCGCAGCAGTCGTCCTGACCAACAGCGCACTGACCATCACTCCGGGCAAAGAGGAGAGCAACGGAAACGAGGAGACAAACGGTGTGTTTGCCAACACAGCGGCCGTGTTCTATACATCTGTTCCCGCAGTAATGGACAATCTTTTTGACGCTAACAGAATGAACAATACTGGCATCATCGCCTGCACCAACGGCGGTTCCTTTGAAACCGGCACAGAATTTGGTGGCTTTACCCTTTCCGTTCCGGTCAAGGACGGATTTATCTTCGACGGTTGGTACAGTGATGCCGACTTTTCAGACAACAGTAAGCTGGCCGCTGACAACAACGGGAAATACATCGGTGAGCCGACAACTTCGATCTCCCGAGATGGCCGCAGATACTACGCCAAGTGGGAACCCACCCCGGTCTACAGCGTTGATAAGCATACACTCAACTTCACCTCGTCTGGCGCTCAGACCGTCACCGTTTCCTATAACGGAACCAACGGCTCCATCAGCAAAGTTGACTTTGACGACGGCAGCAGCTTTGCTGCCACGATCAACGGTCTGACCGTCACCGTCGCCCCCAAGGCCGGTCTTTCCGCCGGGACCTACCACGACACCATGTACATCCACACCGGCGACGACGCGGTGTTTGTGGTGACCGTCAACGCAACGGTGGAAGCCGCTTCTAACCCCGGCAACGGCGGCAGCACCGGCAACAACCCGAACGCCACGAATCCCTACATCAAGGATGAGCCCAAGGCCGAGACCCCCACAAAGGTGGAATCCAGCAAGACCTTCGACCCCGGCGTCGCCCTGTACGCGGGCATGGCTCTGGTCTCCGCCGCCGGTATGGCTTGGACCGCACGGAAGCGCGGCGAATAAAGCCGTCCTTTTCTCTCTCAGAGCGGCGACCGACCCCATTCGCCGCCATAACAAAAAAGGAAATGCCGACCGGAGGGTCGGCATTTCCTTTTTAATGCAATTCATGGGGCTTATAGACCCGCCGCTCCAGGGCGAAAATACGGTCGCTGAACTCACCCACCGACAAGTCGTTCAGCACCTCGCGGTATATCTCCATGCGGCTGTCAATGGCGTCGATATGAGACAGCAGCTCCGCCTCGGCAAACAGCGGGCGCACGGCGGCGCCGAACTCCGGCTCGCCGTGGTGGGACAGGATCATGTGCTGCACCAGCATGGACTTGTCATCGGGAACGCCCAGCTCCTTTGCCGTGTCGGCCACCTCCTGGGCGCCCATCACCAGATGGCCCAGCAGCTGCCCACTGGTGGAATAACCGGTCACCAGGCCCAGCTCGGAGAAGGCAAATTCCTTGGCCTTGGCGAAATCGTGCAGCAGCGTGCCCGCCAGCAGCAGGTCGCGGTCGATGATGGCGCGGTACTGATTGGCCAGAAAGTCCGCCATGGTCAGCATATCCACCGTGTGCATCAGCAAACCCCGGAGAAAACCGTGGTGGACGCTTTTGGCGGCGGGGATCTGCTGAAAGTCCGCCAGATGCCGCCGCAGCAGCTCCCGGCAAAGGCGCTGATAGTCCGCGTCCCCTATGCTGTCCACCATGTCATCGACCTTTTGCAGATACACGTCGGCGTCGATGGGAGCCACGGGAACCAGTGCGCTCAGGTCTACCGGGTCGTTCTCTGCGCGCAGGCGGATGCGGTCAATGACGATCTGCGGACTGCCCCGGTATTCCGACACCGTGCCCCGCAGCTTGATGACCTTTCCCTCGTCGCCGCTGCCGATGGGGCCAGAATAGTCCCACACCTTGGCCTCGATGACGCCGGAAGTGTCGGACAGCGACGCGCTGAGAAAGGGCTTGCCCGCCGCCGTGGTCTTGGGGTAAGCGCCCTTCAGAATGTAAAAGCCCTCTACGGCGTCGCCGCTGCGCATATCGGCGATTTTTTTGTTGTATTCCATATGTCCATTGTCCTTTCCGGTGAGGTTATTCTCGATTGCGGCGGTCAACCCCGCTCTTTGTGAGATGCCTGACGCATGCTGAGGCTGATGCGCTTTTTCTTTTCGTCCACCTCCAGCACCACCACTTTGACGACGTCCCCTACGGACACCACCTCCGAGGGGTGGCGGATGAACTTGTTGGACACCTGGGAGATGTGCACCAGGCCGTCCTGATGGACGCCGATATCCACGAACACGCCGAAGTCGATAACGTTCCGCACCGTGCCGGTCAGCTCCATGCCGGGCTTCAGGTCCTTCATCTCCAGCACGTCGGTACGCAGGATAGGCTTGGGCAGCTCGTCACGGACGTCCCGGCCCGGCTTCAGCAGCTCGGCTACAATGTCCCGCAGCGTGGGCACGCCCACACCGATGGTCTGGGCGGCCTTCTCCTCGCCGTAGGCTCTGACGCGCTCCGGCAGGTCGGCGATGCCCCCAGCCTTCACGTCGGCCAGCGTATAGCCCGTCAGCTCCAGCAGCGCCTTGGCGGCGTCATAGCTCTCCGGGTGGACGGCGGTGTTGTCCAGTACGCTCTTGCTCTCCGGCACCCGCAGGAAACCCGCGCACTGCTGGAAGGCTTTCGGCCCCAGCTTGGGGACCTTTTTGATCTGGGCGCGGGAGGTAAACGCGCCGTTCTCCTCCCGGTAGGTGACAACGTTTTTCGCCGTGGTGCCGTTCAGTCCCGCCACCCGCTGCAAAAGAGACGGCGACGCCGTGTTGATATCCACGCCCACGGCGTTGACGCAGTCCTCCACCACGCCGCCCAGCGCCTCGTCCAGCTGCTTTTGGGGCATATCGTGCTGATACTGGCCCACGCCGATGGCCTTGGGGTCGATCTTCACCAGTTCCGCCAGCGGGTCCTGCAAGCGCCGGGCGATGGACACGGCGCTGCGGAGGTTCACGTCGTACTGGGGGAACTCCTCGGCGGCCAGCTTACTGGCGGAGTAGACGGAGGCCCCCGCCTCGGAGACGATCATATAGCTGACGTGAGCGCCGCCCTCGTTCACCCGGCGGATCAGCTCTACCGCCATCTGCTCCGTCTCCCGGCTGGCGGTGCCGTTGCCGATGGCGATGTGCTCCACGCCGTGTTTGCGGATCAGCTTGGTCAGCGTGACGATGGCCTCTTCCTTCTGCCGCTGGCCGTAGGTGGGGTATACCACGGCGGTGTCCAGCACCTTGCCGGTGCCGTCCACCACCGCCACCTTGCAGCCCATGCGGTAGCCGGGGTCAAGACCCATGGTGACCTTGCCCTTTACCGGCGGCTGCATCAGCAGGGGCTTCAGGTTCAGGGCGAACTGGCCGATGGCCCCCTCGTTGGCGCTGTCCGTCAGTGCGGATCGGACCTCCCGCTCCAGCGAGGGGTAGATGAGCCGGTCGTAGGCGTCCTCGCAGGCGGCCTCGATGAACTCCATGGCGGAGGAGCCGGGCTTCACCACGGCGCGGCGCATCAGCGGCAGCGCCGCGTCACGGTCCAGCAGCACGGTAACGGAGAGGAAGCCCTCCTTTTCGCCCCGGTTCACGGCCAGTATCTGGTGGCCGGCCAGCTTGGAAAGGGGCTGGTCAAAGTCGTAGTACAGGCGGTAGACGCTGTCCTCCTCCGTGGCAGCCAGGCTGCGGAGACGGCCCTGCCGCGTCAGAAGCTCCCGCAGCGCCTTGCGGATGGCCGCGTCGTCCGACAGCGTCTCGGCGATGATGTCGTTGGCGCCCTGTAAGGCATCCGCCACCGTCTCCACGCCCTTCTCCGGGTCGATGTACGCCTGCGCGGCGTCCTCCGGCCGGGGACAGTCCCGCTCCTGCGCCAGCAGCAGCTGGGCCAAGGGCTCCAGCCCCTTTTCCCGTGCCGCGGTGGCGCGGGTGCGGCGCTTCTGCTTATAGGGGCGGTACAGGTCCTCCACCTCCGCCAGGGTTTTGGCGCTGTCGATGGCGGCGGACAGTTCCTCCGTCAGCTTGCCCTGCTCGGCGACGGCCTTTTTCACCGCTTCCTTGCGTTCCTCTAAATTCCGCAGGTATTGGAGCCGCTCCTCCAGCGTCCGCAGGACGGTGTCGTCCATGGCGCCGTGCAGCTCCTTGCGGTAGCGGGCGATGAAGGGGATGGTGTTTCCCTCGTCCAGCAGGCGGACAACGTTTTCCACGTGCTGGGGGTTTTTGTCAAGCTCTTGGGCAAGGGTTTGAATGATATCCATATAACAATTCCTTTCGTGAGAAGGACGCGGGGCGTCCGGTGAGATGTCAAAGCCGGTGTATGTTACCACAGCTGCCGGAAAAATGCCGACGCGGCGGTCAGAACAGGTCCAGCATATTATCCAGATAGATTTCCTCCCGTACCCGCAGGTGATACTCCGGCTTGGTCAGGTAGTAGAGCAGAAACTCCAAGATCAGCGCGGTGCCGAGGCCCCGGCCCTCAATCTTGAAGTGGGAGAACCCCATGGGCAGATAGCTGTCCCGGATATCCTCCACGTCGATGAAGCCGGGGTTTTCCATGGCCTTGGAGAAGCGGTAGCCTTCGGAAGCGTCCGGCGCGGCGCAGCGGTGCTCCGGGCCGGGCTCGCCCAGATTCTTCCGGCTGACCGCTTCGTAGCAGGCTTTCCTGTCCCGGCAGCCGAAGAAACAGCACTCGTTGCAGAGAAATTCCACTTTGTCCTTCAGCGGCTGGGGCAGGGCGTTCAGCTGGGCAAAGGCCTTGTTCAGCCGGAAATCCGGCACCACATAGCGGAAATCCTCCCGCTCCACCTCCCGGCGGAAGTCCGGAAAGTCTGTCAGGACCTTGGTGGTGGAAGAGACGAGATAAAACTGGGGATAGGTGCGCTTCAGGTAGTCCAGCAGCAGCTCCGCGTGGACGATGACGCCGTTCTCCACGCCGCCGCTCTCCGCCAGCAGACGGCACAGGGCGTTGCATCTTTCGTCCGCCAGATGCTCCGGCCGCAGCAGGGAATTGCTGAAGGTCAGGCGAGCGGAGACGCCGTACTCCCGCGTCAGGGCCAGTACCTCCCGGGGGGCGTGGCTACCGCTTCCGATACGGCCGCCGCCCCAGAGACAGTCCTCCGGCGCGCCGTACAGAGAGCCGATATCGCACCAGTCGTAGAAATATTCCCGGTGGGCGCGGTACAGGGGGAGAAACACCCGGTACAGCTCGTAGCACTCGAACAGGCCGGGGAGATGATAGCAGGCGATGGGATGGCTCGTGTTGTTCATGGCAGAAATTACTCCTTCGTACAGGTTAGTATAACACCCCGGCAGGCGGCAAATCAAGCATGGATGTGTTACTCCGCCTTTCCCGTAATGCTGCCGCGTCCCTTTGCGCCCACTTGACAAAAGAAAATTCATACACCGCAATACAACTAACTACTATTAGTTAGCTTTTGCGTACAGATATTCCCCGCTCACGCAGAAAGCACCCAGTCGAAAATCGACCGGCTGCGGCTATGCGCTGCACCTTTGGAAAAGAGGTTTATTATTATGAACGCGATCATTTACACCACCAACACCGGCAGCACGGAGCGCTATGCCAGGCTGCTGGCGCAGGAAACGGGGCTTCCGGCCTATTCCTCCGCGCAGGCAAAGAAAGCGGTCCCCGCCAACGGGGAGGTCATTTACCTGGGCTGGATCATGGCCGGCTCCGTTAAAGGCTACGCCGCCGCGGCCAAGCGCTATCAGGTGCGGGCCGTCTGCGGCGTGGGTATGGACGCAGACGGACAATGTGCGGGAAAAGACGGCGGTCCCCGCCCATATTCCGGTATTCACCCTGCAAGGCAATTTCGACGTCAAGAAGCTGCACGGCGTCTACCGGCCCATCATGGAGATCATGGTGAAAACGGCGGGTAAGGCTCTTGCCGAAAAAGAGGACCGGACGCCGGAGGAGGATGATATGCTGGATATGATGCTTCACGGCGGCCAGCGGGTCAAATCCGAAAATCTAAGCGCCGTACTGGACTGGTACCGCGCACAGCAATAAGGACAGGAGGCGTATGAACCGATATGCAGACGATTTTCATCATTGACGATGACGCCGCCATCGGGAACCTGGAGCAGGAGGTGCTGGAGCGGGCGGGCTACGCGGTGCTGCGGGCCTATTCCGGCACAGAGGCGCTGCTGCTGCTGAAAAGCTGCCGCCCGGACCTTATTTTGCTGGACCTGATGCTGCCGGGGCTGTCCGGCGAGGAGGTGCTGCCGCGCCTTCAGGGTATTCCCGTCATCGTGGTCAGCGCCAAGGCCGCTGTGCAGGACAAGGTCGACCTGCTGCTGGGCGGCGCGGCGGATTACCTTATCTCGACCTGCTGGACCAGGAACCGCAGTCGGAAAAGGCGGCGCGGTATCTCGCCGTCGTCCGGGAGCGGACCGACGCCATGCGCTGTCTGACGGAGGAATTGTTCCGCTACTCCGTCATCACCGCCACAGCCGATACACTGGAAACGGAGGCCGTCTGTCTGAACGACATTCTGGAGCAGAGCCTTGCGGCCTTTTACGGCGCGTTGACCGCGCATGGCATTACGCCGGAGGTCCATATGCCGGAGGACAAAGTCGTCCGGCATATGGACGCCGCCGCGCTGCGGCGGGTATTCGGCAACATTCTGAGCAACGCCCTGAAATACGCGGACGGCGACCTTACGGTCACTCTGCTGCCGGATGGCGCCGTCACGTTTTCCAACCGTGCGCCGTCCCTCAGCCGCGTACAGGCCGAGCGGCTGTTTGACCGCTTCTACACCGTGGAAACGCCCCGGAACGCCACGGGTCTCGGCCTGTCCATCGCCAAACTGCTGGTAGAGAGAATGGGCGGCGCCATTACGGCCCAATATGAAGACGGAAGGCTCCATATCCGCACAGCCTTTCCCCGATAGCACAATACAAACATAGCAAGAAACGTCGAGAGATTTTCCGTCCGGCGGACTAGAATGTAGGCTGTAAGGAGGGGAACGTACATGAAAGAGCAGATTCTGGCCGTCCAGCGGATGCAGGACTACATTGAAAAAAACCGGACGGAAGAGATCAGCCTGTCCGACCTGGCCCGCGCATCGCTGTTTTCCCCCTGGTACGCCTACCGGCTATTCCGGGACTGTCTGGGGCTGACGCCCACAGAGTACATCCGCAAATACCGGCTCACCCAGGCGGCAAAGCAGCTGCAAACCGGAAATGTCAAGGTCATTGACGCGGCCTACAACGCCGGATTCACCAATGTAGACACCTTTACCCGTGCGTTTTACCGGGAATTCGGTCTGAACCCCAGCGACTATATGCGGCGCCCAGTACCGGTCACGTTCTTCGTCCCTTACGGCGTAAAATACCGTGAACTGAGAAAGGAGAACATCGACGTGTCCCATATTCAACCCATTTTCATACAGGCGGTCCGCAAGCCGGAGCGCCTGTGCATCATCAAACGCGGCCAGCGGGCGGAGGATTACTTTCCTTACTGCGAGGAGGTCAGCTGCGACGTGTGGGGCATCCTCATGAGCATGAAGTCTCTCTGCGGCGAGCCTGTCGCCCTATGGCTGCCGCCCAGGTACAGGAAGCCCGATACCTCCACCTATGTGCAGGGCGTGGAGGTGGAGACCGACTACATGGGCATCATCCCGGAGGGCTTTGACACCATCCATCTGCCGGAGGCGGAGTACCTGATGTTCCAGGGACAGCCCTTCCGGGAGGAGGATTACTGCGCAGCCATCCGCACCGTGCAGACCGCCATGGACGGCTATGACCCCTCCATCATCGGCTACCGCTGGGATGACGAGAGCCCCCGCATCCAGCTGGAGCCCCGCGGCCGGCGCGGCTATATCGAGCTGCGGGCGGTCAGGAGGCTTGGAGAATGAGCGAAGCGATTTTTGTGCAGGGGCTCACCAAGTCCTATAACGGAAAAACGGTCGTGGATCACCTGGACCTCTCGGTGTCCGGCGGTACGGTGTTCGGGCTGCTGGGGGCAAACGGCGCGGGAAAAAGCACCACCATCGAGTGTATCCTGGGCACAAAGCTGGCCGACAGCGGAACGGTTCGCCTGCTGGGGCAGAATCCGAAGAAACGCCGCCGCCAACTCTTCCAGCGTATCGGCGTACAGTTTCAGGAGGGAAACTATCACCCGGAGATTCGGGTCTCGGAACTCTGCGAGGAGACCGCCAGCCTGTACCGTGCTCCCGCCGACTGGCGGAAGCTGTGTGGGCAGTTCCGCATCGGCGATAAGGCAAACGCGGCGGTCAAGAGTCTCTCCGGCGGCGAGCGCCAGCGGCTTTTTAGTCTGCACCGTCCTGGCCATCCGCTTCTTCCGCTGGGAGTAAACCCTTCCGCAGCGCGGCATTCTGTCAGACATATGGCCGGTGCTTTCCCGGAAAAGGCAATGTAGCGGACTCTCGTCTATGATTTTCTGCTGATACCCGTGAAGAAAAGTCCCATACCCGCGACGGCGGGTATGGGACTTTTCTCCTTTGCCGCGTTCGTTACGTGGCCGGAGATGTCTCCGCCGGAAATTGCCGGCCGGTATGGTCGATGGTGTAGTCCCCCGTCAGAATCAGCTGGCTGATGGGCAGCACGGTGTAGCCCTCGTTGATGAGATACTCCAGAATCCGCGGCAGTGCTTCCGGCGTGTGCAGTGCCGCGTTGTGGAACAGCACGATGCTCCCCGGCTGCACCTTGGAGGTCACCCGCTGATAGATGGTGTCGGCATCATAGTCCTTCCAGTCGAGGGAATCCCTATCGGCAACGACTTAAAGCCGTTGCGGCGCAAGGGTTTGCGGGTTCGGAGGCGACGCGCATCAGGCAAAAATTTGACCTGTAAGCGGGGCGTTTGGCGGGTGGTTCAGGCACGGGAGAGGTCAAATTCGAGGGGGCGTGCGCAAGGACGGGAGGTGGTTGGAAAATGGGGACGAATGCGGTATACCAAAAATAAGGTATGGCGACGCCCCCTTGCTGAATATTGCACTTACATGGTCGAAGATACCTTTGTTGCCTTGGATTACCGATGCCGCGGCCTACTTCAAATAAGTCAAGGCGATCTGACGCAGACGGCACGGAAACCCCGTGCCGTTTTCTCATTTTACTGCCTATTCAGATGCTCTATCTGCATATATCTTAAAGAAGTATATGCAGATAATCGGGATAGCAGCTTGTTTTTCTGCACATAATCTGCTATAATTATGTGCAGAAAGGCTGGTGCAGTATGAGAAGATTCGATTACTCCTTTTTGAATAACGGCTTGCTGCCGGCAAACCTTGTGAACCTCACTTCCAATATTGTGGCGCTCAAAACTATGGCTGGCGTGCGCAAGGAAGAATACACGCAGATATTCACGGAGCTGGAGGCTGTCGCAAAGGTGCAGTCCATCAAAAGCTCCAACGCCATTGAGGGCATTGTGACCAGCGACGAGCGTATCGCCGCCATTGTCAATCAGAACAGCGCCCCGCTGAACCACAACGAGGCTGAGATTGCAGGGTACAGAGATGCGCTGAATGAGATCCACTTAGGCTATGAACACATCGACTTTCGGCAGAGCGACATTCTGCGTCTGCACGAAATAATGATGAGTTTTGCAGGCTATGAGTACGGTGGGCAGTACAAGACGGACGACAATGTGATTCTAGAGATCGACGCTGACGGAAACCGCCGTGTCCGCTTCCGTCCTACGCCTGCAAGCGAAACGCCGAAAGCAATGGAGCAGTTGGAACTTGCCTATCTGGATGCCCGAAGCGATGCGAATATCAATCAGCTTCTTTTGATCCCCTGCGTGATTCTGGACTTCCTCTGCATCCACCCGTTCCGGGACGGCAACGGCAGAATGTCCCGCCTGCTCTCGTTGCTGCTGCTATACAAAAACGGATTTGACGCCGGAAAATATGTGTCCTTTGAGGAGCAGATCAACAACTACAAGGCGTATTATTACGAAGCCCTGCGGCAGTCCTCGGCAGGCTGGGAAACGAACGAGAACTCTTATTTTCCCTTTATCGAGAATTTCCTCTCCACACTCTATATGTGCTATAAGGAACTGGACAAGCGGTTTGCGGTGGTACACGGCAAGAAGATCACGAAGAAGGCTCGTGTGGAGGCAACTGTCCTAAACAGCCTGATCCCGCTTTCCAAGGCGGAGATTTGCAAAATTCTCCCCGATGTCAGCCCCACGACCGTCGAAGCTGTCCTCGGCGCAATGGTCAAAACCGGTTCGGTGAAGCGAATTGGCGCGGGACGGGCAACGAGATATATAACGAGATATATTAAGATATAAGGGTGGGTATGACGCAAAAAGCTTTCAAGACTTTCTTGCGGTTGCATTGGCGGCAGTGGCTATCAGTTAAAACATGTAGGACAGACTGCATACCATAAAGGCAGAAAAGTGTGCAATCATTGCACACTTTTCCTCGCAAACAGCTTTTGAGATAAAGCAAAGCACGGAGTCTTTCGGCTCCGTGCTTTGCGCTTATTTCAGCTTTTTGCCGTCCTCGAAGGCGTTGCCGACTTTCTCGCCCAGGACGAGGTAGTCGTTGTGCACCGGGTCAAAGGTGATCGGGCGCAGCTTCTGCGGGTCGATCTTCCCTTCCTTGTCCAGAATGCGTTCGTCTGCGGAGACATTCACAATCTCGCCCAGCAGAAGCTCAGACTCCTCGTCGAAGCTGATCAGCTTGCACTCCAGCGTCATGGGCAGTTCGTCGATGATCGGTGCGTCCACGATCTCGCTCTTGGTCACATGGAATCCGGCGCGCACCATCTTATCCGACGTTGTATTGCCGGAGACAATGCCCACATAGTCGCAGGCGTCCACATGGGCCGCGTCCGCCATGCTGACGGTAAATGCCTTGCGGCTCAGGATGTTCTTCACTGTTTTGTGGCTGCCGCTGAGATACATGGCGATGCGATTCATGTCCGCGATACCGCCCCACGCGGCGTTCATGGCGTCCGGAGTACCGTCTTCACCATAGGTTGCGATGATCAAAACGGGCTGAGGGTACAGCCAGGGCTTTGCTCCAAAATTCTTACGCATAGTTCCGTCCTCCTGCTTCAAGATTGATCGTATTATACCACATTGAACAGCAAACATAAAACCTGTTTGCCTAATGCGATTACCGCACCGTGTTTCGCAGAGTGCCGATGCCTTCAATGGAGCACTCCACCACATCGCCAGGCTTCAGGAATTTCGGCGGGTCGAAACCCATGCCGACGCCGGACGGGGTGCCGGTGGAGATGATGGTGCCGGGCAGCAGCGTCATGCCGGAGGACAGCTCCTCGATGATGTCCGCGATGGAGGTGATCAGCAGGTCTGTGGTGGAGTCCTGCCGCAGCTCGCCATTGACATGGGCGGTGATATGCAGGGCAGGCGGAAAGACGAGCTCATCAGCGGTGACGATGCAGGGGCCCATAGGAGTAAAGCCGTCCAGACTCTTGCCGAAGTACCACTGCTTGTGGGCGGTCTGCAAAACACGAGCCGACACATCGTTGAGGACGGTGTAGCCGAAGATGTAGTCCGCCGCGTCTTTCGCTTTCGCGTTTTTCGCCGTCTTGCCGATGATGACTGCCAGCTCGACCTCGTAGTCCAGCCGCTCCACAAGGCCGGGGTGGCTCTCAATATAGCCCTCAGGCGCTACGGCCTCAGTCACGCGCTTGGAAAAGTAGATGGGAATGGGGCGCTCCTTGGTGAATGCCTCGGAGCTGTACCGCGCCGCCTCCTCCGCGTGGGCCTTGTAGTTGATGCCCAGACAGATCACGTCCTGTCGTGGCCGAGGGATGGGCGCCAGCAGCGTGACGGCAGACAGAGGCAGAACTGCCGCGGCGTCTTTGACAGCGGTTAGCAGCGTTTCCCTGGGCGCTTGGATCAGCGCATTCATATCAGCAAAGGGCAACGGGCGAACAGCGACGCCGTCTTTGGTCAGGACGCCTACGTTTTCTCTGCTGTCGTACAGAAAGGTGATGAGTTTCATAAAGGGTTTCTCCTTGTGATAAAGATTCTGCTGTAGAGTTGTTATTCGTCAAATTGTAAATACTCCGCGTACTGTTCAAGCTTCTTCTCCGCGATCGCTGCGTTTTTCCGGATCACCTCCGCTTGACGGAGCAGTGTGACCAGCTCGTCGTACTCGGCAGCATTCTCAGCCGTTTTGAAGGAAAGCAATCCTGTCTTGACGCAATCACGCCATACGAGCGTTGAGGGGTGATCAAGTCCGGAGAATTGCGCTTCGATGACTTTGCCAGACAGGCCGGTGATCGTACCGACACCGAACCTCTTGTGGGTGACCGCGCTGCCGACGGAGAGCTTTTCCGCGAAAAAGGCCTCCGCATAGTCCAGCTTCGCCATACATTCCAATGCCTCCGCGTGATTTGCTCTCGCGTTTCTTGCCTCATCCATTTTTCCCAGATGGATCCTTTTTTCTTCTGCATTCCTCACACTGTAATGAATACCTTCAAAGAGGTTATACACCGTGCTGCAGAAGATCACGTCAAAAGCCAGAATGTGCAGTTCCGTGTCGGGGTGCAAGGGCTTCTTTGCGAATTTTACTCTGTCGTCTCTTATGTTTGAAAACTGGGGGTGTGATTTGATTGCCTCAATCAGCTCGTCGCACATTCGATGATAGATCCGCAGATCCATCTTTGCGCCGGAACCCCAGTCATCGTAGAATTCGACGCAGTCGGCATAGGCCTGAGCCTGAGAGGCCTTGTACATATAGTAGTGGTCGGGATCATAAAAGCCCGTGATCATCATGGGTAGGCGTATGCTCGCTCGATACCGCCAGCTGCCCGGATAATATTTGACCCGCATGGACTCGCAGAAGTTAAGGAGCTCTGTAAAGCACTGGGTTCGGGCTTCCAGGTCTCCGCCGTCAGGGATAAGCAGTCGGCGAAGGGTGTTGCGTACTGCGCGTGCCGCCTGAGGTTCCCACCGCGCGTAATCAGCCAACGCATGAAAAGCGAGCTCCGCTCCGTTGTCGATAGTCTGCTTCGTCAGCAATACGACGGCGGCCAGCTTCGCAGGAAAGTCCGTATCATCCGCCGCAAGCGCGGCGTCCATCATCGGGCGGAATTCTGCCGCGATCTCCCACTTGTATACTTCGTTGTTGTCGCCGGTGTTCAACTCGACAAACCGTGCGGCATAGTTGTCAATGATCTGATCAAAATGGGTTCTGTTCATCGTATCCCCTCCTATTTACCGGCATGAGATGGGCCAAGGGAATTTTCGGGATTACATTCGGCGAATGACAAAATGCCCCGCCTCTCGGCGGGGCATTGATCCTTGCAAAGCCACTGCCAAGATGTACAACACTGGACAGCGTTGTGTTTTATTATAGCACGGCGGGGCGAAAAACACAAGGAAGTAGGAGGGGCTTAGGGTGCAGGGCAGATTTTTCGGCATTATTTAAAGAGTTTATGTCCATGTACACCCTGTTGATATTGATGAATCTGTTGTTGTATAATAGCATAATGCACCGTGAATAAGAACTTACGCACACTTGCGCAGGCGCATAGAGCCGGTACTGTGATCTACAGTCTGATTGAAACAGCAAAGGAAAACGGTTTGAGCCATACCGCTATCTCCTCTGGGTGCTGCAGACTGCGCCATAACTGAGCGAAGCAGATACTGCGTGGGCAACGCAGTTCACCTCTCCCATACGCCGATGTTTGCAAAATGCTACGAGAATAAATAAGCCGAGGGTGGCAGGTCAATGACCTGCCACCCTCGGGGTTATATACGCTTAGATTTGACGAGTATGTCTATTTGGGTGTCGCCAGTATAGCATCTAACTTATTATTTGAATCAATGACCGATTTATAGATATTCTTGATCCCAGCTTCTTTTGCCATGCTGATAACAAGGTTCTCTTCCTTTACACCCATTCTTAAGCCTAGAATAATCCCGCTTGGAATCCATTCCATCATAACCGGAGCTTTCATTTGACAGCCGGTTATCATACGCCATTCCTCGTCGTATTCGTGGCATTTTTTCTTAATCAGTGTTGTCTTTTCACGCTCCCATATTCCGTTACCAATGCTGTCGTATAGATATTGTGGAATCTGCACACCAGCAAACTCCCCCATTTTTTTAAGCATTACAATTTTTGCAAAGTTAGTAGCGTCATACGGAGTGTCCGAATAGTAGATGGGATATAGCGGAGTTCCAAAGTTTTTAATTCCACAATTCTGGCATTTTTCCTGCTTTCCGCATAGGTAGTTTTCATTGTTTTCGAGGTTGTAAATTTGAACAAACCCTTTATGTTGATCCGCATATTTCAGCCAGAGCACCTCATTGAATCCATTTTCAGAAAAACAGACCGACCAAGTGTCTTTTTTAACTTCATCGCGTAAGGCGAGTGCAGAATTGAGGAAATCTTCTAAAAGGCCTTTTGATATCATCTGTTGTATATTATCGGTTGTAAAAAACTTTTCTTGTTCTTCAGTTATTATCCCTTTAAATCTATGCTTAGCCATTTCTACCGCTGCCGCTGCTCGCTCATCTGTCTGAAGTCCTGATAGGATTTCACTTCTGATATGCTCAATATCAATATGCAAAAATGTATCGAAAGGATCGTCATAGTAATTTGCTGAAGAAAAATAGAGCCTGTTGGTGCGCAACGCTTCCAAGCTACTTAAGGTAACTGAACGATATCGGAAAAGGAACTTTGGAAATTTTATAGTGTTCATCAGCTTTTCAGTGTCCTGTGTTGGGTCAACTCCAGATAATGCACAAAGAGTATTCCAGAACACTTCCCGTTCTTGAGCGTTCATACTTTCACCTCAAACAACGCTGTATCGCAGGTAAATAAGTTTCCTTGCAATCTACTACACCAAATGGTGCGGTACTCCAGACGCCGAATTTGTAATCTTTGCTTTTTCTGTATCTCGGATTCGATCCGCTATTTTTTGAACTCTGTTGGTAATCCACATATACGCAGTAGTTCCCTCGGAATAATCCGCTTCTGCATACATATCAACACGACCATCTTCACGCATTTGCTCTACCTGCTGCATGGCTTTGGGATCACCTTTGGGGTAAATGGCAAACGTTGCTCCGCCGCCCTTCTTTACAACAGAAAATGCCGGAATATCGCTGGGGCCATCTGCAATATAAATCATATTTTCAAAATGAACTCTACGATTTTCCTCCGGAATCTTAGAATTGACTTCAATTCCATCAATTTTATCGATTCCTTTGTTGATTTCAAATATTGCCCTAGTTTTCGATGTATTATCAATTGTGTATACCGTTTCTCCGATAACCATGTTTCCCTCGCTGTCTGGGGTTTCCAAAAGCTCGCAGCCCCATATTCCATCAACAAACGGCATCAGAGCTGAACCGCGGATAATTTCAGCAAACCCCGTGCTAACAATATAGTGTTCCACTTGAATCCCATATTCCGAATAGCGCTTGTCATCCTTGAACATCTTTTTGGTTTTCTCAAAGATTTCAGGAATGCCTTTATAGAATTTTTGTTTTTGTCCGTATTCCCTCAGCTTTGCATTGTTAAGCCCCTTTAGGGTGCCGTTATGCGCACACTGAATGAAGTAATTCAGATAATATGTATCTCGATTTACACGGATTTTCTGTTTTGCAAGCTCTGCTGGCCGTGCATTTACTTTTGCCCAGAACTCAGATGGGTTAATCTGATATTCTTCGAATATTGGATCCTGCATATAGCCATCGACCAAAGTTTTATCGCAGTCCCAAATGATTGCAATAATATTTGCCATTGCCTAAAGCTCCTTTCCTTAGATACCGATTTTATCGCTGCGCACATTCATCAGACGACAAAAATGCCCCGCCTCTTGGCGGGGCATTGATCCTTACAGAGCCGCTGCCAAGACGCACAACACTTGACAGCGTTGTATTTTATTATAGCATGACGAGGCGAAAAACACAAGAAAGCAGGATCTGGTGGCCATGTTTCTTTGCGAAGCTCAAAGGGAGCTGTACTGTGTTATTCACGTCACTGTACAAAGCTGTGACAATTCGGTTTCCTCCAGCTCCTACAGGATTAGGATATTTATAACTACGCCATCGTCCTCGGAGATTCATGTAGATTGTCAATCAAATCCAACACATGCCGGACTGCCATTCGCTTTGCGATGCGTTTCTCACGCTTTTGCTGCTTTTTGTATCGTTTTGTTCCTTTTCTCGGCGAACCCTGATCGGCCTTTCTTGGCTGATACTTGAGTGGATGCGACATACGATAGACTTCATGGCTAACTATGTATTTCAAGTAGGCAGACAGGCTCAATTCTTTTGCTCTCTGACGATGATAGCCCGGCACTTCTTCACTTCCGTCGTCACGATTGAGTGTATTTTTGTGGTACAGCGCAAAGCACTCTTCTCCATCAATCGGCATGAGCTTCCACTTGCTTCCAGGTGTACTAACAACTATAAATTTATCAGTCAGGAATGTGTAAATTGCCTGGCCTTTGCAATAATCTTCAATAGTGGCACGTTCAGCTCGATACTTCTTAACAATCGGGCTGCAGCACCGGCAGAATCTATATCCTTGTTGATAAGCATCAGAAATCGTTTCAAAAGAATTGACATCCTCAATTGCAACATTCTGAATATGGTGGCAATCTGCAGAATGAATGACTTTTTTCCTGCTGTTTCTACTGAAGTAATACATCGATGAATCCCCCTCTCTTTGTCTGTGGTTCTAGTATAAAGGGAAGGGTGTACCATAAAACGGACTATTCTTTTACCAACTCTCTTGCTTTCCCTGTGACATATTTGTATATCTTAAAATTAGGGTAACACCGCACAAATACAAAATACACTTTTCCCGACAATAACTCTGCTAAAAGATAGGGTGTTGCCCTGTA